>NZ_JBHFAB010000002.1:0-359769 GCF_042510955.1 Streptacidiphilus cavernicola
GCGTTTGGGCTCGGGTGCGCGGAGGCGTCACGCCGCCAGACCCGCCAGGCGGTGCCGCCGCCGCCCGCGCCGCGGCCCCCGCACCCCGCACCCGGCAACCCCCGTAGGCCGCGGACCCTCCGCAGAACGAGAGGCCCCGAACCATGAGCACCCAGACCGCGCCGGCCGGCCTCCACCTGGCCCCGCCCCCACTGCGCCGCAACTGGCGCTTCCAACTCCTGTGGATCGGCGCGACCAGCACCACCCTGGGCGTCGAAGCCGTCGACGTCGCCTACCCGCTACTGGTCCTCGGCCTGACCGGCTCCCCCGCCCTGGCCGGCCTGTTCGGCTTCGTCCAAGCCGCCACCAACGTGCTCCTGGGACTGCCCATCGGCCAACTCGTCGACCGCTGGAACCACCGCACCATGCTCATCGGCGCCGAAGCACTCCGCGCCCTGGCCACCGCCTCCGTCGCCATCGCCATCACCACCGGCCACCTCACCATGATCCACCTCATGCTCGTCGCCGCCGTCCTGGGCATCGGCGCCGCCTTCGGCGGCCCCGTCCGCATGCTCCTGGTCCGCGCCGTCGTCCCCCCCGAACAACTCACCCAAGCCCTGACCCAGGACGAAGTCCGCGAAGGCGCCGCCGGACTGATCGGCCCCGCCGTCGGCGGCACCCTCTACGGCATCGCCCGCGTCCTGCCCTTCCTCGCCTGCGCCGCCACCTTCACCCTCTCCCTGCTGTGCACCCTGTTCGTCCGCATACCCCCCCGCACCCCCACCAGCCAGCACACCACCGACACCCACCCCAACAACCAAAACCACCAAAGCACCCAGCACACCCAGGGCACCCAGGGCACCCAGGGCACCCAGGGCACCCAGGGCATCCAGGGCAACCGGAGCGGCCCGGCCGACCCCGCCGCCCACACCACCACCCCCGCACCGGGACCCGACACCACCCCCGACACAGGCACGAACGCAGGCACCGACACCGCACCCGGCACGGGCGCGAGCACGGGCACCGGTGCCGCACCCGGCACCGAGGGCATGTTCGCCGGCGTCCTGGAACTATGGCGCAACCCCCTGCTCCGCGGCGCGATCCTGCTGATCGGCACCTTCTACCTCATCATCACCGCCATCATCCTGACCGTCGTGGTCACCCTGCGCACCCAACACACCTCCCCCGCCCTGATCGGCACAGCCCTGTCCGGATCCGCCGTCGGCATGCTCCTCGGCGCCCCCTTCGTCAGCAAACTCCACACCCTGATGACCCCCGGCCGCCTCCTGATCACCGTCTCCGCAGTAGTCGCCGCCGCCGTCGCCCTCCTCGCCGCCCCCCTGGGCCCCTGGTGGGTCTTCGCCACCCTGATCCTGGCCACCCTGACCGTCCCCGCCCTCCGCGTCCTGATCGACATCATGATCCTGCGCCAAGTCACCGAAGACCGCCGCGGCCGCACCATCGTCGCCGTCATGACCGTCCTCAGCGTCGGCCCACCCCTAGGAACCATGACCGCAGGCCTCCTCCTCCAATACACCACCCCCCTCACCACCACCATCACCCTGGCCGCCATCCAAGCCACCGTCACCCTCTACGGCCTGACCAACCACCACATCTCCCAAGCCCACTGGCCGGAGCAACCATGACCACCACCAACACCACCAACACTGCAACCACCACCACCGGCACCAGCACCCGCACCACCACCGGCACTGCCACCGGGACCGGCGGCAACGCCACCACCACCCCGGCCGCGATCACCCTGGACGGCCTGACCAACCACCACGCCCCCCAAACACGCCGGCCGAAGCACCCATGAACACCAACGCCACCGGCACCAGCGCCGAGACCGGCAACAACGCCACCACCGGCACCAGCGCCGAGACCACCACCACCAAAACCGGTACCGACACCAGCCGCGACGCCACCACCACCCCAGCCGCCACCCAAGCCACAGCCACCCTGAACAGCCAAACCAACCACCACACCCCCCAAGCCCACCAGCCGAAGCAACCACGACCACCCAGACCACCACCCCCGCCACCGCCACCACCACCCCGGCCGCCATCCAGGCCGCGATCACCCTGGACGGCCTGACCAACCACCACACCCCCCAAACACGCCGGCCGGAGCACCCATGAACACCACCAACGACGACGCCAAGACCAGCGACACCACCACCACCGAACCCACCACCATCGAACCCACCGCCGCCGAACCCACCACCGGGACCGGGACCGCGGACGGCGATGCCGCCTCACCGGTCGTCCGCTACGAGAAGAAGGGCCACGCCGCCTGGATCACCCTGGACCGCCCCCAGGTCCTGAACGCCATGAACCTGCGCATGCACGAACAACTCGCCGAGATCTGGGACGACTTCGAACACGACGACAACCTCTGGGCCGCCGTCCTGACCGGCACCGGCAACCGCTCCTTCTCCGTCGGCCAGGACCTGCACGAACTCGCCCAACGCCAACACCACGGCACCCGCCCCAGCACCTTCGGCAGCCACGGCCAACCCGGCTGGCCCCGCCTGACCGAACGCTTCAACCTCAGCAAACCCCTGATCGCACGCGTCAACGGCTACGCCCTAGGAGGCGGCTTCGAACTCGCCCTGGCCTGCGACATCATCATCGCCGCCGACCACGCCACCTTCGCCCTACCCGAACCCAGACACGGCCTGATCGCCGGCGCCGGCGGCGTCTTCCGCCTCAGCCAGCAAACACCCCTCAAAGCCGCCATGGGCCACCTCCTCACCGGCCGCCCCATGACCGCCCAACGCGCCTACCAACTCGGCCTCGTCAACGAAGTCGTCCCCTTGGACCAACTCGACCAGACCACCGACCACTGGCTCCACGACATCCTCACCTGCGCCCCCCTCGCCCTCCGCGCCACCAAAGAAGCCGCACAAAAAGCCACCACCATGCCCCTCGAACAAGCCTTCACCACCCGCTACCACTGGGAAGAACACCGCATCAACAGCCACGACACCCTAGAAGGCCCCCTCGCCTTCACCCAAAAACGCCCACCCCACTGGCAAGGACAATAACCCCCACACCCCGGCCCACCCCCACCCAGAAAAAACACCCCCCGAAAAAACACCCCCGAAAAAGCACCCCCAACCCACCCACCCCCCGAAAAGAAAGCAAGAGGAACACCATGACCACCAGCACCACCACCGCCATAACCACCAGCACCAGCCCCGCCACAACCACCAGCACCAGCACCAGCACCAGCACCAGCACCGCCTACCGCACCGCGGACACCCTCGTCCACGACCTCTTCCACATCATCGACAACCGCACCTGGAACAACCTCACCCACATCTTCACCGACGACGCCGTCTACGAACGCCCCGGCTACCCACCCCTCCTCGGCCTCCACCAAATCCTCCACTTCTACCAACACCAACGCATCATCGCCACCGGCCACCACCACATCGACCACACCACCAGCAACCTCAACACCGCCGCCTGCTGGGGCCACTTCCACGGCACCACCCACACCGGACAACCCCTCCACGAACCCTTCGCCGACACCTACATCACCACCAACAACAAAATCACCCACCGCAAAACCTTCTTCTGGCGCCCAGCCATCTAAAAAAAACCGAGTTCGGATCATGTGGCTTTAGAAGCGATTCCCAATCCGAGGGACAGACTGCCGCTCGAACTTCCATGCGCTTTGGTCTCGTTCGGGTGATCAGTCGGTGGTCGGCACATAGAAGAAGGGCCTCTTGCACAGTTCGGTGATGTCGAGTCAGCGAACAACCAGGAGGCCCTCGTGCTCCACTCTGGCGTGCCCACCCTCGGCGTCCAGTTCCGGAGTGTTGTGCGATTGCCTCGCGCATAGACTCGGCAACGCCGCCGACCAGCCCGGCCGGACCCCTCGCTACGGCTCCACCTCTCGGACGCGGAGTGGGTGATCGTTCGGCCGCTGCTGCCGGTCCCGGCCTGGCTGAACGGGCGAGGGGGTCGCCCGGAGGGATGTTGGACGCTGTGCGCTACCTGGTGACCGAGGGCGTTCACTGGGCCAGTCTGCCCGCCGACGACCCCAAGTGGCGGGCCGTCTACCGGTTCTTCCGCCGCTGGCGCGACAACGACCTGATCAAGGAGTTGTACGGCCAACTGCGCACGATGCTGCGCAGCCGCTCACACGGGGGCACCGGTCCAGGTGCCCGTGGCCGCAGCCTGCCAGCGCAAATGCCTGATGCCCACGGCCTCCAGGATCTGCTGCGCGCCGGAGTCGACCTGCCGCGGCTTGTGGAAACGGGCGTTGACTACCCCACCCCCCATCTGATTACGGCAGTGCTGACCGGCCTTCACCTTGCACTTCGGGCAGGGGATTCCCAGACAGACCCGCAATGCCTCAGCAACAGCGACCTGTTCTTCGGTGGTATCCATAGGAACAAGCGTGGCCGCTCCCTGGCCGCTCCCGCAGGGCTTCCGGCGAATCCCGTGGCGGGTTCAAGACCCAACTTGGCTTCATTTCCCGGCGGCCCCCGGGTCAGCGCGGAGCGCCGCCACGCCCGAACCTACGTCCACAGCTGACGGAACCGGCAGAAAAGCACTTAACGGCCACGCGACTGTCACATGGCCGCCGAGGTGTCGGGCGTGCACACCATCACCACGCCGTGCCGCCAGCAACGGCGGCCGAGATCGACGCAATGGCCTCCCAGGTTCCCGACATCGACCCGCACGAACAGACCACAGCACTACGGTGGATCAGCGCACCGCACGCGAACGCCCAAGCCATACGCCAGCTCACGAGCTCTCCCAAACTGCTGGTCCGCCACAATGCCGCCCGGGCACCGCATCTGCCCCCGGACCTGGCAGCCTTGCTGGCCCACGACGCTGACCGCGTGATACATCTCTTCCAGGCCAAATCCTGCGACGACGCCCCGCCCGAGATACTCCTTGAGGGAACAAAGCAGCGAGACCCGAACCACACATTCCCAGACCAGCCACCCAACCATCCCCACTCCCCCCGCGACCGCCCGCGCTAGGCCAAGCCGAGCGGCTTCAACGACTCCCGCGCCGCCGTGGTAATGATCCGAAGGACCAGATTGCGATCTGCCATGACCGGCATTATCGACCGTCCCATCGACACCACGACCGGCACCGGTGTCAGTAGATGTGCTGTCAATATGCCGGGCATAGCGCAGCTACCCGTCCGTTTCCAGCTTGGCCAGATAAACCATACGATGGCGACGTCCTGGCCAATCACCGTCCGGGGGCCTACGTATACCCGTGTCCTCAACGGAGTTTCACCACCCAGGAAGGCATCCAGTTCGAACATGATATCGTCATCCTCTTCCAGCTCCTCCGTCTCACGTCGACGCACAGCAAAGCAAACGAAGATCGTCCCGCCATCCACCTGGAACGAGATACCGCCCATATCCGCCGAGATCAAACCCTGGGAAGCCTGCAACACCTGAAGGACGAGAAAATTCTCACGACCAAGGCATTTCCATGGACTACGACCAGACTGCGATTTCACCGCCAGGCATGCAAATAATACGGGCTCCATCGGCTGATGTAATACTCCACGCTTCATAATTGAGATCCGCTGTCACAGTTAGTCGACGCCCGTCCTAAAATTGGAGATTCAAGGACCCCGAATCCATTGCCTCGACCTCGGAAATATTTGCATTTAGTAGCCTCATGGCGATGGCATTTGCTGATTCGGACGGGACTTGCGGATCGAATCGAACAGGAGCTTCTTGCGTACCCTCGATATGGGCAAAAGTTTCGATTCGAATCTCCTGCCCAGAATCGAGGAGAATAACCATTCCCCCATCGAAACAGATCCGCCTGACGCTGCACCCGGTTGCCTTAATTTTCACTGCTGCCATCCAGTAGGAAGTGGATAATTTCCATTCTGATCCAATGGGATAGGCGTGGCGGAGTTTGGGCCAGGATTTCCGTTAATACCGAGCGGCTGGCCACCGGAATTATAAAAGCGTACATACCCATTAGCGTATCGCGGTGTTGCTGCCATTACGCAGACACTGTTTGCGTTTCCGTTGGATCCGGGCGCTTGCCAGACTGTTCCCTTGCCGTTGTCCGAGGCCCGAACAGTCCAATTATCTCCGGTTCCGGGAGGCGGGTTTGGGCCGAAGCGGGTGGCCGAGCCGCTCTCAGCTTTTTGCTTCTGAATCCTTTCGACCTGCGCCTTGAGAGCCTTGCTGCCTACGATACCGCCGGCTCCAGCTGCCTCAATGATGCCTTGGCCGAGGAACCCTTGCGAGTACATGCCGTAGTAGTAGCGGTCCGCTTCGCTGCACCCGGTCTCGGAGCACGCGATCTGGGCGGCGCTGAGGGCCATGTTGCGTTCTTGTTCGGCGTCGGCTCCGAGGATTCCGTGCTGTAGCGGCGGGTGAGAGCAAGGGGTTTCGGGGCTTCCGAAGGTTGCGTGCTGGGGGATCAGTAGCAGATTCCTACAGGGGCGTTGGGGCCGCACCAGTTGAGGTTCAGGGCGTTGATGGCGTCGTTGGTGGTGTCGAGGGTGAAGGTGACCGGGCCGGTCGGCATCTGGGGGGCGTCGTTGGTGGTGCTGATCACGCCGGAGGCGACGGTTCCGGAGACGGTGCGAAGCGTGCCGAGCGCGTGAGCGCCGTCGGTGATCTGCGCGTTGGTGTCGGTGTCGCAGGGCGGAGGGTTGTCGGTGCAGGAGACGTAGGTGCGCAGCTCCATCGTGAACGTGCCGTCGGCGTTGACGGTCATGTCGTTGCCGTGTCCGATCCAGTGGCCGGTGAACAGGGCGAAGTCGGGTGGGTTCGGGGGTGCGAGGGGCGGCGATGGGTGGGTGGCTGTCGGTCGGAGCGGCGGGGGTGACGGGCGCGACGGGGGCGGTGTGCTGCTGCATCCTGCGGCGCAGAGGGATATCGCCGCTACGGTCGTGAGCGCGCTCAGCAAGGAGCGGAAGGGGGCTCGGAGGTTGTGGGGTTGGGGTGATTGCACGGGGTTTCTCCTGAGGGTGGTGGGGTCGCGGGGTGGCGGCCGGGGCGCGGGGCGGCCGTGCTCAGCTCGGGCAGGGGTTGGCGTAGCTTGCGCCCGGGAGGTAGTGGCTCCACTGCGCGGTGGTCAGGGTGTCGCCGATGGTCTGGCACAGCCGCCTGACGGCTTGGTCGGCGCCGCTGGTCCAGAGGTAGGGGTCGCTGAGGTCGGTGGCGGTGACGATCGTCCGGCCGCCGTCGGCCGGTCGGGCGGGTCCGACCGCGGCCGAGGCGTCCCCGTAGGCGAGACCTGGGCTGGCGGGCTCGTTGTAGTGCCCGAGCAGGGTGGGGCTGGTCGGATTCGTCAGGTTCCACATGCGGATGGTTCCGGCTGTGTCGAGGTCCAGGAGGAAGTCGCCGTCCGCGCTGTAGCGCAGGGCCAGCACTGCCGCCCCGGCACCGGGCAGCGACGCCGACCGCGTCACCCGCCCGCTGGGCGTGGTCCGCCAGAAGGCCACCGTGCCGTCCCGGGCGCCGACCGCCAGCACCGGGGATTTCGGGGAGAACTGCACGGCCGTGGCGATCCCGATCTGCTTGACGGCACTGGTCAACGGCTTGGGGTCGCTCGGATCGCGGATGTCCCAGATCCCTGCCGGGGACGGGCCCTGGACGTTGC
Source organism: Streptacidiphilus cavernicola (assembly GCF_042510955.1). Taxonomy (NCBI): domain Bacteria; kingdom Bacillati; phylum Actinomycetota; class Actinomycetes; order Kitasatosporales; family Streptomycetaceae; genus Streptacidiphilus; species Streptacidiphilus cavernicola. The sequence continues at coordinate 7,593 of NZ_JBHFAB010000002.1, forward strand.
CCCCTTGGTTCTGCGGGAGGTTGCCGATGGCCAGCAGGGTCCCGTCGGCGCTGAAGGTCTCGTGCCCGCCGGGGATGCCGTCGAGGGTGGCCAGGAGGCGGGGTGGCGAGGAAGGCGACGAGGCCGAGACGGCCGGGACAGCGAGGAGCCAGGCTTCCGGCCGGTCGCTGTCCCGAACCGCCAGCAGCCGCCCGTCCGGGCTGAGCGTGACGTCGAGGGAGTCCGGGAAGGCCCCGGAGCCGGGCAGGACGGTCGAGCCCTGCTCCACCGGACGGCTCGGGTCGGCCAGGCTCAGCAGGGTGACGGTGTGGTCTCCCCCGACCGCGAGGGTGCGGTTCGACAGGGAGACGCTGTACCCGGTCGGAGTCCGCGGGTCTCCCTCGCTCCACAGCTCGCGGGGATGCTCCGGATCGGCCAGGTCCCACACGCCCACCTCGTCGACGCCCGCCGCGGCCATGACCGCGGCGTCGGGTGACAGCGCGACGGAGTCGTAGTGCTTGCCGAAGGGCAGCGCCGCGGTGGCGGCCGGCAGCCCCAGGCTCATCGCGCTCCACAGTTTGACCGTGTCGTCCGGGGAGCGGAGGCCGCCGGACGACTTGTCCACGGTGACGAGTACGGTCCCGTCCGGGCTGAAGGCCACGTCGGTGTTCCCGCCGCCGTCGGCCAGGGTCGGCAGCGGCGCGGGGAACCGGGGGTCGGAGACGTCCCAGAGCTGGGTGGGCCCAGCGTCGTTGATGCCGGTGGCGGCCAGAAAGCGTCCGTCGGGCGAGAAGGCCGTGGCGGCCATCGGGCCGGTGCCGTGCAGCGCGGCCAGTGCCGCCGGACGGCGCGGGTCGCGGATGTCCCACAGGCGCACGTTCCCGTCGAGGCCGGTCGCGGCCAGCACCTGGCCCACCGGGTCGAAGGCGACCGAGCGGACCGGCTGGCTGTCGGGGATCCGGGTGAGCAGGACCGGGACGGCGGGTCGGGTGATGTCCCACAGGCTGGTCGAGCCGTCGGAATCCGCCTCGGCCAGCTGGTGTCCGTCCCGGCTGACGGCGAGTCCGGCGACCGTGCCCGCCCCGCCGTTGATCGTCGCCAGGGGGGTCGGCGGGGTGGCGGCTCCGCCCTGACCACGATCAGCGGCCGGATTCCACACCCGGACGCTGTGGTCGGCGCCGCCCGCGGTGAGCAGGCGGCCGTCCGGGCTGAACGCCACGGCCTGGATCGGGCCGACCGCGCCGGGCAGCGTCCTGCTGAGCGTCGGGTGCCCCGGTTCGGTGACGTTCCAGACGTCCAGGGCTCCGGTGCTGGTGCCCACGGCGAGGGCGGTGCCGTCCGGGCTGAACGCCGCGGCGGTCACGCCCGGGGTGGGCAGCACCGCCGCGAAGCGGTGGGTGGAGCGGCTCCACAGGCGGGCCCGGCCGGCGGCCTCGACCGCGATGAGGCTGTCGCTGACGGCGACGTGCGAGACGGCGGGCGCGGCGATCACCCCGGGCAGCCGCACCCCGCTGGTCAGCGCGTCGAAGGCTTCCGTGGTCGGCGCGGTGCGGTATGCCGCGATGCGCATCTGCTTGGCGATGTCCGGCTGGGACGTGTCGAGGGCCACCGCCTGCGCGGCCAACTGCCGGGAGAGGGCGTACTGGTGCTGGCGGACGCTGTTGCCGTGCTGGTTGACGGCCGCGCCCAGCGCACCGGCCCCGGCACCGCTGACCACGACCAGGGACAGGGCGACCGCCAGCCGACCGGTGCGGAACCGCCGGGCGTGACGGTCGGCCTGTCGGAGCGTCCGGGCGAACCTGACGTCGCCGGGTTCGGGCGCCTTGGCGGCGTCGAGCCGGTTCGCCTCGGGGGCGACGAGCCGCAGACCGCTGCGGCGGGCGGCGAGCAGCTTGGCGTCCATGCCGCTGACCCTGAGCAGGTCCTCGCCTCCGAGCGCGCCGGTGACCGCGGTCCGGGGCCGCAGGCCGTAGAAGACCGCGCGCAGCCGGGACAGGCCGGGCCGACCGGACCGCGGGTGGCGCAGCAGTTCGCGCAGGCCCAGGGCGAAGGCCGCACCGAGCGAGGGGCCTTCGAGCCGTGCCGGAGCCGCCGGTTCGTCGGACAGGACGATGCGCCACAGGACGCAGCGCCCCTCGCGTCGCGGACCGGCCAGACGCCAGGCGTGGTCAAGCGCGGCGGCGAACTGGCCGTTGGGGCTCCGCACCCCGGCCATCGCCCGCGGGTCGGGGTACAGCCCCGTCGGCCCCCGGGGGAAGTCGCGAAGCTCCAGGACACCGGTGGCCCCCTCCGGCAGCTCGGCGCGTCCGTCCGGACCGGCCGATCGGCCGAAGACCACCGACACCCGGACGGCGGGCCGCCTGCGCGATTCCGCCCCCGCCATCATCAGCAGGGCGATTGCCAGCACGTTGGAGGCGGGGTCGGCGGAGGAGGGGTCCTCGGCGTCGGTGGGGGCGGGGGCAAGAGGGAGCAGTCTGCTTTCTTGCCAGGCCGTGGAGAGTTGCGACAGGGCCTCGTCCCCGGTCCCGTCCGCGGGTGCGGCCAGCACCCGGGCCAGCAGGAGCGGGTGGTCGACCGACGCCACCGCCGCGGCGCCCTGGTCCGACGCCGTCGTGTGCAGCCAGGTGCGCAGTTCCTCGCAGCGCCGACCGGACAGCCAGGCGGGGTCGGCGCGGGCCGCCTCGCCGCAGCAGTTCCACCACAGCGCCGGGGTGTCGCCGAGCAACTCGCGTACGGCGGCCTGCGGGCTGGTGGTGCGTTCCAGCACCTGTTCGAGCGCCGACCGGGCCGCGAGGGAGCCGGGCTCCGGACGTGTTCCGGGCCGGGGGCCCTCGGTGCGGGCGGCGCGTTCCTCGGCCGCGGTCACCGGAGCTCCCGGTCGATGACAGCACCCAGGCCGTCGTCCGCGACCGACTCCCGCACCTGGCGCCAGGCCTCGCGGGTCGCCTCGTTGAGCGCCGCGCGGACCGATGCCGCAACCGTCGCGGCATCCCAGGCGCTCGCGCTCTCCGGGCTCACCGGAACGGGCGCGGAGGCCGTCAACTCCGCCTCGGCGCTGAGGTCCGGGAGACGGACGTACGAGGCGGGCGGACCGATCCGAGCACGCACCACCGGCACCAGCAGCAACCGCTCGACACCGTCCGGCCCGGCGTAGCCGACCGACGTCATCAGCGGCCGGGTGGCGTCCCTGCCGTGCACCACCAGTTCCAGGCTGTACGCGAGAGGGGTGGTTCCGTGGCCGCGCACCAGGAACGTGGCGCTGCCGTCCGGGGAGGACGCTTCGACCAGCACCGCGTCGCCGCCGTCAGCGGTCAGTCCGCCGACCTGCGGGAGCCGGGGCAGCAGGAACCGCCCCGAGGGGAGTCCGCCGGTCCGCCGCCGGGGAGGGGGCTGGCGCGGGGCGACGGGCGGACTCCCCGGGGTCGTCGCGTGGGCGGGCGCGGCGCCGAGGCGCGCGGAGCGCACGGGGGGCAGGTCCAGGCCGGTGAACGAGGCCCAGAACCGCTGCCGCAGGGTGTGGCCGTCGCGTCCGCGACCGCGTCCCGGAGCGGGCGAGAGGGAGAGGGAGGAGGACGGCGACGGACTACGGCCGATGAAGGACCGCCAGGAACTCCGGACGACCGAGCCGGTGGTCACGACGCCTCCCCCGCATCCCCCGCACGGGTCGGCGGCGGCCCCTGGCCATCGCCTGGCGAGGGGAGTGCGGCCGGCTGTGCTCCGTCGGGCCCATGCAGGGCCACGGCGGGTGTGGTCGCCCTGCCCACCTGGGCGAGCAGCGCGGGGGCCGAGGCTCCGACGGTCACCGCCGCGTACACACCGGTGATCTCGGCGTGGAGCAGCCAACCGGCCACTCCCCCGAGCGCCACCCGGAGGAGTGCGGCGAGCGAGTCCGCGAGCGGATCGACGAACCCGTCGAGCCGGGGAAGCGGCGCCGCCGTGGCCCTCGCCGTGTGTCGGGCCTGCTGCCAGGCATTCAGGCGCCCGAAGGTGACGACCGCTTCGGCGATCAGTCCCCCTGCCGCACCGCATGCCGAGGCATCGATCCACATCACCGTTGCCCCGCCCCCCATTCATTGTTGGTGCACCGTCAGGTGACGTTATCCTGTGGACCCGTGCCCGTGTGGCCGTGTCGGGGAATCACCTGCCGGCTGCCGGCGCCGCCACGCCGCCCGCGGAACTCGCGGCACGGCACAACAGTGACCGCGGTCCCCTAAGCTCAGCGGATGGCGAAGTACTTCGACGTCCACCCCGAGAACCCGCAGCAGCGCACCATCGCTGCCGTGGCCGACCTCATCCGCTCCGGAGCGCTGCTCGCGTATCCGACCGACTCGTGTTTCGCACTGGGATGCCAGCTCGGCAACCGTGACGGCATCGACCGGATCCGCTCCATCCGCAGCCTCAACGACCGTCACCACTTCACCCTGGTGTGTCAGAACTTCGCTCAGCTGGGCCAGTTCGTGCACATCGACAACAGGGTCTTCCGAGCGGTCAAGGCGGCCACCCCGGGCCGGTACACCTTTATTCTTCCGGCCACCGCCGAGGTCCCGCGGCAACTGCTCCACCCGAAGAAGAGGACGGTGGGGGTCCGCATCCCCGACCATGCGGTCACCCAGGCGCTGCTCGCCGAACTCGGCGAGCCCCTGCTGTCCAGCACCCTGCTCATGCCCGGCGAGGAGGAGCCGATGACGCAGGGGTGGGAGATCAAGGAACGGCTCGACCACGTCGTGGACGCCGTGCTCGACTCGGGCGACTGCGGCACCGAGCCGACCACGGTCATCGACTTCTCCAGCGGCGAGGCCGAGATCGTCCGCAGCGGAGCGGGCGACACCACGCGGTTCGGATAGCCCCCCCGGGCAGGGCTCCGGCGGCCGTCCCGTAGGCCGTCAGGGCCCGAAGCCGCCGGGGCCCGAACGACCCGTCAGAATCCCGGGAACACCTGCCGCAGCTCGGGGACCACCTCGTGGCCCGGCAGCTCTGCCGAGGTCGCCTCCTCGTCCAACCGCCCGTAGACGAGCCGCACCAGCTCCTCAGCGGGCAGGACCAGGTCGACCGGGCCGGTGCCGGAGTCGGGGGTGAGTACGACGTCGGGCCCGGTCGTCAGCGTGAAGCGGCGTTCCGGGGCGGCGGTCTCGACCGCGAGGGTGCGGGGCTCGGCGGCGGCCCGGCCGGCCCGTGCGGCGGTACTGGGGAGCACGTCGATCAACAGGTCGACCGCGTCAGCGGACAGGACAGCCGTGGAGTCCAGCGCCACCGCGATGTCCCAGGTGTGCAGGGCGTGCTCGCCCAACCGCAGGGCCAGCAGCCCGGCCAGGTCGACCTCCCGGCCGAACAGGGACACCTTGAAGCGGGCCCGGTCCGCCTCGGACAGGCCCTCGATCCGGGACACCAGGGCCTCGTTGGCCTTCACGCTCTCCGTCGCCTGAAGCTGAGCGGAGCGGCCGTTCCAGGTGTCCCACAGCGGCTGGAACTGCTCCATTCCCGGAGCCGCGGTTCCGGCCAGTCCGGCGTCCAGGGCAAGGCCGAAGATCTCCGCCTGACTGCCCAGGTGCGAGGCGACCTGGGCGACCGACCAGTCCTCGGCGTACGAGGGATGCTGCACCTGTTCGGCGTCGAGCGGCAGCACGAGGGCGGCGAAGCGGTCCTGCGAACTGCGTGCCGCCGAGATCCAGGCGTCGAGGTCGGGCATGGGCATTCCGATCGGTCGCGGGCTCGGTCCGAGCCGGGAGGATGGCTGCACCGGCCTGCTGACCGCCGGTCAGGTCACTCTACCCACCCCTGCTTCGGCGACCGAGCGTTGAAGCGAGGTGAGGGAGGTGTCCCCGACGACGGCAGCGCGGTGGCCGTCGGCAGGCCGGACCACCTGGAAAGATGCGGCTGCATGCACGACGCGGGCCCGCATCGTGCAGGGGAGCCCTCACGACGGGTGGGGCCAGAGGGGAAGCGCACGTGGAACTGACGTTGATCGCCGTGCTCGGCGTGATCAGCATGGTGGCGGTGGCGGTGGTGTCCCGGCGGATCGGGGTGGCCGCGCCGCTGTCCCTGGTCGTGGTCGGACTCGTGCTCAGCTTCCTGCCGGGGGTGCCGCACATCGAGGTCGAGCCCGAGCTCGTGCTGACCGTGGTGCTGCCGCCGCTGCTCTACTCCTCGGCCGTGCACATGCCGGCGATCGACTTCCGGCGCGACCTCAAGGCCATCCTGCGGCTGGCGATCCTGCTCGTGGTCGCGACCACCCTGTGCGCGGGGTACCTGTTCGCCTGGCTGCTGCCCGGTCTCGGGCTGGCCGCCGCGTTCGCGCTCGGCGCGATCATCAGCCCGACCGACGCGGTCGCGGCCACCTCCATCGGCAAGCGGCTCGGCCTGCCGTCCCGGCTGATGACCATCCTGGAGGGCGAGGGCCTGGTCAACGACGCGTCCTCGCTGGTCCTGCTCGGTTCGGCGGTCGCCGCGACGACCTCCACCGTGCACCTGTGGAAGGTGGGCACGGACTTCCTGCTCTCGGTGGCCATCGCCACCGTCATCGGGGTCCTGGTCGGCCTGCTGACCGTGCTGGTGCGGGGGCGGCTCACCGACACCGTGCTCAACACGGCCCTCTCGTTCGTGGTGCCGTTCCTGGCGTTCCTGCCCGCCGAGGCCCTGGGCGCCTCGGGGGTGCTCTCGGTCGTGCTGACCGGGCTGGTCAGCGGTCATCTCAGCCCCCGGTTCCTGCGGGCCAGGGACCGGCTCGCCGAGGAGGTCAACTGGCAGACCATCGCCTTCCTCCTGGAAAGCGGGATCTTCCTGCTGATGGGGCTTCAGCTCAGGACCCTGCTGGACCAGGCGCACGACGCCGGACAGGACGTCGTCCACGCCGTCTGGATCGGGCTGCTGGCGACGCTGCTGGCGATCGCGGTACGGATGCTGTTCCTCGTCCCGCTGGTCGCCTCGCTCAGACGCGACGCGGACCGGGCCGAGAACTTCCGGACCACGCTGGACGACCTCGCCGACCGGCTCAGCAGCGGGCAGGACCTGCCGAACCGCTTCCGGAACACCGACCCGGAGCGGCTCCAGGGCCGACTGGTGCGCGGCCGGAGCGACGCTGACTTCAAGATCAACGAGAAGTTCGGGTGGCGCGGCGGAACGGTGATCGCCTGGTCCGGGATGCGCGGCGCGATCACGGTGGCCGCCGCCCAGTCGCTGCCGTCCGACACCCCCTACCGGCCGCAGCTCCTGCTGATCGCGTTCGTCGTGGCCGTCACCACCCTGCTCGTGCAGGGGCTGTCGCTGCCGCGGGTGATCCGCGCGCTCAAGGTCCCCGGCGACGACGAGGCCGCCGACCGCGCCGCCTTCGTCGAGCTCTACGCCGAGATGACGTCCCGCGTCGCCGACGCCCTGGACGATCCCGAGCTGAGGACGCCCGACGGCGTCCCCTACGACCCGGCGGTGCTGGAGCAGGTCCGGAACTGGACGGCGGCCCGCCGCCGGAAGCCCGCCGTCGGGGCCGTCGCGGAGGGCGTCGATCCGCGCGAGCAGTTCCAGCAGCTGATGCTGGCCACGGCGTCCGCCCAGCAGAACGCGCTGCTGGCCCTCCGCTCGACCGGTGCCTACAACTCCCGCGTGGTGAAGAAGGCCCAGGGCCTGATCGACGACGAACTGGCCCGCTTCCAGAGCCCGGAGGGGTGACCGCGCGCCGGGGCCCGACCCCGTCCGTACTCTTGGTCGCGCTGCGACGCCCGGACGCCGGGTCCGACGGTGCGTTGGACCCGGCGTCCGGGCGTCCGGGCGTGCGGGGTCAGTGCGCCAGAGTGGGCACCGTCTCCTGCTCCTCGGCGGCCTCTGCGGCCTTGGAGTCGGACTCGACCTGGTGGCCGCCCAGCGGACGCGCGTTGACCAGGACCGCCGCGGACAGCCCGGCCAGCGCGAGCAGCCCGGCCGCGACCCAGTAGGCGGTGGTGAAGCCGTGCACCATCGCGCTCGACTTCAGCGCGGCGGCGTCGGCCGCGGAGCGGACCGCGCTCGCGTGCCCCTTGGCGTAGCCGGCGGTGGCGCTGTTGGCGACGGTGCTCAGCAGCGAGGTGCCGATGGCGCCGCCGACCTGCTGGGAAGTGCTGACCATGGCGGACGCCACGCCCGCGTCCTGGCGCTGCACGCCCAGGGTGGCCAGGTTCATCGCGGGCATGAACACCAGGCCCATGCCGAAGCCGAGCATCAGCAGCGCGGGCAGGACGTGGGTGGCGTAGGAGCCGCCGACGCTGATCTGGGTCAGCACCAGCATCGCACCGGCCGCGAGGAACGCGCCCGGGGCCATCAGGAACCGCGCCGGGACCTTGGGCAGCAGCCGCACCGCGACCTGGGTGGCGCCCAGCATCATCCCGACCACCATCGGCAGGAAGGCGAACCCGCTGGTGACCGGGCTGTAGTGGAGCACCACCTGCAGGTAGTAGGTCAGGAACAGGAAGGCGCCGAACATGCCGACCACCGAGATGCCGATGGTCAGGTAGGCCCCGCCGCGGTTGCGGTCCAGGACCACGCGCAGCGGTAGCAGCGGGGACCTGCCGCGCGACTGCACCACCACGAAGGCCGCCAGCAGCACCACGGCGGCGATGATGAAGCCGAGTGTCCCGGCCGAACTCCAGCCGTCCGTCTCGGCCTTGCTGAAGCCGTAGACCAGCGAGGCCAGTCCGGTGCCGGCCAGCACGATGCCGGGGATGTCCAGGCGGGTGGTGTGGCGTGCGCCCTCGGGCTCCTTGATCACGAACACCGCGCCGGCCACCGCGACCACCGCGAAGAGGACGTTGACGTAGAGGGTCCAGCGCCAGTCGGCGTACTCGGTGAGCAGGCCGCCGAGGATCAGCCCGATGGCCGCGCCGCCGCCGCTGATCGCACCGTAGATGCCGAAGGCCTTGGCGCGCTCCCTGGGCTGGGTGAACATCACCGCCAGCAGCGAGAGTGCGGCCGGTGCCAGGATCGCGCCGAACGCGCCCTGGAGCGCACGGGCGCCCAGCAGCATGCCGGTGTTCACCGCAGCGCCGCCGAGCGCGGAGGCGGCGGCGAAACCTATCAGGCCGACCATGAAGGCGCGGCGGCGTCCCCAGCGGTCGGAGATCCGGCCGCCGAAGAGGAGCAGGCCGCCGAAGGCCAGTGCGTAGGCGGTCACCACCCACTGGCGGTTGGCGTCGGAGATGCCCAGGTCGTGCTGCGCCGAGGGGAGGGCGATGTTGACGATGGTGCCGTCGAGGACGACCATCAGCTGGGCCAGGGCGATGAAGCCCAGGGCCCGCCACCGCCTTGGGTCGAGGGTGGGTGTCGGGTCAGTCATGGTGTGGTGCCCTGTCCTGGTGTGTAGTACTGAGGTGTGTGGTTCTGAGCTGTCTGGTGCTGAGGCTTGTGGTGTTCAGGTAGCTGGTGCGGGTGGTGAGGGTGCGTCATGTCCGCTCCGCCGGACAGTGTCGGGTCACCCCAGCGCCATGCGCAGCGGGCGCGACGGGACGGCGTCCAGGGCCGCGAGGGTCGCCTCGTCCAGCACCAGCGAGCCGGCCGCGGTGTTCGCGGCCAGGTGGTCCGGGTCGGCGGTGCCGGGGATCAGCAGGACGTGGGGCGCGTGCCGCAGCAGCCAGGCCAGGCCCACCTGGGCCGGTGTGCAGTCCAGGGACTCGGCGGCGGCGCGCACCGCGGGCTCGTCGGTGACCTTCGGCAGGCCGGGGAAGGCGCTGCCGAGCGGGAAGAACGGCACCCAGGCGATCTGCTCGGCGGCGCACAGCGCGAGCATGTCCTCGTCGTCCCGGGCGAGCAGGCTGTAGGCGTTCTGCACGCAGGCGATTCCGGCCGGGAGCGCCCGGCGCAGCCCGTCCGCGGTCACGCTGCTCAGACCGATGGCGCCAATCTTGCCCTCGTCGCGCAGCGCGGTCATCGTCGCCAGCTGGTCCTCGATGGCGACGACCTGGTCGCCCTCGGCGCGGAGCCCGGGGCCGGTGTCCAGGCGGCGCAGGTTCACCACCGGGATCTGCTCCAGGCCCAGACCGGCCAGGTTGGCCTCGACGCTGGCCCGCAACTGCTCGGGCCGCTGGGCGGGGCGCAGCGGGATGCGGGCGCCCGGGTCGGGGTCCGCGCCGACCTTGCTCACCACCAGGACCTCGTCCCGGGGGCCGAACGCCTCGCGGATCACCGCGTTGACGAACCCGTTGCCGTAGAAGTGGGCGGTGTCGACGTGGTCGATCCCCAGGTCGACCGCGCGGCGCAGCAGCGCGACCGCGGCAGCCCGGTCCGCGTGCAGGCGCTCCAGCTGCATCGCGCCGAAGCCGACCCGGGAGACGGTGCGACCGGCGAGCCGGCCCGCACCGCCGGGGCGGGGGACGCCGTTGGGTGTGGTGGAAGCGGCATCGACAGGCATGGGCTGGACTCCTGTCCTGTGGGAGCATGGGGGAAGCGGAGGTCCCTCCGCTCTATCCGAGAATAGCACTAACGGAGGTACCTCCGCTTTGGCCGCCCAGGACCGCCCGCTCCGCGCGGACGCACAACGCAACCGCGACACCCTCATCGCCGTCGCGCGCACCGCCTTCACCGCCGCCGACGCCGGTGTCCCGCTGGAGGACATCGCCCGCGACGCCGGCCTGGGCATCGGCACCCTCTACCGCCACTTCCCCACCCGCGAGGCCCTGGTCGAAGCCGTCTACGCGGCCGAGCTCACCGCCATCACCACCAGCGCCCCCGCCCTGCTCGCCGCCCACCCCGCGGACCTGGCACTGCGCGCCTGGATGGACAGCTACGCCCGGTTCGCCGCGATGAAGCGCGGAATGATCGACACCCTGCGGGCCGGCTGGGCCGCGGGGCGCATCGCCACCCCGGCCACCCGTGAGCGGATCACCGGCGCGATCGCCGCGTTCCTGGACGCGGGCGCCGCCGACGGCACCCTGCGCGCCGACGTCGACCCCGACGACGTCACCGTGATCCTGCTCGGCACCTTCCTCGCCACCGCGGGCAGCAGCACCCCCGAGCAGACCGGCCGCGTGCTCGACCTGATCATCGGCGGTCTGCGTCCCGACGCCGACCGGACCGCCTGAGAGCGGCCACCGCGACCGGGCCCATTGGGCCATGGGCCCTATCCGGCCTGCGACAGCGCCGCTGACACCTCGTCACGCATCCCGGCGACCCGCAGCGACAGCACCAGGTCCTCGTGCAGGCCGGTGGAAACGCCGAGGGCCACCTCAAGGAGAAGCGGCACCAGGCGGACCGGGTCCGCGAGCGCGACCCGGGCGGACTCGCCGGTGGCACGGGTGCGGAGATAGACGTCGAGGACGGCGCGGGCCTCCCTGCCCCGGGCCTCGTCGACGAGTTCGGCCACCGCGGGGCCGACCTCCGCGGCGGACCTGCCCATGCCCAGCCGCAGCAGCTGTTCGCCGTCCGGGGTGCGTCCGGCGGCCCCGAGTGCCTCCGCGGCGGCGAGCACGCGGTCGAGCGGCAGCGCCGCCGCCTCCCACAGCAGCGTGGCCCAGTCCGCGGCCATACCCGCTCGCTCCAGCTGCTCCGCCAGCAGCGGGAACCGTACGGCAGGCTGGTACGCGGCCTCGGCGAGGACGGCGTGCGCCTGGCCGCCGCGGTCGTGCGCGCGAAGTCCCCGCAGCATCTCGACGGTGCGGGTGACCGCCGCGCGGTCCGCGTCGTCCACGGCGGCGGCGACCCGGGCGGCGGGCGCGTCCGCGGCCCCCACGAACCGCGCACCGCGTAACGTGCCGACCGCCCCGGGCAGGGTGGTCACCGCCGTGGTCCCCGGGGAGGCTGTGGTCGGCGCCCCGGAGAAGCGGGCACCGCGAGGTGCGGCCACGGTCCCGGCGGAGCGGTCCGCGGCGGCCACGGTCCCGGCGGACTGCTCCGCACCCGCTTCGACGGACCCGGTCCGGGCCCCGACGTCCTGGCCCGCGAAGCGGGCGCTGCCGCGTACCCGTCCTCTGCGCCTTGACGCGGAGGACGCCGGGGGCCGCCGCTCCGGCAGCGAGGACTCCAGTAGTGCAGACTCCGGCCGCTGCCCGGCGTTCTGGGGCACCGGGCGGACCGGTGCCGCCTCTCCCTGCTCCAAAGCCGCCACCCGGCCCCGCAGTTCGGCGATTCGGCCGCAGATCCGCGCGTGGTAGTCACCGGCCCAGGCCAGATCGCTCGCACCGGCCCGCTGCCGCTCCGGGCCGACGGCCGAGGCGCCGCGGGTCTGCAGGTCGCGCAGCAGGCGGGCTGACCGCTGCTGCTCCTCGCGCAGCAGGCGCAGCCGTTCGGTGAGCGTCGCCCTGACCCCCTCGGTGCGGTCGTAGGCCCGTACCGATGCGCGGTACAGCGGGCGGAGCCGAGCCGCCTCGTGCCGGGCGCTCTCCGTGCCCCGGACCGCGGCGAGGTCGTGGAGCATGGACTCGATCACGTCCCAGGGCGGCACCTCACGGCCCTCCAGGCAGGCGCGCATCCCTTCGGCGTCGCGCTGCCAGAACTCCCGGAACCAGCTGCCGTCCCAGTCGACCAGGGCCGCGACGCCGCTCAGGCACTGCGCGAAGTGCTCCATTGCTCCTGGGTCTCCGGGGAGTCCCCTCAACGTCGTCACATCCGCCCCTCGGCAATGGATTTCGCGCCAGGGGCCCCACAGAACACCACCAGTGTTTCGGGCGCACTACGCGGGCTTTACCGCCGCGTGCGAGGATTCCGGAGCCAGAGCCGCCCCAGCGTCTGCCCGGAGGAATCGCCCCATGGACACTCAACCGGCCGACTCCGGCTGGCGGGTCGACAATCGCTGCACCAACTGCGATGTGGCCCGACAGCTCGCCCCCGACCTGATCTCCGAGATCGCCGGCCGCTCGTCGGTGGTCCGGCAACCGCGCAGCGAGGCGGAGGAGGCGGCGCTGCACGCCGCGGCGTTCGCCTGCCCCACCCGCTCCATCCGCCACGGCGGGCGGGAGCTGGACCCGGCCCACGACCCGTTCCCGCTGCGGCTCACCGAGCACGTCCACCTGTGCGGGCACAACTCGCCCCGCACCGCGGGCGCGAACTCCTATCTGCTGCGGCGGCCCGCCGGGAACCTGATGATGGTCGACACCCCGCGCTGGAGCCCCGAGCTGGCGACGGCCTACGAGGCCCTCGGTCCGGTGACCGACGTCCTGCTCACCCACCGCGACCACGCCAAGCACGGCCGTGCCTACGCCGACCGGTTCGACGCCCGGCTCTGGATCCACGAAGGCGACCTGGTCGCCGTTCCGGACGCCGACATGGTCCTGCGCGGCACCGACCCGGTGGAGATCGCCGACGGGGTGACCGCGCACCCGCTGCCCGGACACACCGAGGGCAGTGTCCTGTTCCTCGCCGACGATACGTACTGCTTCAGCGGCGACAGCTTCTACTGGTCCCGGTCCGCGGCCGACCTCGCCGTCGCCGAGTCGGTCACCTGGTACTCCATCACCGAGTTGGCCGCGTCGCTGGCGCGTACGGCGCCGCGGATCCGGTTCGCCTGGCTGATGCCGGGTCACGGCGACCGCAAGCACCTGCCCGCCGACGAGTTCACCCGCCGCCTGCACGGCCTGGCCGACCGCACCCGACGGCTCGCACCGCGGCCGATCGACTTCGCCGGGCTGCGCTGGTGACCCGCGTCGGCACGGTGGCCGCTACCGCTGACTCCTGCTGACTACTGCTGACTACTGCAGGTTGACCGTGCTGCTGTAGACCTCGCCGAGGTTCTGGGTCGCGGGCGTGTACCCGCTGGGGTAGGTGATCATCGCCACCGCGCCCGTGGTCCACGGACCGCTGAGCGAGTTCGAGTACTGGGTGGCTCCGTTGGCCGATGCGGCGGTACCCCCTCCGGTCTGGGTGACGCTGTCGACGTAGAGCGAGTTCTCGTAGTACAGGGCGGTGATCAGGTAGATCGACTGGACGTTGGCCGTGCACTGGACCGTCGAGGTGCCGTACTGCCCGTACACCGGGCCGCCGTAGGTCGGATTGTGCGCGGTCAGGGTGCAGGTGATCGACGTCTTGGGCGACGCGGCGGTCGCCGTGAAGGTCCGCACGGACGTGGGCGCGGCGGCTGTGGCTGCCGCGGTGCTCCGCCCGGCGGCGCCGACCTGGGCGGACGGCGCCGCCGGGCGGACGACCGGTGACGCCTCGGCGGCCGGCGCCAGCGCCGCGGCGCAGGCGGTCAGGGCGACGGCCGCGGCGAGGCACGCCGAGCGGCGGAAGCTGAACAGCGGTGTTTCCTCGAAGCTCATGAAGACTCCCCCAAGCTTTTCGACCTTCAGACGGACCCGTCTGCGTCCGTCTGCGTGTCCATGCTCGGGCGGCTCCGTTCCGAACAAGCCGTCAAAAGACGGCTTGGGCCCAGGTGCGGCGGTCCTGGACCGCGCCGACGACGCGGCCCCGCCGGATGTGACGCAGGCCACACCGACCCCGTGTCACGAACGGAAGGGCAGCTTGCGTCTGCTGGTCGTCCGCTGCAGCGGGAACGACCGCCACCGAGGAGACACAGAGCGATGAACGCGACAACAGCGCAGCAGCAGCACGAGGTCCTGGTCCTGGGCGCCGGATACGCCGGGCTCTCCGCCGCGGTCCAGCTCGCGGCCCGCACCAGGAAGCGCGGGGGCTGCGGGTGACCCTGGTCAGCCCCAGCAGCACCTTCACCGAGCGGCTCCGTCTGCACATGACCGCCACCGGCCAGGAGACGGCCGAGATGAACATCCCGGAGCTGCTGGAGGGCACCGGCGCCGGGTTCGTCCGCGGCTGGGTCACCGCCGTGGACGCCGAGGCGAAGACCGTCCGGATCGACGACGAACGGGTCCTGCGCTACGACACCCTGGTCTACGGCCTGGGCAGCGTCGCGGACACCGCCGCCGTCCCCGGCGTGGACGAGTACGCCCACACCCTCGACAGCCCACGGGACGCCGCCCTCCTCGCCGAACGGCTGGAACGGCTGGATCGGCTGGAACGCCCGGCCGGGCTCGACGGCGGGACCGTCGTGGTCGGTGGCAGCGGCCTGACCGGCGTCGAGGCCGCCGCGGAGATCGCCGAGCGGCACCCAGGGCTCCAGGTGGTGCTGCTGGGCCGTCAGGAGCCGGGCGCGGGCCTGCACCCGAAGGCCAAGGCGCACCTGGACGCGGCGCTGGCCCGGCTCGGTGTGCGGGTGCGCAGCGGCGTCGAGGTGGTCAAGGTGCTGCCGGACCGCGTCGAGCTCGCGGACGGCTCCGGCGTCCCGGCCGACGCCGTGCTGTGGACCAGCGGTACCCGCGTCCCGCCGCTGGCCGCCGCCGCGGGACTGACCGTCGACGAGCGCGGCCGGGTGGTCACCGACAGTGCGCTGCGCTCGGTCTCCCACCCGGAGGTCTACGCCGTGGGCGACGCGGCGGCGGTCCGCCAGGGCTACGGCGTGATGCACGGGACCTGCCAGAGCGGCATGCCCAGCGGCGTGCACGCGGCCCTGTCGATCCTGCGGGTGCTGGTCGGCAAGGAGCCCAGGGCCTTCCGCTTCGGCTACTACCACACCCCCGTCAGCCTGGGCCGGAACGACGCCGTCGTACAGTTCACCCACCCCGACGACAGCCCGCGCCGGCTCGTGCTGACCGGCAAGCGGGCCGCGGCGTACAAGGAGACCGTCTCCGCCGCGCCGTGGGCGACCTTCGCCCGTATGAAGAAGATGCCCGCCTCGGGCGCGTTCTGGCCGCGCGGCGGCCGCCACACCCGGACCAGGAGCGCCAAGTGACCCAGCCCCAGCAGGCAGCAGGCCCCGACCAGCTCGCCTTCCAGCAGTACCGCACCCTGCTCTTCTCCGTCGCCTACCGCATCCTCGGCAGCGCCGCCGACGCCGAGGACGTGGTCCAGGACGCCTGGCTCAAATGGTCGGCGGCCGACCGCTCCCAGGTCGCCGACCCCAAGGCCTACCTGACCCGGATCATCTCCAACCTGTCCATGGAGCGGCTCCGTTCGACCCGCCACCAGCGCGAGGCCTACGTCGGGCCGTGGCTGCCCGAGCCGGTCCTCACCGGCCCGGACACCGCCGACGGCGTCGCCGCCGCGGACTCGGTCTCGATGGCCCTGCTGGTCGTCCTGGAGACGCTGAGCCCGCTGGAGCGGGCGGTCTTCGTGCTGAAGGAGGTCTTCGCGTTCAGCCATGCGGAGATCGCGGAGGCGGTGGAGCGTTCGGAGCCGGCGGTCCGGCAGGCCGCGCACCGCGCCCGCGAGCACGTCCAGGCCCGGCGACCCCGCTTCACCGCGGACCGCGCCCGCCAACGCGACGTCACCGAGCGCTTCTTCGCGGCGGCGACGGGCGGCGACATCAACACCCTGATGGAGCTGCTCTCCCCGGATGTGACGCTGTGGACCGACGGCGGCGGCAAGGTCCGCCAGGCCCTCAAGCCGGTCGTCGGGCTGGAGACCGTGGCCCGTTGGTTCAGCGCGCTCGGCACCGTGGCCTACCAGGGCGTCGAGCCCGGACAGATGCGGGCCGAGCTGACCTCGATCAACGGCGGCCCGGGGGTGGTCTTCCACGGCCCGGACCGCGTGCTCGCCACGATGACCTTCGACTTCGACCCGGAAGGCCGCATCTCGGCCATCCACAACGTGGCCAACCCGGACAAGCTCCGCGCCGTCGCCGACGGCAGCCGGCACCAGCTCGGCTGAGGCCCGGCACCGGAGTCGGCGGGGCCGTCCCGCTCCGCCGGTCTGCGGAGGGGACGGCCCCGGGTGCTACTGCTTGCTGTGCTGCTGCTCCTTGCTGCGATTCGGTGCCGGGCTTGCCGCCTATCCGCCGAAGCCGATGGCGAACAGGTGGACCGTGCCCGAGGCTCCGGTGACCGGGAGGGTCACCGAGGCCACCGTCTTCGTCTGGTCCAGCGGCACCTTCACCGAGAAGACGTAGGCCTTCACGGTGTCCTTGCCCCCGGCGCCGGTGTTGCGGTAGGCGGTGGTGACGGCAGTGGTGTCGCCGGCCACCGCCTTGCTGGAGCCGCCGTTGAGGGTCCAGTCGGAGAACGTCACCGTCGCCGTCGTGGTGCTGCCGTCGGTGTAGGTGACGGTGAGCTTGCCGGGGACGCCGGTTCCGTCGGTGGGCGCGTTGGTCGCGGCGCCGAGGAGGCCGATGGAGGCCCCGGTGGTGCCGGCCGGCTGCGGGATGGTCTGGCCGCCGACCTCCAGGTTGTCCGGCCGTCCCGCTGCGGTGGTCGGCCAGGTGTAGGAGATGCCGTCGGCGCTGACCTTCCCGTTGCTGCCGACCCCGGCCGCGGTCAGGGCGTTCTGCGAGTAGGCCCATCCCTCGTCGTCGAAGCCGCCGGAGAAGTGGGCGCCGTCGGCGTAGACGCCCTCGTTGGACTCGTAGGGCCACAGCTCGCCCGGTTGGGCCACCGCGACCCGCAGCGTGGCGGAGGCCAGGGCGGCGCCGCTGCTGTGGTCGGTGACCGCGAAGGTCACCGAGTACGCGCCCTCGGTGCTCCCGGCGGTGACCGGGATCTTCGCCTCGGCGCTGCCCGACGCGGGCACGGTCACCGAACCGGTGGGCGCGGCGAGGGTCACCCCCGAGGGCACGGTGGCGGTCCAGTCGGCGGTGACCGGCTGGGTGCCCAGGTTGGTCAGCCGCAGGGTGGCGTCACCCGAGCCGCCCGGCGCGACGATCAGCCCGTCGCTGCTCGGGCCGGTGGCCGCGAGCACCCGGCCGCCGCCGGTGGTGTCGGACGGCGGGGCCGCCGCGTCCGACGCGGCCCAGCCGGTGTTCGGCACGGTGTTGAGGCTGTAGTCGAGCGTGCCGGCCTTCTGGAGCTGACCGAACGTCAGCCACGCGTTGTTCCACTCCTTGCCCTTCACGTCCAGCGCCTGGACGTAGGGGGCGTCGGGTGCGGCCTGCGGCGCGTTGATCACGGCCTGCTTGCCGTTGCCGAAGGTCACGTTCGCGACCGGGAAGGCCGGGCTGCCCAGCACCAGCGTGTCGGTGCCCGGCGTCTCCGGGTACATCCCCAGCGAGGACCAGACGTACCAGGAGCTCATCGCCCCGAGGTCGTCGTTGCCGAACGAGCCGACTGGCGCGTTGAAGTAGAGCTTCTGCTGCGCCTGGCGCACGGCGGCCTGGGCCTTCCACGGCTGCCCGAGGTAGTCGTACTCCCAGGGGATCTCCAGGCTGGGCTCGTTGCTGAGGTCGGCGTTGGTCCCACCGGGGTCGGTGATGTTGCCCAGCAGGCTGTCCAGGTAGGACGCGTAGGCCGCGTCCCCGCCGCGGGCGGTGATCAGCTGCTGCAGGTCGAACGGCACCATGGGCGTGTACTGGGCGGAGGTGCCCTCGACGAAGCCGTTGGAGGTGCCCGGGGTGAAGCCGCCCGCGAACTGGCCGTCCAGGTCCTTGCCCTGCATGTAGCCGGTCTGCGGGTTGAAGACGTTCATCCAGTCCTGGGCGCGGGTGGCGAACTTCTGGTAGTCCGCCGTGTTGCCCAGCGCCTTCGCGAAGGACGCCAGGGCGTAGTCCGCGCTGTCGTACTCCAGCTGGGTGGAGACCGGGCCGTAGAAGTTGCAGCAGCCGTAGTCGGTCTCGTCCAGCGGCAGGTAGCCCTTGGCGTCGCGCACCGCCTCGCCGGGACGGTCCTGGTTGGGCGCGGTGGCCTCGTGCACCATCGCGTCCAGGGCGTGCGCGGTGTCGAAGTTGCGCACCCCGAAGGCGTAGGCGTCGGCGATGATCGAGGCGCCCGGGTCGCCGACCATGACGTAGCTCTCGCCGTTGTTGGAGGCCCACTTGGGCAGCAGGCCGGTCTGGTCGTAGCCGTTGAGCATCGAGGTGACGATGTCGCCGGTCACCTTCGGCTCGACCATGGCGATCAGCTGGGTCTGCGAGCGGTAGGTGTCCCAGCCCGAGTAGTTGGCGTACTGCGCCTTCTGACCCTTGCTCAGTTTGTGTACCTGGTCGTCCATGCCCATGTACTGGCCGTTGTCGTCGGAGTACACGTTGGGGTGCAGCAGCGAGTGGTAGAGGGCGGTGTAGAACTGCACCTGCTGGTCGTGGCTGCCGCCGCCGACCCGTACCCGGTCCAGCACGGTGTTCCAGGCGTCGTGGTTGGCCTGCCGCATGGCGTCGAAGTCCCACCCCTTGACCTCGGTGGAGAGGTTCGAGGCGGCGTTGGCGTCGCTGGTGTACGAGATGCCGACGGCCGCGGTCACCGTGGTCGACGCGGAGGTGTCGAAGGTGAGGTACATCCCGTTGGCGCCGGTGACCGGGGCCGACGAGGCCGCGGCGGGCGAGGCCGCCTTGTCGGTCGAGGGCTTGGCGCCCACGGCCTTGGCCCCGCTGGTCGGGTGGATCTTCGGCGACGGGCTGGCCGGGACGGTGAAGTGCTTCTCCTGCTGCGGGGCACTCTTCGGCGCGGCCAGGTCCTGCTGCGGCCGGCCGAGGCTGAGCGCCTTGGCGTCGGGGTTGATGGTGCTGCCCACCCAGGTGCCGCTCTGGGTGAACGGCTGGTTGAACTTGATGTCGAAGTGCAGCGTGTAGCGGTTGGCCGCGCCGCAGAAGTGGCCGCTGTCGACCGAGCCGCTCACCTCGGTGTCGCTGACCACCTTCGCCCGGGTGCCGTCCACCTGCGTGGCGCCGCCGCTCAGCTTGAGCAGCAGGTTGGCCTGCGCACCGGCCGGGAAGGTGAACTTCCCCAGGCCCGCCCGGGTGGTGTCGGTCAGTTCGGTCTTGACGCCCGCGGCGTCGGTCAGGCCGTAGTAGCCGATCCCGGTCTGCTCGTCGGCGTGGCTGAAGGTGGCCGTGGCGTTGGAGAGGTTCCCGGTCAGCGCGCCGGTGAGCGGCAGGATCGGTATGTCGCCCGCGACCGGGCAGCCGGGGCCGGAGACATGGGTGAGGCTGTAGCCGGAGATCTTCGTGCTGTCGTACTCGTAGCCGCCGCCGTCGGTGCGGTTGGGCGTGGTGTCCGGGCTCCACTGGAGCATGCCGTTGGGCATGTCGGGACCGGGGAAGGTGTCCACCGCGCCCGAGGTGCCGATCAGGGGGTTGACCAGGGCTGCGGGGTCCGCGACGAGCTGCGGGCCGGACGCGGCCACCGCACTGCCGAAGGTCTGGAACGGCATGACCGCGATGGCTGCCAGGGCCACCAGGGTCAGGCGTTGACGGAGTCTGCTGCTGATACGGGGCCCATCCGGGCGCCGCCGTGTGGCCATCGGTTGCCTCCGCGTTTCCGTGCTGTGTGCATGGGTGTGCCAGGGACGGGTGGCGTCCGCGACCGGCACCGCGGTCACGCCCTGAGGGTCTGACGATCCCGAGGGTCTGACAACGTTGCCAACCGGCACGAGGCATGAGTAGAACGCGGAATCTGAGGACATGTCAATGGGGCCGTCGCATCAGGAGTCACGCCCGGCGCATCCGACCTGCGGCGGGGACGCGGGGAGCTGACGGGGGCTCAGCGGGGGCCTGCCGGAGGCGCGGCGGGGGCTGCCAGGGGCCCTGCCAGGGGCGCCTGACAGGGCCCCTGACCTGGGGCTCGGCGCGGGTTCACCAGCTGATCGTGGCCGCCACCGGCAGGTGGTCGCTGCCGGTGCCCGGCAGTACCCAGGAGTTCTCCGGCCGCACGCCGCGGACCAGGATCTGGTCGATCCGGGCGACCGGGAAGCCCGCCGGCCAGGTGAAGCCGAAGCCGCTCCCGGCCGCGTCCTGGACCGAGCGCAACTGCGCGGTGAGAGCGGCGAACTTACGGTCGTCCAGGCTGCCGTTCAGGTCGCCGAGCAGCACCACGCGGGTGCTCCGGTCGGCGGCGACGGCCTTGCCGAGAGCCTGCGTGCCGATGTCCCGCGAGGTCGTCGAGAAGCCGCCCCGGGGATTCACCCGGACCGAGCCCAGGTGCGCCACGTACACCGTCAGCGGCCCGTGGTCGGTGGCCACCGTGGTGCGCAACGCCCGGTTCACAGCCAGCTTCTGGGCGGCCGGTACGGCGGTCGCCAGCGGGCCGTAGTCCACGATGTCGATCGACTGGGTGTCCGACAGCGGCAGTTTGCTCCACAGCCCGACCGTGCCCAGCACCGCGTGGTACGGGTACGCCTTCGCCAGGCCCCGCAGGTACAGCGGCTCCGCCTTCGGGGTGATCTCCTCCAGCGCCAGCAGGTCCGCCCCGGAGGCGGCCAGGTCGCGGGCGGTTCGGGCCGGGTCGGGGTTGCCCGCGTCGATGTTCTGACTGACCACGGTGAGGTCGCCGGCGGCGGGGTCGCCGCTGAGGTGAGACTTGTCGCCGAGCGTCCCGCCGAAGAGGCTCGCCCAGACCACGACCGGCAGCAGCAGCGCGACCAGCGCCGAGGCGGAGCGGCGCCACAGCGCCCCGACCAGCAGCACCGGGACGCCCAGGCCGAACCACGGGAGGAAGGTCTCCGCCAGGCTGCCGAGGTTCCAGACCAGGTTCGGGATCTCCGCGTGCAGCAGCATCAGCAGCCCGAGCAGCAGCGCCAGCGCCGCGAGGACCCGGCCGCGCCGCCAGGCCCCCGGCCGGAAACCGAGGCGGCCGACCCGGCTTCCGGCCGGGGTCCCGGCCTCCGTCGGGTCCGGCCTCCCGGCGTGCTCCCCGGCTTCGAGTTGCTGCCGCACATCCGTGGACTCTGGTATTGATTCGCTCACTGATCGCATTCCTGAACTCTGAAATCCTGCACGTTTCGGAAGGGGTTACTGACGACGGCTGATATGCGGCGGGACGGCGGTGAGTTCGACAACGACGCACAGCCCGCCCGCGGGGCGCGGGGTGACGGTGAGAGATCCGCCGTGGGCCTGGACGATTCTTGTGACGATCGCCAGGCCGAGGCCGACGCCCCCGTGGTCGTCGCGAATGCGTTCGGTGCCGCGCCGAAACGGTTCGGTGAGCGTCGCCACCAGGGCCGGGGGGAGCTTCTCGCCGCTGTTCTCGACCGTCAGCAGCACGGTGTCCGGGCGAACGGCCGTGGTGATCCACACCGCGCCCTGAGCGGGCAGGTTGTGCACGATGGCGTTGTGCACCAGATTTGTCGTCAACTGCCGCAGCAGCGCCTGCGATCCGTAGGCCGGGGCGATGTCGCCGGAGACGTCGAGGGTGACACCGCGCCTCTCGGCGAGCGGGAGCAGCGTCTCGACGGCGTCTTCCGCCAGCAGGGACAGGTCGACCGGCTCTCGGCTGAAGGAGCCCTGGTCTGCCCGGCTGAGCAGCAGCAGTGCCTCGGTGAGGTCGATCGCCCGGGTGTTGACGACATACAGGCGTTCGATGAGTTCGCCGGTGTCGTGCTGGGGATCGGCGTGGGCCACGTCGAGCAGCGCCTTCGAGACGGCGAGCGGGGTCCGCAGCTCATGGGAGGCGTTGGCCGCGAAGCGCTGCTGCTCGGCGACGTGCGCTTCGAGCTGCGCGAGCATCGTGTCGAAGTCGTCGGCGAGGTCCCGGAACTCGTCCCTGCGGCCCGGCAGCCGGATCCGGTGGGAGAGCGATCCGCTCGTGGCCAGGCGGGTGGCCTCGGTGATCCTGGTCAGCGGGGCGAGCATGCTGCCCGCCAGGACCCATCCGCCCAGGAGTCCGAACACCAGCAGGAACCCCATGACGGTGGCGGCGGCCGGCCCGAAGCCGCGCAGCAGGGCGGAGCGGTTGAGGACTCCGCCGATGGTGACGGTCACATTGGGCAGGGAGTTCACCAGGTACACCCACATCGCCGCGAGCAGCAGGATGCCGGCGACCATGAGGAACCCGGCATAGCTGAGGGCGAGCCTGACCCGGACGCTCAGCCCGGGGGCCCTATCCACGGGCCCCTCCCCCGTCTCCGGTCTCCGGGTGCCGCTCCAGCTGTGGCTCCGACTCCGACTGGGCGTACGCGTCGATGCGGTAGCCGACGCCCGGCAGAGTGGCGATGATCGAGGGTTCACCGAGACGCCTGCGCAGGGCCGAGACGGTGATCCGCACGGCGTTGGTGAACGGGTCGGTGTTCTCGTCCCACGCCCGTTCCAGGAGTTCCTCGGCGCTGACGACACCGCCTTCGGCGGCGGCGAGGACTTCGAGCACCGCGAACTGCTTCCTGGTCAGTGCGACGGAGCGGCCGTCCCGGAAGACCTCTCTGCGGAACGGGTCCAGCCGCAGCCCTGCGATCTCGCGCACCGGCGGCCTGCTGTGGGCACGTCTGCGGTCGAGTGCGCGGAGCCTGAGTACGAGTTCGCGGAGGTCGAAGGGCTTCGTCAGGTAGTCGTCGGCGCCGAGCCCGAACCCGGACCCTTGTCGTCCAGCCGGTCGGCCGCGGTGAGCAGGAGGATCGGCATGCCGCTGCCGGAGGCGACGATGCGTCGGGCGATCTCGTCCCCGGAGGGTCCCGGGATGTCGCGGTCGAGGACGGCGATGTCGTAGGGGTTGACGCCCAGCAGTTCCAGAGCGGTGTCGCCGTCGCCCGCGATGTCGGCCGCGATCGCGGCCAGGCGCAGGCCGTCGCGGATGGCTTCGGCCAGGTAGGGCTCGTCCTCGACGATCAACACACGCATGTTCCCGATGCTACGAGTCGACGCATATCGTCGGCGTATCGAAAACCCACGGGTGTGTCGGAGGCACTAGATCTTGATCCAGTAGCGCCGCACACGGCCGTGCCCGGTGGCACGGACGCTTTCGAGGACGCCGCCGTGCCCCCCAGCCCACGCCGACGTGAGGACGGCCGGACAACCGACGGCCGGACGGCTCGCTCACTGACGGTTGCTCAGGCCCCGTCGGATCCGGTCCCCCATGCCAGGCGGAGCCGCTCCGCGTCATCGGGGGCCTGGCGGAGGCCCGCCCGGTAGGCCGGTTCCCAGGCCGTCCGGTCGTTCAGGTCCTGGCCGAACGCGCGTAGTGACGCCGGATCGGGCTCGATGGTCAGCACGGTGTGCGCCCCGGTCGCCGCCAGTTCCCGCTGGAGCAGCTCGCGGGGAAACAGGTGTGCCTGCGGGTTGATCACGACGATCGTCCGGGCTCCGGCCGCGAGGTCGGCGTTGGTCGCCGAGCGCAGGGAGCCGTCCAGGTACCGACGGCCGTTGATGGTGATCGGCGGGTAGATGCCCGGGAAGGCCGTGCTTGCCGCCACCGCGGAGGACAGCGACGCGCCACTGGCACGGTCGAAGACCTCCTGCTCGCCGGTCTCGGCGTCCAGTGCGGTGATGAGCAGTTTTCGATCCGGCCATCGATCGGCTCCGGCCATGGCCCGCATGCGGGCGACATGTGCCTGCTCGGGGCCGGTCTCGGCGGCGAGCGCGAGCCGGCCGACTCGGCGCCGCGCCTCGGCCGGGTCCGAGGCGGCCCCGCCGAGTACCGCGAACACCTCGCCCAGTCGGCGCCCGTCCACCTGGGGCGGGGTGCCGCCGGAGCCGGCGGGGCGCACCGGGGCGGCGAGCCGGTCGGGGTCCTGGCCGGTGGCCAGCAGGGCGGCGGTGATCGCACCGGCCGAGGTGCCGACGGTCAGGTCGGCCCCGCCGAGATCCACCCCGCCACGGCGCAGTCCGCAGGCGAGTCCAGCCATCCAGGCCATGCCGACGAGACCTCCGGCGCCCAGCACGAGTGCCCGGTCGGGTGTGTCCACGACTGCCCCCTCTCATGAGTGAAACAGTCGTATCATATACTCTGGCACAGGCTCAGATCCGTTGTCCGGAAGGGACGGTCCACCATGGGGCGACCCCCGGATCCCGCCCGGCGGGAGCGGACGCTGGCGCGGGCGACCGACTACGTACTGGGTCACGGCCTGGCCGGGTTGAGCCTGCGGCCGCTGGCCGCGGCGCTCGGTACCAGCCCGCGGATGCTGCTCTACGACTTCGGCAGCAAGCAGGAGTTGGTGTCCGCGATCCTCGCCGAGGCCCGCCGTCGCGGTGCGACCCGGTTGGCTGGGAAACTCCCGTCGGAGGCGGCCTCCCCGGAGGAGCGCCTGCACGGCATCTGGGCCTGGATCAGCGCGCCCGAGCGCGCTGCGCTGGTCCGGCTGTTCTTCGAGGTGCACGCCGACGGCCTGGTCCACCCCGAGAACTACCCGAACCAGGCCGAGGCGATCACGGACTGGTTCGACACCCTCGGCGCCGCGTTCCGCGACATCGCCGGCGGCCCCGACGACACCGTCACTCCCACGCTGGTCATGGCTGTGATCCGGGGCCTGCTGTTCGATCTGACGACCACCGGCGACCGCCACCGCACCGACTTGGCCCTTCACCGCTTCGGCGAACTCCTCCGGCGCTGAACCGCGGCGACGCACGCCACCGCGGTGAGGATCACCGCCGCGACGCTTGACCGTCCGGTACACGAGCCAGGCTCCGACGGGGTCGCTACTCGGTGCGCAGTGCCGTGGCTGTGCGTGCCTTGGCCGCCCAACCGGCGGGCAGCAGCGCGCCGCAGGCGGCGATGACCACGCCGCCCAGCCCCAGCAGGAGCAGTTCCGGCAGCCCGTACACGTTCTGGACCTGCGGCGGAGTGCCGCTGCCCGCCGTGCGCAGCACCAGCGGGATGACGTAGTCGTGCAGCGCCACTCCGGCCGGCACGCCGATGACTCCGGCGATCACGCCTGCCCCGGCGACCGAGGTGAGGACCTGGGTGACCGTCTGACCCGGTGTCATCCCCACCGCTTTGCAGACGCCCAGGTCGTGCACCCGCTCGCGGGTGTCCAGGACAACGGAGTTCAGCACGCCCAACCCGGCGACGGAGACCAGGATCAGGGTGAGCAGCACCGCCATCGCGTCGAAGGCGATCACGGTCGCGTTGAGGTGCTCGCCCGGATCAGCCACGGCCTGGGCCCCGGAGGAGCCGAGGGCCCGGCTCAGCGCCGCGACGTAACCCGCGGCGGAGGTCCCCGGCTTGAGCATCACGCTGTAGATGTCGGGGTGCGCGGTCGGCTCGGCGCCGATGAGGGTGGCCAGGTCGGCGTTGATCACCAGCCCGGCGTTGCCGGGGTCGAAGTCCTCGCCGACGATCCGCACCGGCACCCGCACGCCTCGGTCGACCAGGGTGACGCGCTGGCCGACCCTGGTGCCGGTGCTGGCGAGGAAGTGGGTGGGCACCACGATCTCGCCGGGGCGGCCGAACCAGCGCCCGTGGATCATCGCCAGCGCCTGGGAGCCGGAGTTCCCCTGGTAGAGCCGGACCTGAACGGTTCCGGCGGCGCCCGCGACGGTGACCTCGCTCTGGGTCTGCCCGACGTAGGAGGCCGTGCCCGGCTGCGCCTCGATCGTGGCGAGGGTGCTGGCCGGGTCGGCCGAGAACCCCTTGCCGTCGGGCGTCTGCCCGTTCAGGAAGACCGAGACCGGGGCCTGTTGGCTGGGGTGGCGTGCGGTGGTGACCGCACTGGCGGAGGAGGTGAGCCCGAGGGCGAAGGTCGCCGCCGTGGTGCCGAACACCACCGCCGCCAGCAGCGCGGCCGAGCGGACCGGGCGGGTGAACGGGGAGGCCAGTCCCAGGGTGACCGCCCGGGGCAGCGGCAGTCGGGCAGCCGCCCGGTGGGCCCACTGCCCGCGGCCACTGCGCGGGGCGCGGCCCAGGGCGAGCGCTTCGACGGTGCTCAGCCGGCCCGCGCGCAGCGCCGGAAGCAGGGCGGCGAGCGCGACCAGGACCAGGGCCGCGGCCGGCACGGCCAGGTCGATCCACCAGGCGCCCGCCGCCGAGCTGCCCCCGTACACCGCCTCCGAGTCCCCGGCCAGGGCCGCCCCCAAGAGGTCGCCGACCACCGCACCCAGAACAGCGCCGACGGCTGACGGGATCAGCGCCTGGACCAGGTAGACCCGGACCACCTGACCCGGGCTCAGTCCGATCGCCTTCAGGGTGCCGATCCTGCGGGTCTGCGCGCTCACGGCCCCGCTGACCACACTGGCGATGATGATCACCGACATCAGCAGGCCGAGGATCCCGAAGGCCGTCATCACCGGCACGAACAGCGCGGTGTTCTCGTCCGCGGCCAGCTTGACGTCCAGGTACGACTGGGCGCCCAGGACCGCACCGGGCGGGAGCGCCGCGGTGAGCGCGGCCCGGTCCGCGTTGACCTGGGCGGTAGTGCCCGCGGAGCGGAAGCGGTAGAGCATCTGCAGGCCCGTCGGCGCACCGGCGCTGTGCAGGGCGTCGATCTCGGCGGGGACGACCCAGCCGTCGGCGCTGCCGGTGACCGAGGAGGCGAAACCGACCACGGTCAGCTTGGCGCTGCCGGGGGCCGGGGAGACGCTGATGACGTCGCCGGGCTTGTTCACGTTGTCCGGCAGGTTCGAGGCCCCCTGGCCGGAGTAGACCGCGAGCACGATCTGCCCCGGAGCGGTGGCCCAGTGCCCCGAGCGCAGGGCCAGGTCGTCGACTCCTCCGGTCGGTGTCGCGCGTCCGACGACCGTCATCGTCTGGTGCATGTCGATCCCGCCCGGACCCGGCGGGTCGATCTGCGCGGTCCGGTAGGGGCCGGAAGCGGCCGTGACGCCGGTCAGCCGTCCGGGGCGTCCGGTGGCGGCGAGCCGGGCGGCGTCGGCGCGGGCGGGGTCCACCTGGAGGGTCAGCTGGGCGCCGTGCTGCTGGGCGAAGGCCCGGTCGAACGGCGCGGACGCGTTGACCAACAGCGAGCCGGCCAGCACCGCGGAGGCCACCGCCATCAACACCGACAACAGCACCACCAGGGTCTGCACCCGCCGCCGCCCGGCCCTGCTCAACCGGATCCGGCCGGTCGTCCTGGGGGCCTTCACCGTGCGGCCCGCGCGCGCTCGTCGCGGTTGTCGCGCTCGTCGCGCTCGTCGCGGTTGTCGCTGTGGTCCAGCGCGTTTCCGTCCACCAGGGAGACGGTCCGCTCGGCGCAGGACCGGGCCAGGGCGAGGTCGTGCGTCACCAGGACCACGGTCTGCCCGCTGCGGTGCAGGTCGAGCAGCAGCTCGCGGACCTCGTGGCCGGAGGCCGTGTCCAGGGCCCCGGTCGGCTCGTCGGCCAGCAGCAGCGCGGGACGGTTGACCAGCGCTCTGGCGACCGCGACCCGCTGGCGCTCGCCGCCGGACAACCGGCCCGGATAGGCGCGCGCGTGCTCGGCGATGCCCAGCACCGCCATGAGTTCGGCCGCCCGTGCCGCAGCAGCGGCCCTCGGCGTCCCGGCCAACTGGGCCGGGAGGAGGATGTTGTCGGCGACGGTCAGGTCGTCCAGCAGGTTGAAGAACTGGAACACCATGCCGATGCGCTCGCGCCGGAACCGGGCGAGCCCGCGCTCCCCCAGCCCGTCGATCCGAAGGCCGCCCACGGACACCCGCCCCTCCGTCGGCCGGTCCAGACCCGCCACCAGGTTCAGCAGGGTGGACTTCCCGCTGCCGGAGGGGCCGGTGATCGCCACCGCCTCGCCCTCGGCGACGACCAGGTCCACCGGGCCGAGCGCGGGGGTGTCAGCGCTCTGGTAGCGCTTGACCACCCCCTCAAGTTCGATCACGTTCGTCATCGGAGGCCTCTCAGGGTTCGGAGTTCAGGGTTCGGAAGAGGGAACTGACGCCGGGTCCGGCGGCACCGACGACGCTAGGAGCGGGCGCCCGTGGGCCGCGTCGGCCGTCGCACCGATGTCTGCTCCGCCGCGCGGACGACCCTGGCCCGGCGTCCTCCCTGCGATGTACGCCGCTCGGCGTCGCCGATGAGCAGTGAGGGGGATGCGCGCGGACCTGGGCGCGCCCAAGAATGTCCGCATGGACTGGATCGATCAGCGCCCGTGGCACCCGCAGCACCCGTGGCGTCAGCGGATACGCGCCGTGCTGCGTCCCGAGGGCGGCCGGGCGGCTCCGCTGCGGCGCGGCTCGCTGCTGGGGGACGTGCTGTTCGCCGTGCTGGTCACGGTGGTGGTGCTGCTCGCGATGCGCAGTGTCGCGGTCGGTGTCGCGGTCGGCCCGCAGGACGTCGGACGGCTGGTGCCGCCCGCCGCTCCGATGCCGCTGCCACGCCGCATCCTCGGGCCGGTCCTGCTGCCCCCGGCGGCGCCGATCGCCCCGGGCGGCCCGGTCAGGTGGCTTTCCCCGGACTTCCAGCACTACGTCGTCGCCGCGGTCGGCGCCCTTGCCCTCGCGGCGCGGCGGCGGTTCCCGCTGGCCACGTTCTGGGTGCTGCTGATCGCCGCTCGGGCCGACCTCTACCTGCCCGCGTTCCTCGTGCTGTTCACCTGCTGCCTGGCCATCTGCGCCGCGGTGATCCACAGCCGGAACCAGGTGCCGGTGATGGGCAGTTTCGCCCTGAGCGCGCTCCTGGTCATCCCCACCTTCCGCAACGCCACCTCCACGCTGCGGGACCTCCTGGTCGCCCTGCTGGTGCTCGGGCTGCTCGCGAGCGTCGCCCGCTTCTGGGCCTCCAGACTGGCCGACACCCGACTCAGGCTGGTCGAGCTCCAGCAGGCCCAGGAATCGGCCACCCGCCGGGCCGTGGACGAGGAACGCGCACGGATCGCCCGCGAACTGCACGATGTGGTCACCCACAATGTGAGCGTGATGGTCATTCAGGCCGGTGCCGCCCGCATGGTCCTGGACTCCTCGCCGGAGCTGGCCAAGGAGGCCATCCTCGCCGTCGAGGCGGGCGGGCGGGCCGCGATGGCCGAACTGCGGCATGTGATGGGCCTGCTGGCGGTCTCCGGAACCGGAGCCCGGTCAGGGAGTTCGGGGAGTCCGGCAGGTCCGGGGAGTCCGGGCTGCCCCGCGCCCGACGGCCCCGCGTCCGGTGTTCCGACGTCCGGTGCCCCCGTGCCCGGCGCCCCCGCGTCCCGTGCTCCCGTGCCCGGCGGCCCCGTGCCGCCCGGCGCCCCCGCCGCTGACGGCCGCGCCGCCCACGGCCCCACGACCGACCACCTCACCGCTGACGAGCTGGAACCGCAGCCGGGCCTGGGTCAACTCCCCGCCCTCGTCCAGCGCGTCCGCGCCGCCGGACTGCCCGTCATCACCTCGGTCTCGCTCCCGCCCCACCCCCTCCCCTCGGGGATCGACCTCACCGCCTACCGCGTGATTCAGGAGGCCCTGACCAACACCCTCAAGCACGCCGTCGGCTCCACCGCCACCGTGACCGTCGGCTACGACGACTCCGTGCTGGAAGTGGAGGTGGTCGACACCGGCGGCTCCCCCGGGGCGCAGGCACGGACCGGCAACAGCCGCGGCCTGCTGGGCCTGCGCGAACGCCTGTCCCTCTACGACGGAACGCTCGACGCCGGGCGTACGATCAGCGGCGGCTACCGGATCAGTGCCCGAATCCCCTGGAGCAGCACGTGAACCAGACCGCGCTGCGCGCAGTCATCGCCGACGACCAGGCTCTGGTGCGCACCGGCTTCCGGATGATCCTGGCCGCCGACGGCATCGAGGTCGTCGCGGAGGCTGTGAACGGGACCGAGGCCGTCGCCGCGGTCCGCCGCACCCGTCCGGACGTGGTGCTGATGGACATCAGAATGCCCGAGATGGACGGACTTGAAGCAACTCGGCGGATTATGGCCGCAGATGGAGGGAGCAGCACGGGCGCCGGGGGCACCGGAGGCACAGCTGTGGATGATCAGCGCACCAAGGTGCTCATCCTCACCACCTACGACCTGGACCACTACGTGTATGCCGCCCTCACCGCCGGCGCCAGCGGCTTCCTGCTCAAGGACGTCACCCCCGAGCACCTGATCGCCTCGGTCCGGCTGGTCCGCGCCGGCGACGCGCTGCTGGCCCCCGCCATCACCCGCCGCCTGATCGAGCGCTTCGCGCCCCGCGACGAGTCCAGGTCCGCCGTCCACCGCGACCTGTCCGGGCTGACCCCGCGCGAACTGGAGGTTCTGCACCTGCTGGCCACCGGCCTGAGCAACGCCGAACTCGCCGACCGGCTCACCCTGAGCACCACCACCGTGAAGACCCACGTCGCGCGCATCCTCAGCAAGCTCGACCTCCGCGACCGGGTCCAGGCCGTGGTGCTCGCCTACGAGAGCGGGCTGGTCGCGCCCGGCACACATTCCGGCCCGACCCACCGCCCGGACCTGTAGTCCGGAAGGCGAGCAGAACCGAGTGCATGGGTCGGCTGTACCGGGGCATGCGTTCGCCAGGAGGATGATAACTATGGGTGCACTTCTTTTGGTTCTGCTGCTGGCTCTGATCCTGGGCGGCGCGGGGTTCGCGATCCATATCCTGTGGTGGATCGCTATCATCGTGCTGGTCGTCTGGGCCCTGGGCTTCGTTTTCCGGGGCGCCGGAGCGGGCGGGTCCCGCGGACGCTGGTATCGCTGGTGACCGGCAGTAACAACTGACGCACAATCAGCGGGGCGGCACCCACCGGGTGCCGCCCCGCTGCGCTGCCCATCACCTGGGCGTCACAAAGGAGGTGGAGATAGGAGTCGAACCCATGTACGCGGCCTTGCGGACCGCTGCCTTGCCTCTCGGCCACTCCACCGGGCCTTGGGACAACCGTACGAATACGACGCCCCGTCAACACCGCCGCCACGCCGACCCGGCTGACATCCGGCTGCCAACCACCCGTTCGGCAGCACCGACGATGCACGCGCGCCGCGGAACCGCCGCGGAACCCGACCCGGATCTCCCCGCCGACCGATGAGTTCGCCCGCCGGACGCGGTCTACTGGGGCATGACTTCCGCTACGCACGCATCCCCCCGGATCGTCGAACGCCCCGCCCAGCCGTACATCGCCGTCCGGGCCCGGGTCACCATGGCCACTGTCGACACCATCGCCCACCGCATCCCCGAGGTCCTGGGGCGCGTGGCCGCCCTGGGCGCGAAGCCCGCCGGGCCGCCGTTCTTGAAGTACAACCTCATCGACATGGCCCGGCAGCTGGAGATCGAGGCCGGTGTCCCGGTCATCGACGCGGTGGCGGTAGACGGCGACCTCATCAACGGGACGCTGCCCGCCGGCCGCTACGCCTCCTACCTCCACACCGGCAGCCCCAGCACCCTCGTCCAGGCGAACGCGCTACTCCTGGACTGGGCCGCAGACCGCGGCCTGGCCTGGGACATGACCCCCACCGAGGCAGGCGACCGCTGGGCCTGCCGCCTGGAGAGCTACCGCACCGACCCGCGCGAACAGCCGGACACCGCCCAATGGGAGACGGCCCTGGAATTCAAACTGGCCGACTGACAGCACGGACTCCCGACCCGGTTTCGGGCCGGGGCGTGGAATCGCCTCGGCCCGGCAGGGGGCGGAGCTACGGCCGGGTGAAGGTCATATGGGTGATACCGCTGGGTGTCGTCACCGACTCGACCCGGAACCGCTGCTCCAGCCCTTCCAGGCCCTCCCACAACCGCTCACCGCGGCCCAGCACGATCGGGACGACGGCGACGTGGAGGTGGTCGACCAGGTCCTCCGCGAGGAACTGCCGGACCGTGTCCGGGCCTCCGCCGATCCGCACATCGAGGCCGCCCGCGGCCTCGCGGGCCTGCCGCAGGGCTTCCTGCGGCGTGGCGTCCACGAAGTGGAAGACCGTGCCGCCCTCCATCTCCAGGGACGGCCGCGGGTGGTGCGTCAGCACGAACACCGGGGTGTGGAACGGCGGGTTGTCCCCCCACCAGCCCTTCCACTCCTCATCGGTCCACGGGCCGCGCTGCGGCCCGAACTTGTTGCGGCCCATGATCTCCGCCCCGATCCCGGGCCCCCAGGTCCCGGCGAGGGCGTCGTCCACACCGCTGCTGCCACCGGCCCGGCCGTTCATCTCGTTGAAGGCGCGGGTCTGAAAGAACCACTCGACCAGCCGGGTCCCGGCATGCCCGAACGGGGCCTCCAACGTCTGCTCCGCCCCGGCGGCGAACCCGTCCAGCGACACGCTGAGATTGTGCACTCGAACACGCGACACGACCTTCACACCTCTCATCTCACCCGGACTGCATCATCGACCGAGCCTAAACGCGCCCACTGACATCAACCGGATCACTCGCCGCGAAAGGAATCCCCGCCCTGACGAGGACCTGCGGAATCGGCTCGGCCCGGAGTTCCGGGCAGCTTCCGCAGGGTGCTGTAGGCGGCCTGGCTGAAGGCGTCGTTGCCGGTGGGAGTGGTGTTGGCGAGTGCGGCGAGGCCGGTGCGGGTCTGTGGGCAGAAACCGATGAAGGCGGTGAACCCGCGGGTGCCGCCGGAATGGAAGAACAGGTCGCGGCCCGGGGAGGAGCGCAGGTTCCAGACCAGGCAGATCCTGTCCCCGGTGCGGGGCAGCGCCAGGCGCGGGCGCTGGACGTCGGTCAGTGCGTCGGCGAGCGGGCCCGCACCGGCCGGGTCGATCAGGGCCTGCAGGTAGCGCAGCAGGTCCCGGGCGCTGGAGCGCAGCGCCCCCGCGCCGGGCAGGGCGGGAATGGACCACGGCGGCCGGGGCCGTCCGTGCCAGTGTCCGGTGGCCTGGTCACAGCCGGCGTCGCCAGTGGTGCGGGTCAGCGCCAGCGGGTCCAGGACGCGTGCCCGGAGGAGTTCCGGATAGCTGGTCCCGGCCGCACCGGCCAGGACGTGCCCCAGCAGTCCCACGCCGAGGTTGGAGTAGTACACCCGGGTCCCCGGACGGGCGCGGACGGCCGTGGTGGCCAGGGAGTCGAAGAGTTGCTGCTCGCTGTAGCGCCCGTAGGGGTTGCCGGACCAGTCGCGCAGCGCGCCGGGGAACATGCCCCTCGGCAGTCGCGGCAGCCCCGAGGTGTGGGTGGCCAGGTGCAGCACGGTGATCGGCTCGCCGCTGCGGTGGCGTGGAGCGGTCCCGGACGGGAGGTGGCGGGCGATCGGGTCGCCGTAGCGGACCTCCGCACGGGCGACCGCCTCGGCCAGGAGCAGCGCGGTGCAGGTCTTGCTGAGCGAGCCGATCTCGAACCGGGTGTCCGCGTCCACGGCCCTGCCTGCGGCACGGTCGGTGGTTCCGGTCCAGCGGAGCAGGGTGTCGCGGCCACGGACGGCGGCCAGGGCCACAGCAGTGGCCCCCGGAGCGGCATCGAGCAGCGGCGCGATCAGCGGGTCGAGCAGCGGTGCGACCGGCGGCGCGAGGCAGGGGTCGGCGTCGGCGGGAGCCGCCGCGGCGTCCGGTCGGCCGGTCACGCCTCGGTCCAGGTGCCGCCCAGGGCGCGTGAGAGGGTCAGGGTTCCGGCGACGACGGCGACGACCGCGGTGTGCTCGTGGTCCTTGAAGGCCTGTCGGGGGTCCTCGGTCACCGGCTCCGCGTCCCTCGGGAGCAGGCCGCTGGGGTGCTGCGCCGCGGCGAGCCGGTCCCAGCTTCCGGGGTCGCAGACCGGCTCGGGCAGGCAGGCGTCCACGATCAGCAGTTCGCCCAGCAGGTCCCACTGCGCGACCTCCTGCCACACATCCGCCCAGACCGGCAGCCAGATCCGCAGGTAGTCCGCGAGGGGCTCGGGCAGACCGTCGGGGTCGGCGCCCCAGTCGGTCAGGTGGAAGACGGTGTGGGTCATGTTGTAGCCGGTCATCCAGTCGATCATCCACGGCTCGGGCGAGGCCCCGAGCCAGGTGTCCTCGGCCATGGCGGCCCAATCCCCGCGGTCGCCGGAGCCGATGACGCGGTGGGCGTTGGCCACTCCCAGCCGGCGGTTCGGCATCATCTCGACCGCACGGGTCGAGGCCAGGCCGCCCAGGTGCTCGGCGATCCGGTCCAGCCCCGGATGGCGGTGGCCGCCCCGGACGAAGTGGGCATAGGTCTCCACCGGGTCGGTGACCATCGGATGGCGCAGTTGGCGCTCGAACAGGAAGTCGCCCTGCCGCAGTTGCCCCCAGGCCTGGTCCAGCAGTTCGCGTGCGGTGCTTAGTTCGGCGGGACCGCCGACACCCTCGCGCAGTACCAGGGAAGCGGCCAAAGCCGTTTCCCCCAAAGGTTTGTAGGCGTTGTCGGGGTCGGCGAAGTCGACGGTGGTGTCGGGTAGCACGCCGAAGTGCGCGGAGGCCCGCAGCCACGACAGGGCGCGTGAGCCCAACTGCTGGGCGGTCCCCAGGACGGCGTCGCTCACAGCTCCCCCGCCGCCTCGACCAGCCGCTCCCCCACGCACAGGTCCAGGGCGGTGCGGGCGCTGGGACCGCCGAACATCCGCAGGTGACGCAGCATCGGCGCCAGGTCCAGCGGCGAGTCCGCTCCGAGCGACCGGCCCAGGGCGAGCCAGCGGGCGATCCTGGCCGCGGTGCGGTAGTCGCGGCGCAGCATGGCGCGTACGGCACCCCGCGCCAGCGCCCGGGTGTTGCGCAGCGCGGCCTCGTGGACCGGGCTGTCGATGCCCGGCAGCGCCAACGGCGAGACCTGGGCCATCCACCCGGCCCACTCCCGCCAGCGCAGTTCGTCGCCGAGGACGGGGCAGCGCTCCGGCATCGGAGCGGGCCCCGGGGCGGACACGGCAGCAAGGGGCCCGGCGGACGCGGCAGGCGCGCACCGGCTCAGCAGGTGGCCTGCCGCCCAGTCGCGCCAGGCCACCACGGACCCCGCCGACTCCACCGCACCTGCACCCTCCACGCCTGCGGCGGGAACAGCGGCAGCGCCTGCGGCAGCAACCCCGGAGGCCGCGGCCGGGAACAGCTGGAACGCCTGGGCCAGGGCCACGGCTTCCTCCAGTTCGGCGTGCAGGGGGCGCCGGGTCAGCAGGTAGGGGGCGAAGAGGTCGGCGCCCAGGACCCGGGCTGCCGCCAGGGCGGGCTTGGAGTCCTCCAGCGCGTCCGGCCGCGGCGCGTCCGCGCCCTCGACCGTGTGGAACACGGCGAGGGCGCGGACGGCCATCCGCTCGGCGGCCTGGGAAATCTCTTCCTCAGGGGTGGCGTCGTAGACGGACATCGGCGAATCAGGCTCCGATCCCGGCGGGCGCGGTGCGCGCCACGCTGTCGGTCACCGGTCCTTCGGCGGCTTCGGCGACAGCAGCAGGCCCAGCAACAGCAGGCCGCCGCCGACGTCCTCGGGCGCGTAGAGCGGGGCGTCGCTGACCGGCGCCTCCGTCTCCACCATCAGCGCGGTCATCGCGCTGCGCTCCGCCGGGGTTGCCAGCGTCGCTTCGCCGGTGTGGAGCAGTTCCTGAGTAAGCATCATGCCTCCTCGTGCAACAGACTCACCGCCGGTTCCGACGGTGTCCCACACCTACCGAGACTAGAACGAGTACGAACGGACCGCATCGCGAGGCACTCCCGGTCAGGTGGCGGCGGCGGAGACGGCGATTCGGGCGGCTGTGGCCGGATCCGTACGGGGCCGCGTACGGGCCGCGCACGCCCCGTACTCCCGCTCCTCCTCGATCCGGCGCAGATGCTTGACATGTCCGAGGCCCTGCCCTAAACCTCTGCCTAGAGAGCGCTCTCAGCGGCCCGCCGGTGAGCGCCGAGCCGCCGTTCTGCCGTACTCCGCTTCGCTCTGCCGTGCTCCGCCGTGTGCTTTGCCATGCCCAAAACCGAAGGGAACGCAGTGAAGCCTTTCCTGCTCCTCCGGCCGCCCGCGCCCCCGCGCGGCGGCTCGCGGCGGTCGCGCCGCCGATTCACGTTACGTGCGCTGCACCCAGATCATGAACGACCCCGCGGACACGCCCTACCTGCACAGCCTGATGAGCAAGGGCGCCAGCCTGAACAACTACCACGGCGTCTACCACCCCAGCGACGAGAACTACCTCGCCATCGCGGGCGGCGACACCTACGCCAACGGCGCGGTCTACTGGCCCAACATCAGCGACCCGGGCAAGAACCTGGGCGACACCATCGAGGCCAAGGGCAAGACCTGGAAGGCCTACGAGCAGGGCATGGGCTCCCCCTGCAACCTCACCACCGCCAACGACTCGTACTACGAGCCGGACGACGCGCCGTTCATCAACTACACCGACGTCAGCGGCAACGCCGCCCGCTGCAAGGCCCACCTGTTCGACACCACCCAGCTGACCACCGACCTCGCCAGCGCCGCCACCACCCCGAACTTCGCCTGGATCGCGGCCGACGACTACTACGACGGCGAGGCCTCCGGCAACGGCAGCGCCACCAGCCTGAAGACCCAGGACGGCTGGCTGCAGAAGACCCTGAACCCGATCCTCGCCTCACCGGCCTGGACCACCCAGAAGTCGCTGCTCATCGTCACCTGGGACGAGTCCAGCGGCGAGGCCGACAACCACATCGCCACCATCGTGCTCGGCTCCCAGGGCACCGTGCCGGCCGGGACCACCAGCAGCACCCGCTACGACCACTACAGCACCGCACGCACCATCGAGGCGGCCCTCGGCCTGCCCGGCATCACCGCCAACGACACCTACGCCACCCCGCTCAACGACGCCTTCGTGCCGGTCGCCACCCCGCCCAGCACGCTGACCACGACCACCCCGAGCGTCAGCAACGGCGCGAGCGTGACCTTCCAGTACGCGACCGGGTCGGCCACCGCGAGCAGCACCAACTGGATCGGGATCTACCCGGCCGGGGTCACCCCCGGCTCCCAGGCCTCGACCACCTGGCAGTACGCCCCCGGCACCAGCGGCTCGCTCACCTTCCAGACCAGCAGCCTCAAGGGCGCCGGGAACTACGCGGTCTGGTACCTCGCCAACGACGGCTACGCCGCACTGGCGGGTCCGCTCACACTGACCGTCAACTGACGGCGCCGCCAGAGGTGTGACGCGCGGGCGGGGCGGGATCGTCGCCCCGCCCGCACACGGAGGCACCCCGCGGCGGCCGTTCAGTCCTTGACGACCTGGTAGATGCCGTAGATCACACCGGGGATGTGGCCGAGCAGTTGCAGCAGGAAGGCCCACAGCACCTTCAGGCTGGGCCCGTCCTTGAGCAGCACGGCCAGGAACGGGAAGACGAAGCAGAGCAGCACCAGAAGAACCTTGACCATGTCAGCTCCTTGCACGACGAGTGAACCGGCCGCGCCGCAGACGCGGGAAGGCTGGTGGCCCCCAGTCACTCCGCTGCCCAGCCCCGGGCCGCCCATGTCAGGCCGCGGGCGGGGAAACCCTCCGGGGCGGGCCGTGAAATTCTCCGGGATTCCCTGGCATGAGGCGGGATTCGCCGGGTACACGATGCCCACGCGAACGCCTTCGCGGTCCGGCACGGGGTCCCCCCGTACCGGAAGGTCCTGCCTTCGGAGGAAACCCGTGGACACTGTCACTCAAGCGCGGACCCGCACCGCTGCGGCAGCGCTCGACCAGGTCACGGCGTACCCGCAGGAAGCAGCAGCAGCGGTAGGAGCAGCACCGGACGCGGTGCAGGAGCAGGTCAGCTCCTGGCTCAGCTGGGACCCGGCGGAGTTGCGGCGGGTGTCGCCGAGCGACGCGCGGGCGATGTCGAAGGTGTTGTTCGCCCGGATGGCCGAGCTGGAGGAGGGGACGCACGAGTACCAGTACGTGCGGAACACCCTGGTCGAGCTGAACATGGCGCTGGTGCGGTTCGCCGCGCAGCGGTTCCGCACCCGCAGTGAGCCGATGGAGGACATCGTCCAGGTCGGCACGATCGGCCTGATCAAGGCGATCAACCGGTTCGACCTGGAGCAGGAGAACGAGTTCCCGACCTTCGCGATGCCCACCATCATCGGCGAGATCAAGCGGTTCTTCCGCGACACCAGCTGGGCCGTGCACGTCCCGCGCCGGCTGCAGGAACTGCGCCTGGTGCTGGCCAAGGCCACCGACGCGCTGACCTACCGGCTGGGCCGCGCCCCCACCGTCACCGAACTCGCCGCCCACCTGGAACTGAGCGAGGCCGAGGTCCGCGAAGGCATGGTCGCGGCCAACGGCTACTCGGTCTCCTCGATCGACGCCGGCTCCCCTGGCTCGGACAGCGACGAGGAGGGGGCCACCTTCGTTGCACGCCTGGGCGAGGACGATCCCGGGATGGCCAGCGTCGAGAACCTGATCTCCCTCAAGCCGCTGCTGGCGGGGCTCGGCGAACGCGACCGGCAGATCATCTCGATGCGCTTCGGCGCGGAGATGACGCAGTCCCAGATCGGCGAGGCCCTCGGCGTCTCCCAGATGCACGTCTCCCGGCTGCTCTCCCGCGCGCTGGGCACCCTGCGCAGCCAGCTCCTGACGGAGGACTGAGCAGCGCGGAGGACGGGCCGCGGGCTTCAGGCGTCGGCGACCGGCCCGGTCGCGGTGTCCAGGAAGAAGGCGTCGATGCTCTGCACGGCGTGGATGAAGTCGTCCAGGTTGACGGGCTTGGTGACGTAGGCGTTGGCGTGCCCCTGGTACGCGCCGTTGACGTCGTCCGGCGCGGCGGAGGTGGTGAGGACCACGACCGGGACGGTGGACAGGTCCTGATCGTTCTTCAGGACGGTCAGCAGCTCCCGGCCGTTCATCCGCGGCATGTTCAGGTCCAGCACGATCAGGTCGGGCCGCGGGTTGTCGGCGTCGCGCAGGTAGTCCAGGGCGGCGATGCCGTCGGCGGCCCGGCGGACGCTGCGGGCCAGGCCACGGTCCACCAGGGCCTCCTCGATCAGCATCGCGTCCGCGTCGTCGTCCTCGACCAGCAGCACGGTGTAGGAGGTGGGCGGGGCAGTGGCGTTCACGCGGGGACTTCCTTCGGTCAGGTCGGACTCGGGTTCGAGCTCGGGTTCGAGCTCGGGTTCGGACTGCGGGCGGGTGAAGACGAGGCCCGGCCAGCGCTGGCGGGCCCCCTGACGGCTGATGTTCCAGGCCGCGCCGAGCTGGGAGTAGTTCGCCCCCGCCGCCGCGGCGCCCGCCGCCGCCTGACGGACCTGCAGTTCCAGCGCGACCTGCAGCCGGGCCAGAGCAGCGAGCCTGCCGAGCGCGTCGTCCCGGGCCGCGTGCGCCGGTTCCGGCGAGGACGCCGGTTCCGGGGACGCGCCGCCGGATGGGCCGCCACCGTTCCGTCGCAGCTGGTCCACGGCCGCGGCGAGGGCCTCGTCCGCGGCTGCTGACGGTCTGTCCGGTATCGGTGGCTGAGAACTGTCGGCCATGCTCCCACCCTACGCACCGGGCGCCCCCGCGACAATGAGGGTTGTCGCGGATACGGGGACGAACGCGACGATGGGAACCCGCATCGGGGGTAGGCGCTACAGGAGTACAGCTTCTCCTCAACAGTCACGGGGTACCGAACATGGAAGCCAGGCCCGAGGAATCAACCGCCGCACACGCATGGTTCCTCGACGGTTCCAGCGGAACCGTCAGCCGCGCCCGCGACCACACCCGAGCGTTTCTCGCCACCACTCCGGTCTCCCCTTCGGCCGAGACCCGCGACGACGCCCTGCTGGTGGTCAGCGAACTCGTCGCCAACGCGGTCCGCCACGCGCCGGGGCCCTGCACCCTGGAGCTCGCCGTCGACGGAGCGGGCACCCTGACGGTGGCGCTCACCGACACCGTCGCCGCGGTCCCGGTCCAACGCACGGCCGATCTGCGCAGCGGAGGCGGCGGATTCGGCTGGAACCTGCTGCGGCGGCTGACCCGGCACCTCGACGTCCACCTGTGCCCGGACGGCGGCAAGACGATCCGGGCGCTGCTTCCCCTCACATGAGCGTGTAGGCGCCATGCGGAACTGTGCCGGGGCAGGATTCCGAGTCGGGGTAACGGTGTGCTCCTCTGGATCGGCGGGGCGGGCTCTCCGGGCGTCTGCCCCCGAAGCCGCCTTGCACACGTGTTCGACCATGCCACCGGGGCGAGCCCAGCGAACCGCACTCTTGACCAGCGGCCTGAACCATACCGATGGTAGGTATGTGAAGGATCTCAACCAGCGCGAGCTCCCCGTCGTCCACCAGGCCGCCGGACTGGTCACCCTCCAGGCCCGGGTCCGGACGGAGCGCGCCTACGAGCTGATGCACGGTCACGCGCTCGCCTACGGCCTGCGGATGTGCGAAGTCGCCCGCCAAGTGCTGCTCCGTCAGCTCCGCTTCACCTCCGGCGCCTGACCGTCCCGCACCGCACCGGACGGTGCGCACGCACCGCGCCGCACCAGTCGCTGTTTCCCCACGCCTGTTCGGGAAAGCCGAAGAGGTATGACGAACAGAGGGATGACGACGAACGCCGGCACCGTCCGCATCGGGGCGCGCCCGGAGGCCGAGGTGCGGCAGGCCCAGGCGGAGCTGGAAGCCGCCGCCGCACGCCCGCGGCGGCAGACCGCGCTGACCAGGGGCGCCCTGGCCGGCTACGCCTGGGCGACCGGACGGGCCGGTGCCGCACCGGTGACCGGTGCGGTCAGCACCGGGCCACCGGACCTGGCCGATCTCACCGCGGAAATCGACGCCTCGGTCGTGCAACTGGCGCAGCAGGCGCAGCGGAGAGCCCCGAGGGACTATGTGAGGGGCGTCCACGACGCGCTGTCGTGGGTGTGCGCACACACCGACGACCGGCCGTGACGAGCGTCGCGGCGCTGCCGGGACCGTGCCGGGGCCTGGTATAGGGTACGGCCTGGACTGGATGGAGGAGGAGCTGCGTGAGGCTCGCACGCGACGTGGCGACTCTGGACCCGGTGCTCGCCGGGGACCATGTCTGCTGGCTGGTCGAGCCGGGTGAGGACCTCACCCCCGCCGCGCGTGCCTTCGCCGCCGACGGCGTCCTGTTCGGGGACAAGGTCATGGTCGTCGGCTCCCCCGACTCCCGCTGGTCCGTCGACGGGGTGGCCCGGGGCCTGCTGGTGGACCCGCTGGCCGAGCGTTCCCGTGGCACGGCCTGGGACGGGCCCGCCGTTCTCG
This sequence comes from Streptacidiphilus cavernicola, assembly GCF_042510955.1. NCBI lineage: Bacteria > Bacillati > Actinomycetota > Actinomycetes > Kitasatosporales > Streptomycetaceae > Streptacidiphilus > Streptacidiphilus cavernicola. The sequence goes on from NZ_JBHFAB010000002.1 coordinate 49,017, forward strand.
GCGCGGTGCGCCGCGAGGCCGACGCCGCCTGCCGCGAGGGCTTCCGGACGCTCCGCGTCCTGGCCCAGATGGACCGGCTCTGGCCCGCTGGGGCCAGCCCGGAGCAGGTCGCCCGGCATGAGCTGGGCCTGGACGCGCTGGTCGCCGACAGCGGCGCCATCGTGGTCTGCGCCTACCCCAGGGACGGCTTCTCTCCGGCCGCTCTGGCACAGGCCACCGGGGTCCACCCGCACCACCTGGGCCGGGCGAGCCGTGCGGACGGAGTCGACGCAGTGGACGGGTCGGCCGCCGGGGCCGTCCCCGTCGTGCCGCCCCCGCCCGGGTTCCGGCTGTTCAACGCGGGCCCGGACCGCTGGAGCGTCAGCGGCGTGGTGGACTCCGAAGGAGCCGGTGCCTTCCACACCGCGGTGAGCGAACTCCTGTCGTCCGCCCCGCTGGTCGACGGCCGACCCCTGCGGCTGAGCTGCGAACACCTCGAACTGATGGACACCGCCGGGATGCGCACCCTCGCCGCCGCGGCTCGGCTGCTCCCGGACCGCAGGATCCTGGTCGAGCAGGCCAATGACACCGTGCGCCGCTGCTGGGAGCTGCTGGGCTTCCACCTCTCGCAGAGCGCCGTGGAGCTGGTCCGATGAACAGTCCGGCGAACAGGGTGAGCGACGGCGGGACGACGACCGGGCCGACGCCCCCCGACGCGGGCGGCCCCGGCTCCGGCTTCCGGCACGAGCTCTACGCGTACCAGGGTGAGGCCCAGTTCCTGGCCGGCACGCTCTCCTTCATCGACGACGCGCTGACCGGCGGCGAGATCGTCCTGGTCGCCGTCGCCGAGGCGAAGCAGCACCTGCTCAGGGAGCAGTTGAACGGCCACGGAAAGGACGTCTCCTTCCTCGACGTGGACGCGCTCGGACGCAATCCGGCGCGGCTGATCCCGGCCTGGCAGTCCTGGATCGCCGAATGCACCGACGCCGGGCGCCCGGTCCGCGGCATCGGCGAGTCCCGCTGGACCGGCCGCTCGCAGGTGGAGGCGGCCGAACTGCGCTACCACGAGTGGCTGTTGAACCTGGCCTTCGTCAAGTCCCCGGCCTGGTGGCTGCTCTGTCCGTACGACACCGACGCGGCCAGCGGCACGGTGCTGGAGGCGCTCGGCCGCTGCCATCCGCTGCAATTCACCGACGGCGGACACGGACCGAGCCCGACCTACCAGGACTCCCCCTACGACTTCGACGAGCTCGGCCCCCCGTGCGACCCGCACCACGCGTTCGCCTACGGCCCCGGGCAGCTGGGCGCGGTGCGGGAGAAGGTCGCCGACTGCGCCACCGCGCACGGCCTGGACGGCACGCGGCTGCGCGAACTGCTGATCGCGGCCACCGAGGTGGCGACCAACAGCATCAACCACGGCGGCGGCCACGGCACGCTGCGGGTCTGGACCGAGGAGACCGACCTGGTCTGCGAGTTCCACGACGCCGGATACATCGACAACCCCCTGATCGGACGCGTGCGCCCGCATCCGGACCAGGTCGGCGGCCACGGCATGTGGCTGGTCCAGCAGTTGTGCGACCTGGTCCGGATCCGATCGACACCGGACACCGGGACGACCGTGCGGCTCTACACCACGCTTCCGCCAAAGGCGGGTTGACGCAGCGTCAGCCGCCAGTGCCCAGCTTCGGGTTCAGGCTGCTCGCGGCCGGGGGCGGGTCGGCGGCTTCGCGGCCTGGGCAGCGGACACCTTCGCGGTGACCTGGGTCCGGGTGAACATCGCTATCAGGGTCGTGGCCAGGGACATCACCATCGCCTGCTGCTCCGGCGCCCAGTGCAGCCCGAAGCCGACCGCGAGCGCCACCGTGGCCTGAACAAACCCGAGGATCGCCGCGGACACTCCGTCGTGCGTGCTGACCGCGACCAGCAGGCCCACGGCCGCCGCCGCGGCGGCGTTGATCACGGACTGCTGGTTGGTGGAGACGTGCAGCCAGAACGCCGAGACGACCTTGACGACGATGGCGACCAGGCCGAGCCACAGCGCGGGCTCTCTACCGAAGATCTTTCCCATGGGTACTCCTCCGATGAGGGGAAGCGGTGCGTGTCGGCCGACCGAACTGGCAGGCCGCGCTGTACCTTCTGCCACACCACGTACGGCTCAAGCCTCCTGACGAACCGAAAGATCGGGCGTGGATGCCGTCCGGAACGGGCAGACGTCGCTGCGACGGCGTACCGGCGACCTGTGGCGAAGGGCAGGCGACAATGACCGACGCAGCTGAACAGCAGAGCGACGTCCTGGTGGTGTTCGGCATCACCGGGGATCTCGCCCACAAGATGACCCTCCCCTCGTTGTACCGGTTGGAGGCCGCGAACCGCCTGGACTGCCCGATCATCGGGGTCGCCCGGGAGGACCGGTCGGCGGAGGACCTGCGCCGCACCCTGCGCGAGGCCGTCCACGCGGTCGAGCAGCAGGTGGACGCGGAGGCGCTGGAGCGACTGGCGGCCCGGCTGGACTACCTGCACGGCGACTTCGCCGACCCCGCGCTCTACCAGAGCCTCGCCGAGCGGCTCCGGGACGCCGGGCGTCCGCTGTTCTACCTGGAGATCCCGCCGTCCCTGTTCGCCGACGTCGTCGGCCACCTGGCGGACGCCGGGCTGACCCGGGACGCCCGGGTGCTGGTCGAGAAGCCGTTCGGCCACGACGCCGCCTCGGCCCGGGAGCTCGACCGGCGGCTGCACAGCCTGCTGCGGGAGCAGCAGATCCTGCGGATAGACCACTTCCTCGGCAAGCAGCCGGTGCTGGACCTGGCCTATCTGCGGTTCGCCAACACGCTGCTGGCGCCGGTCTGGAGCCGTGAGCACATCGAGAGCGTGCAGATCACCCTGGCCGAGGACTTCGGCGTCGAGGACCGCGGGTCCTTCTACGACGCCGTGGGAGCGCTGCGGGACGTGGTGCAGAACCACCTCCTCCAGGTGCTGGCCCTGGTGACGATGGAGGCGCCGCGCGGAGCTGATGCCGATGCCCTGTGGGACGCGAAGGTCGAGGTCCTGCGCGCGGTCGCCGACGCCGACCCGGCCCACGCCGTCCGAGCCCAGTACGAGGGTTACCAGCAGGTGCCCGGGGTCGGCGACGGGTCCGGCACGGAGACCTATGTGGCACTGCGGCTGGAGATCCGCAACGAGCGCTGGCAGGGCGTCCCGATCCTGATCCGGGCCGGCAAGGCGCTGGCGACGACGGTCACCGAGGTCCGGCTGGTCTACCGGCACCCCGAGACGCGCGCACCGCTGGACGTCCCCGCGCACGCGGCGGCCAACCAGCTGATCCTGACCATCGACCCCGACCCGGCGATGCGGCTGCGGCTGCTGTCCAAGGCCGCGGACGGCACGGGTTCCCGCGACGTGCACCTGGAACTGCCGTTCGCCGCCGAACTCGGCAAGCCGCCCGCCCCCTACGAACGGCTGCTGCACGACGCGTTGACCGGCGACCGCGCGCTGTTCTCCCGCGAGGACGCGGTGGAGGAGACCTGGCGCATCCTCCAGCCGCTGATCGAGAAGCCTCCGGCGGTGGTGCCGTACCAGCGCGGATCATGGGGCCCCGCCGACGCGGACGCCCTGCTGCCGACCGGTCAGACCTGGCACAACCAGGACGACAGTGGCGACGACGGCCGCAGCAGCGACGGCGACACGGCGCACGGCGGAGGCGGCGGCGCGTGAGCAGGTGAGCGGTGAGCGGTGGGACGGCGACGCCTAAGCGGGTGAGCGGGTGAGCGGGTGCGGCGGCGACCGCCGCCTCCCCCACTCCGCCTACTCCGCCGCTCCCCCACTCCGCCGCGCCGTCTACGGCGTCCTCGCTCACCGGCCGCCGCTGCTGCGACCGACCCGTGCCGTCCGCGCCCGCCTGCGCCGTGCGGCGCGCCGCTCGTCCTCGGTCAGGCCGCCGCAGACGCCGGACTCCTGGTTGATCTCCATGGCCCACCCCAGGCACGCGTCCAGGACCGGGCAGCGGCGGCAGACCGCCTTGGCCTGCTCCACCTGCAACAGGGCGCTGCCGTTGGTCCCCACCGGAAAAAACAGCTCCGGGTCCTCGGCACGACAGGCTGCGCGATCACGCCAGTTCATCACACGGCTCCTTCGGGAAGTGCTCGGACGGGCTTCAAGTGGTAGCGCCTGTCCGTCTTCGAGCCGGGGAAACGGGGGCGGCCCGACCAAATCCCGCCGGGTCCGCGCCGGGTTCACGCAGTCACCGGGCATGGGGTCCGCGGCGTTTGGACTGCTGCGCGACCGCGCGGCTCGCCGAGACCGCGCGGTGCGCGGCGGGCGGGCACGGCTCTGGCAGGATCGCGGCATGGAACGTGTGCTGGGAGTGGGCGGCTACTTCATGCGGGCCGCCGATCCGGCGTCCCTGGGCGCCTGGTATCGCGACTGCCTGGGCCTGGACGCCGACGAGAACGGCCTGTGGCGCCCGGAGGCCGGGCTGACCGTCTTCGCGACCTTCGAGTCCGAGACCGACTACTTCGGTTCCCGCGCCCAGCAGACCATGCTCAACTTCCGCGTCCGCGACCTGGACGCGATGCTCGCCCAACTGCGCGCCAAGGGCGCGGCCGTGGCCGAGGAGACCCAGGACATGGAAGGCGTCGGCCGCTTCGGCTGGGTCACCGATCCCGAGGGCAACCGCATCGAGCTCTGGCAGCCCAGCTAGCGACTCTCCGACCCGGCCGCGCTTCCGGCGGGAGCAGAGCCGGGTCCTCCCTGGGGAGGAGCATGGCGGGGTTGCCCCGTAGGAGGCGTCTCGACCGCTGGCGGGATCCGCCGCAGGGGCCTCCCGGGACATGGTGGTTGGTATGAAGCCGTCGTCCCCCGCCTCCACGACCGATGGTGCGGGCCGCCGCCGCGCGGCACCGCCGACTGGGGGCGGGGTGAGTGAGGACCCACTACCCGCCGATGCATGGGCCCCACGTGCGGTGTTCGTCTGGGTGATCGTCTTTCTGGCTTGGCACGTCATGTGGGCGCTGACCGGGCTGGAGGTCCCGACCGCGGCCACGCACCCGGGTAGCGGACGGGTGATCTTCTACGTCCTGTCCGCCGCGCTCTACCTGATGGTGGCCGTCGGCGTGCTGCTGGCGCTCGCGCTGGTGATCCGGTCGTGGAGGCGCCGGGTGCCGCGGTGGCTGCTGCTGTCCGCGACCTGGGCCGGGGCCGTGCTCCTGGTCCTGCGGGGCGCCTCGGGCGTGGTGGACGATGTGGTCAGGGCCACCGGTGTCCTCCCGGACGGGTTGACCGGGCTGTCCACGGCACAGACCACGGGCATGGCCCACCCGTCGACCTGGGCAACGGTCGCGGGCGATGCCACCGACCTGGTCTTCGTCGTCGGCGGCATCGTGTTCACCCTGACCGCCCTCGCCTTCCGCCATCCCCGGCACTGACCCCGGGCCCTGGCCCCAACCGGCAACCCCGACCCGCGCACTGAGGGCGTGAGCAGAATGCACAAAACCGCAGGTTAAGAGCTTAATCGCGAGCTAAGCACGAAACATGGATGTCATCTGCGCGTCGCTCTAGCTTCAGAGTCCTCAACGGCGAGGACGAAAGGAAACGGATGTGACGGGCGCACAGAGAATTGAACTGTCAGGTGTGACAAGGCGCTTCACCTCCCCGGCCGGAAAGGTCTTCACCGCGCTCCGCGATGTGGACTTCACGGTCGAGCCGGGGCAGTTCTGCGCGGTGGTGGGACCCACCGGCTGCGGCAAGTCGACCACCCTGGGCATGGTGGCCGGCCTCGACCGGCCCAGCGCGGGCAGCGTCCGGGTGGGCGGCAAGGAGGTCGACGGGATCACCGACGGCGTCAGCTTCATGTTCCAGCAGGACGCCCTGCTGCCCTGGAAGTCGGTGCTCGCCAATGTGGCGCTCGGCCCGGTCTTCCGCGGCGTCGGCAAGAAGCAGGCCCAGGCCATGGCCCGGGACTGGCTCGGCCGGGTGGGGCTGCGCGGCTTCGAGGAGCACCACCCGCACCAGCTCTCCGGGGGGATGCGCAAGCGCGTCGCCATGGCCGCCGCGCTGATCAACGAGCCTTCGATCCTGCTGATGGACGAGCCGTTCGGGGCACTGGACGTGCAGACCAAGGCGATCATGTCGAACGAGCTGCTCGGCCTCTGGGAGGAGCTCAAGCCCTCGGTCCTCTTCATCACCCACGACCTGGAGGAGGCCGTCGCGCTCTCCGACCGCGTGGTGGTGATGACCTCGGGGCCCGGGTCGATCAAGGGCGTCTACGACATCGACCTGCCGCGTCCGCGCGGCGCGGTGCAGGAGATCCGCTTCGAGCCGCGCTTCCTCGAACTCCACCACCAGATCTGGGAGTCGCTCAAGGACGAGGTGCAGCGCGCCTACGCGCTGACCGGCGGCACCTCGGCCGCCCTGGCCACTGCCGGAGCGGAGGGCGAGCGCTGATGAACACCGCAGCCGCATCCGCGACCACACCCACATCCGAGCCCGGGGAGCGGGAGATGCAGACACCCGACCAGGTCCGCTCCACCCTGCGGTCCGAGATCGCAGCCGACGAGGCCACCGTCAAGGCCAGGGCGCTGCGCCAGGCCCGCACCCGCAGGATCAAGGTCAACGTGAGCCGGGCGCTGCTCGGCGTCATCGTGATCGGCGGCTGGCAGCTGTTCGCCCAGTGGGGGGTCATCGACCCGTTCTTCTTCGGCCAACCGTCCGGCATCGTGCAGCAGTTGGGCGACTGGTTCCAGCACGGCACCACGTTCGGCTCGATCTGGACCCAGATTGGCGTCACCATGGAGGAGGCCCTGCTGGGCTTCGTCTACGGCGTGGTCGGCGGCGTCGTGCTGGGTGTGCTGCTCGGCCAGGTCCGCTTCCTGGCCGATGTGATCGGCCCGTACATCAAGATCGTGAACGCCGTCCCGCGCATCGTGCTCGGCTCGATCTTCTTCGTCTGGCTCGGCCTGGGCACCCCGGCGAAGGTGCTGCTCGCCTCCGTGCTGGTCTTCTTCGTCGTGTTCTTCAACGCCTTCCAGGGCGTCCGCGAGGTCGACCAGGTCTTCGTCAACAACGCCCGGGTCCTCGGCGCCTCGCGGCTGCAGATCACCCGTCATGTGGTGCTGCCCTCGGCGCTCACCTGGATCACCGCGAGTCTCCACGTCGCCTTCGGCTTCGCCGTCATCGGCGCGATCGTCGGGGAGTTCCTCGGCGCCCAGCAGGGCCTGGGCCTGGTCATCTCGGACGCCCAGAACCACTTCAACCCCAACGGGGTGTTCGCCGCGATGGTGATCATCGCCGTCATCGCGCTCACCGCGGAGAGCGGCATCAGCCTGCTGGAGAAGAAGCTGCTCAGTTGGCGTCCCCCGGCCTCGACCGAGGTCGCCGGGCTCTGAACGAGCCCCCGGTCGTCGCCCCGAACACCCTCACCTGACACAACCCCGCACCGTACAAAGGAGTACAGCCATGTTCAGCAACGCCAGGAGATCCCGTCGTACCGTCGCGCTGGCGATGACGGGCGGTCTGCTCGCCGTCCTCGGGCTGACCGCCTGCGGCTCCTCCAGCAGCAGCGGCAGCACCGGCAGCGCCGCCGGAGGCAGTGGCGGCGGCAGCCTGCCGAAGGTCACCATGATGGTCGGCGGCATCGACAAGCAGATCTACCTGCCGTACGAGCTGGCCCAGCAGCTCGGCTACTACAAGAAGTACGGCGTGAACATGCAGCTCAGCACCGAGACGGCGGGCGGCGTCGGCGCCGAGACCGCGATGGCCTCCGGCCAGGTCGACATGGCCGGCGCCTGGTACATCCACACCTTCGACTTCCAGGCCAAGGGCAAGGACGTGATCAACCTGGCCCAGCTCAGCGGCGCTCCCGGCGAGCGGGTGATGTGCTCCAAGCACTCGGGCGTCACCACTCCCGCCGACTTCAAGGGGAAGACCATCGGTGTCACCGACCTCGGCTCCGGCACCGACGACCTGGTCCAGCAGCTGGCCGCGCACTACAACCTGAGCTCCAGCCAGTTCCACCGGCTGGGTGTGGGCGAGGGGTCCACGCTGCTCGCCGCGCTGCAGAAGAACACGGTGGACTGCGCCATCACCACCCAGCCCACGGTCAGCGCCGTCGAGAAGGCCGGGGCCGGGACCTCGGTGCTCGACCTCTCCAGCACCTCGGGCGCGACCCAGTGGCTCGGCGGCACCTGGCCCGCCGCCGGTGTGCTCGCCCTGAACAGCTGGGTCACCTCGCACCAGGACACCGCGCAAAAGGTGGTCGACGCGCTGGTCGCGACGATGCACTGGATCAACACCCACACCGCCGAGCAGATCGCCGACGCGCTGCCCGCGTCGTACACCAACAACGGTCTGATCACCAAGGCCGTCTACGTCGCAGCGCTGGCCCAGGACAAGGGGCAGTTCCTGCCGGACGGGATGATGCCCGCCAACGGCCCGGCGACCGTCGAGACCACCGCCAAGCTCTCCGGGGTCGACGTCAGCAAGGTGAAGGTGAGCGACACCTACACCAACAGCTACGTCATCGCGGCGAACAAGGCGGAGGGCTTCACCATCAGCGGCGGCTGAGGCCCCCGGCCCGGCGCGGCCCGCGCTCCTCGCCCCGTCCCGCTCGCCGCTGTCGGTGCCCGTCCGCGCCCCGTCCGCCGGTCCCCGGGTTCGCCCGGGGGCCGGCGACCGGGCTAGGCAAATCATCCCTGACCGGTAACAATCGCTCCACGAGCGTCGGCAAGGGTGCCGGCTCGGGAGCCGAACGATGAGAGACGATGTTCCGACGGAGACCACGACGAGGCCAGGGCCAGGGACGGAGGCTGTCCACCCGGATCCTGGCCAGCCAGGTCGCGATCCTGGCAGTGACCAGCGTGATCGGCTTCGTCCTGTTCGCCTGGGCGCAGCGGGCCCAGCTCGACCGTGAGTACGAGCAGCGGGCGCTGTCCATAGCCGAGGTGGCCGCCTGGGACCCGCAGATCCGCGCGGGCATGGCGGACCCGGCCGAAGGCTCCCTGGTGCAGACGGCCGCCGAGCGGATCACCGCCGCCTCGAAGGCGTCCTATGTCGTAGTGATCGATCTGCGCGGCGTCAGGCACTCCCATCCGGTCGCCGGACTCATCGGAAAGCGGGTCGCCGAACCGATCGTCGTGCTCGACGGGCTGGGACACGTGGGCATCGACCAGGGCGCCACCGGGCGTTCGGCCAACGGCAAGGCACCGCTGCGCGGCCCCTCGGGCGCGATCATCGGCGAGGTCTCGGTCGGTATCCCGGAGAACAACGTCATCGGCCAGCTCTGGCGGGAGCTGCCCACCTTCGCCCTGTACGCGGGCATCGCCCTCGCGGTCGGCTGCGCCGCCTCCTACGCACTGGCCAGGCGGCTGAAGCGGTCCACCTTCGGCCTGGAGCTGGAGGAGATCGCCGGGCTGCTGCAGGACCGGGAGGCGATGCTGCACGGGATCAGGGAAGGCGTGATCGCCTTCGACCCGCGCGGCAACATCACCGTGGTCAACGACGAGGCCAGGCGGCTGCTGGGGATCGACGCGGCGCTGGGCCTGAAGCCGAAGGACGTCCTCCCGGAGGGGCGGCTGCGTGACGTCCTGGACGGCACCCTCCCCGGCACCGACCTCACCGTGCTCACCGACCGGTACTGCCTGGTCGTCAACCGGATGCCGGTCGGGCTGCGCGGCCGTGAACTCGGGGCCGTGGTGACCGTGCGCGACCGGACCGAGATGGTCGGACTGCTGCGCGAGCTGGACTCGGTGCGCGGGCTCACCGACGCCCTGCGGGCCCAGCAGCACGAGTTCACCAACCGCATGCACATCCTGGCCGGGCTGCTGGACCTGGGGGAGCACGACGCGGCCTTCGAGTACGTGATGGAGTCGGCCGGAGCCGAGGCCGCGCTGACCGAGTCGGTGCGGCAGCGGGTGGGGAACCCGATGATGGTCGGACTGATCGTGGCGAAGTCCACCGTCGCCGCCGAGCGCGGGGTGGGGATCACCCTCAGCGAGGAGTCCCAGCTTGGCGAGGAACCGCCCCACCTGCGCGGACTGCTCACCATCGTCGGCAACCTGCTGGACAACGCGGTGGACGCGGCGGTGTCCGGGGCAGCCGCGACGGCGGGCGGCGCGATGGCGGGCGGCGCGATGGCGGGCAGTGCGCGGGTGTGCCTCTCGCTGCTGGAGACGCCGTCCGCCATCACGGTACGGGTCGCGGACTCGGGTCCCGGGGTGGCGCCGGAGAACGCCGAGGTGATCTTTGAGGACGGATGGTCCACCCGTCCGGACCGGGGCACGGCACGACGCGGGCTCGGACTGGCCCTGGTCAAGCGGCTGGTCCAGCACCACGGCGGGACCATCACGGTGAGTAACGGGGCCGAAGCCGAGGCTGGGACCGGGGCTGAGACCGGGGCCGCAGCCGGGGCCGTGTTCACGGTCGTGCTTCCGCTGTCGGGTTCCGTCCCGGACCCCGCCGCGCGGACCGCCCACGCGAATCCGTTCGAGCTCGCGGCCTCCGGGGGCGATCGCTGGTGATCGGGGTCGTGGTGGTGGACGACGACTTCCGGGTCAGCGGCATCCACGCGCGCTACGTGGCACGCATCGAGGGCTTCGAGGTGGTCGGCCAGGCGTCCACGGTCGAGACGGCCGTCCAGGCGGCCCGCGAACTGCAGCCGGATCTCCTGCTGTTGGACATCCACCTGCCCGACGGCAGCGGGCTCGACGTGCTGCACCGGCTGACCGGCGAGTCCGGGGGCGCCCGGCCCGACGCCGTCGTGATCACCGGAGCCCGGGACCTGGCCACGGTGCGGGCGGCGATGAAGCTCGGAGCGGTGGGATACCTGGTCAAGCCGTTCGGCTTCGCCGAGTTCAGCGAGCGGCTGACCGCCTTCCGGGAGCTGCACAGCCGGATCCACTCACTGGGTCCGGCCGCGGAGGCCGACCAGGCCCAGGTCGACGCGCTGTTCAGCGTCGCCCGTCCCACGCCGGTTCCGCAGCTGCCGCCCGCGAAGGGGCTGTCCGCCCCCACCCTGGCGCTGGTCAGCGAGGCGGTGCGGACGCGCGACCTGTCGGCGGCGGAGGTCGCCGAGGCGACCGGGATCTCCCGCCCGACCGCGCAGCGGTACCTGTCCTATCTGGTCCGGGAGGGCCGCGCCCGCCTGGAGCTGCGCTACGGCACGGCCGGACGCCCGGAGCACCGCTACCGCGGGGCGGTCTGACGGCCGCGGGGGTCACCCGTTGACCCCTCGGCCGGTTCCGGTACGCGGACTCGTTGACATCGCTGTGGGGCACCCCTATACCTCATGAGGGAGAGCGCTCTCTGGGTCGGGAATTCAGATCTCCGCATGTCGAGAAGGAGCCTTCATGGCCCGTTCACGCCCCGCCGCGCGCAGCCCGCCGCCCCTGCCGGGCTCCCGCTGCACCACTGCTGACGTTCGTGGTCGCAACCGCTCGCGGTCGCGGTACGGGCTCCCCCGCACGCCGGGCCGATCCCCCGTCACGCCGGACCGCTCCCCGCACGCCGGACGAGCGCGCCGAGGGCCTGTCCTCCGCGCCGCTGTTTCGCTTCGCGAAGCCTCCCCGACCCACCACGTCCCGCACGTCCAGCGCAACCCTCACGTCCCGCACGTCGCACGTCCTGCCACCAACCCACCCACGACCAAGCTGGAGTCGCCATGCAGGCCCACTCCTCCGGTGGAACGCTCCACCGGGGTGCTCTGATCCGCCCGGCTCACGCCGCGTTATTCTTCCTGGTCGCGCTGAGTCTGGCGCTCTGCACCATCGCCGCGCCGTCCGCCCGTGCCGCCGACACCCTGCTCTCGCAGGGCAAGACGACCACCGCCTCCTCCACCGAGAACGCCGGTACTCCGGCGTCGAACGCGACCGACGGCAACACCGGCACCCGCTGGTCCAGCGCGTTCAGCGACCCGCAGTGGATCGAGGTCGACCTCGGCGCGTCCGCGTCCATCGACAAGGTCGTACTGAACTGGGAGACCGCCTCGGGCAAGGCGTACCAGATCCAGACCTCCACCGACAACGTCAACTGGACCCCGATCTACAGCACCACCACCGGGCCCGGCGGCATCGAGACGCTGGCCGTCTCCGGCACCGGCCGCTACGTCCGGATGTACGGGACGGCCCGCAACACCGGCTACGGCTACTCGCTGTGGGAGTTCCAGGTCTACGGCACGATCGCCGGCAGCGGCGGCGGCTGCGGGACCGCGAATGCCGCGCTGGGGCAGCCGACCACCGCCTCCTCGGTCGAGGGCGCCGGGACTCCGGCCGCCGACGCCACCGACGGCAACACCGGCACCCGCTGGTCCAGCGCGTTCAGCGACCCGCAGTGGCTGGAGGTGGACCTCGGCTCCACCCAGTCGATCTGCCAGGTCGGGCTGAACTGGGAGGCCGCCTACGGCAAGGCCTTCCAGATCCAGACCTCCAACGACAACGCGACCTGGACCCCGATCTACACCACGACCACCGGCACCGGCGGCGTGCAGACCCTGAACGTCTCCGGCAGCGGTCGCTACATCCGGATGTACGGCACGGCCCGCGGCACCGGCTACGGCTACTCGCTGTGGGAGTTCCAGGTCTTCACCGGGACGGCCACCGGCGGCAACACCGTCACGGTCACCAGCCCCGGGGCCCAGTCCACCACCGTGGGCACCGCGGTCAGCCTGCAGATCCACGCCTCTGACTCGGCGTCGGGCCAGACCCTGAGCTACAGCGCGACCGGGCTGCCGACCGGGCTGTCCATCAACGCCTCGACCGGCCTGATCTCGGGTACCCCGAGCACGGCCGGCAGCTTCAACCCGACGGTGACCGCCACCGACGGCACCAGCGCCACCGGTTCCGCCGCGTTCGGCTGGACGGTCACCACCGTGGCCACCGGCTGCACCCAGCCGGCCACGCCCAACTTCGGGCCCAACGTCGACATCTTCGACCCGAGCATGTCGAGCGCCTCCATCCAGGCCACCCTGGACTCGGTCTTCAACACCCAGAAGCTGAACCAGTTCGGCACCCAGCGCTACGCCCTGCTGTTCAAGCCGGGCACCTACAGCAACACCGCGAACATCGGCTACTACACCTCGATCCAGGGGCTGGGGCAGAACCCCGACGACGTCACCATCAACGGCGACGTCACCGTGGACGCGTTCGACGGCACCGGGAACGCCACCCAGAACTTCTGGCGCTCGGCGGAGAACATGGCCGTCAACCCGTCGGCCGGGAACACCCGCTGGGCGGTCGCCCAGGCCGGTCCGTTCCGCCGGATGGACATCCACGGCGGGCTGCAGATGTACCCGGCCAGCTACGGCTACGCGAGCGGCGGCTACATCGCCGACTCCAAGATCAGCGGGCAGGCCTCCAGTGTGTCGCAGCAGCAGTGGTACTCGCAGGACAGCAGCTTCGGCAGCTGGAGCGGCTCGGTGTGGAACATGGTGTTCTCCGGCGTGACCGGCGCACCCGCGCAGAGCTTCCCGAACCCGCCGATGACCACCCTGGCCACCACGCCGACCTCGCGTGACGTGCCGTACCTGTACGTCGACTCGTCCGGCGCCTACCGGGTGTTCCTGCCGTCGCTGCGGACCAACGCCTCCGGCCCGAGCTGGGCGAACGGGCCGACTCCCGGCACTTCGCTGCCGATGAGCCAGTTCTTCGTGGCCACCCCGTCCAACACCGCGGCGCAGATGAACGCGGCGCTGGCGCAGGGCTGCAGCCTGTTCTTCACCCCCGGCGTCTACACCATCGACCAGACGCTCAACGTCAACAACCCCAACACCGTGGTGCTCGGCACCGGGTTCCCGACCCTGATCCCGACCGGCGGCGTCAACACCATGCAGGTCGCCGACGTGGACGGGGTCCGGATCAGCGGCGTGCTGTTCGACGCCGGCACCACCAACTCCCAGGCGCTGCTGACCGTCGGCACCCAGGGCTCGACCACCAGCCACGCCGGCAACCCGACCTCGATCCAGGACGTGTTCTTCCGGATCGGCGGCGACATCGCGGGCAAGGCGACCGACAGCCTGGTGGTCAACGCCAACAACACCCTGGTGAACGACATCTGGGCCTGGCGCGCGGACCACGGCAACGGCGGAACGGTCGGCTGGACCGTCAACACCGCCGACACCGGACTGATCGTCAACGGCAACAACGTACTGGCGACCGGTCTGTTCGTGGAGCACTACCAGAAGAACGAGGTGGTCTGGAACGGCCAGGGCGGCGAGACCATCTTCCTGCAGAACGAGATGCCCTACGACCCGCCGAACCAGGCAGCCTGGATGAACGGGACCAACAACGGCTACGCAGCGTACGTGGTGTCGCCCAACGTCACCACGCACCAGGCCTACGGGCTGGGCAGCTACTGCTACTTCAACGTCAATCCGGCGGTGGTCTCGGACCACGCCTTCGAGGCCCCGAACACGGCCGGGGTCAACTTCCACGACCTGCTCACCGTGTCCCTGGGCGGGGTCGGCGTGATCCAGCACGTCATCAACCAGACGGGAGGCGCGACTCCGTCCAACACCACACCGTCGGATGTGGTCAGCTACCCGTGACGTATGGTCCGGGCTGAGACCCGGCCGCTGAAGCCCGGCTGCTAAGGCCCGGCTGCTGAAGCCGGTGTGATCCGGGTGGGATTCCGCTGTGCTTGAGCTGGCTCCTGGCTTTAGCTGGCTCCCGCCGGATGCCGCTGCAATCCCGAGGCCCCCTGGCAACAGGGGGCCTCGGTCAGCTCCCCGCCGACTGCGGGTTTCGGTCAGCTTCGATCATTTCCTACTATTCCCGTCAACCTTCGTCAGCTTCCGCCGCTCCCGGCCGACTCAGGTAGATCGGTTCAGCTCGGGTCGGCTTCGGGCGGCCCGCCAGCTCCCGGATGCGCTTTCCACGGCCTTGATGTGACGCCGCGCCAGCACCAGCGGGACCGCACCAAGGACGCCAAAGGACATGTCGACCGGCAGCCACCAGAGCGGCAGGCCGCGCAGCGGCCCACAGACCAGGGCGAGCGGGATGATCCCAGCGCAGGCGATCAACCCGAAGTCGACCACCCAGACGTTGCGGACCGGGTCACGCAGCGGTCCGACGAACGCAACGGCGATCGTCAGATGCGCGAAGGCAAGCCAGTCGGTGCCGTAGGCCAGGAACGGATACGCGTGTGACGTCTCCTGCAGCCCCTGGTGCACCCGCAGCACCCAGGCGACAGCGCTCGACGGCAGCAGGTGCCCGTGTGGCCCGGCCAGCGGCGACCCCCGGTCCGTCGCCCACCACACCAGCCAACCCGACTCGGTCACCAGCGGAAAGGCCGTGATCCCGGCAAGCACCAGGCCGACCATGAACAGCACGATCCACACCCTCGCACGGCGAAGCCGCTCCCCTTCGGTCATGTGCGCCATCATGGCCGACTTTTTGAACATGTTCAACTCTGATTTTCCAGCCACCCCCGACCGGCTCTGCCCGCCTTCCGATACCAGAAAAGGCGGGACGCCGTCGGCCCCACGAGATCCTGGTTCGCGGACTCCAAGGCCACCGCCCCAGCCGGACAACCACCCCCTTTCCGCCGTCAGTTCCTTCCTGCTCGGGTCAGGGCGGCCTCGGCCTGGTCGGCCAGCGCGGCGACCAGATCCGCCGCCGGCGGCACGTCGGTGATGAGGTCCACCCCCTCCCCCGCCCAGACCGGCAGCGGAGGCACCGCCTCCCGAGCTACATCGTCCTGGTACTGCTGACGCGCCTGCTCGTCCGCGGCGAGTTCGGTCTCCCTGCCTCGCCATCGTTCGAGATAGGGGTGGCCGAGCGTACGGGCGGTGTACCGGGACGGCCAGTGCGAGCCACGGGCGATGTCGAGCACGCGGTTGCGTTCGGTGTCCTGCCCGCACCCCTCGACAATCGCTTTCGCGATCGACGGGTGCACCAGGGCCTCGGCCGTCGCCTGGAAGCGGGTGCCGATGACCGCTCCCGCGGCTCCCAGAGCCAGCGCCGCCGCCAAGCCGCGGCCGTCGGCGATCCCGCCCGCCGCCAGTACCGGGACGGGCGCCGCCAGATCAACCACCAACGGCACGAAGGGCAGCGTGGACCGTCCGTGCCGGGCACCGTGCCCGCCGGCCTCGGTGCCCTGCGCCACGATCACGTCAGCGCCCAGATCCACCGCTCGCCTGGCCTCCTCCAGGTCGGTGACCTGGAGGATTAGCGCCGCCCCGGCCCGGCGGACGGGTTCGACGAACGGGCTCGGGTCGCCAAAGGACAGCATCACCGCTCGGGGGCGGTACTCCAGCGCCCGTTCGACCGTGCCGACGTCGATCGCCCAGGTCAGAAAGCCGATGCCCCAGGGCGCGTCCGTGCCCGACGCGACGAGGGGCACCTCGCGGGCCAGCCAGTCCGGATCGCCGTTCCCGGCACCCAGCAGCCCGAGCCCGCCTCCACGGGAGACCGCGGCAGCCAACGCACCACCGGCGGACCCGCCCATGGGCGCCAACGCGATCGGGTACCGCACGCCGAACAGTCTCGTGAACGCGGTTGAGAACGCCATGGCCGCCATCATCACACCTGTCAGCGCCGCAGAGACGCCCCGTCAGGCCAGCGGTGTCGGGGCTGGCGGCAGCGCCGCCGAGGGTGGCGACGTCGGTTGTAGCGTCGGCGTCGGTACGGACGTGTTCGGCCCGGTCGGTTCCGCAGCGGCAACACCGCCCGCTCCGACGACGAACAGACCCAGGTACTGGAACTCTCCCCCGACGCCCGGCTGCCGTGTGTACGGCCGCCAGTCCAGACGGTAGTCGCCGCGCAGGACGCGGGTGTTCTCCTTGTACGCACCGCCAGCCCACTGGAGTGTGCCGGTCAGCATACGACCCTGGTGAAGCCGGAACTCATGGTCCCGAGTCCGCTTTGCCGACGCCTTCGGCTCGCTCCACAGGGAAGCGTCATTGGTGACCATGAGGGCGAGGCCGTTCTGGTCCGCCCGGTCGCAGAACCGCTCCAACCGCTCCACGTCGAACACGAAGTTCCGCCGGGCCAGATCATTGGCCGCGTGCGACTTCAGCGCGTACTGCTCGCTCCTCGGGCCGGTACCCACCGTGCCGCTCCAGGCACGCGTGAAGTACTTGAACTCCACGGCAGTTCGGCTCAGCGGACCGATGCACAGCAGGTCCACGTGCTCGATCCGGTCCGACCCGGTCTGCCGCACCTCCAAGCGGCACTCCACGCTGCGGTCCAACCCCCACAGCGCCCGCGCGAAGCCGTGCTGCAGATCTGCCTCCGAATGGAACACCGGCCGAGCCAGCGCCAGCGCAGACATCACGTCCGACAACGACACCCGCCCGGCTATCAGCTGCTGGGCGGCGGCAGTGGACACCGATCCGCGGGCCGACACATTCATTCGCCTCCTGCATCCAGGTCGTGGCCCACACCAACTCGCACCCCAGCGCCACCAATCGCGGTCCGAGCGCGGGGTCGAGCCTCGCCAGCAGCGGCTTCGCCTTCGGCCTCGCGCAGCCCGGAATCCGCTGGATACGTCGGATAGCCGCCCGGCAGTTGACGGGGCGTCGCACCGAACGGGATCAGCGGCCCGTCCATGTCGAGGAAGAGCAGCGGACGTCGCGCAGCACCGGTCACCCGCCGCACCCTAGCCCAAGACCGGGGGCTCCGCCTTGCCGCGCGTCAGCAGGAGCAAGCCCGGAGGAACACCGGGGCAAGCCCTCTAGACCCGTCGGAAATAGTTGACGCGTCGGAATTCTCCGACGTATGGTGGCGACATGCCGACCGATGTGTTCGGCGTGCTGGCCAATCCAGTGCGCCGCAAGCTGCTCGAACGTCTACGCGAGGGCCCACGGGCCACCGGCGATCTGGCCAGCCTCTTCGACCTGGGGCGTCCAGCGGTCTCCGAACACCTGGCAGTGCTGCGGGCCGCCGGTCTGGTGCGCGAGGAGCCCCGCGGTCGGCAGCGGTTCTACCACCTGGAACCGGGCGGGCTCGCCGAGGTCGGCGAGTGGCTGCACCCGTTTGAGCACTACTGGAAGCAGCGACTGCAAACCCTGGCCGACGTACTGAACGAGGAGAACACCGATGACTGACGACCCCACCACGATCCACTGCGAGCAGTACCTGGCACACCCGCCCGCCAGGGTCTGGAACGCGCTGACCGACCCCGAACTCCAGGCCCGGTGGTGGGTTCCCGGCGATATCAAGCCGATCGTCGGCCACTGCTTCACCCTCGACATGGGCGATTGGGGCGTCCAGCCCTGCGAGGTGACCGCAGTCGTGCCCGAGCGCCTGCTCGCCTACCGGTTCGCGGAAGGCTCCCTGGACACCACGATCACCTGGCGGCTGGAACCGGAGGGCCCGGGAACTCGCCTGCTGCTCGACCACGCAGGCTTCGACCTCGACTCCCCGCTGGGCAAGCACGCCTACCACGGCATGAGCGAGGGCTGGCCCCACGTCCTCAACCGCATCGACGCGGCCCTCACCGATTCCGCCACCACCTGAAGTGGACCCGCTTCGGGCCGGAAGCCACCGTCCCCGCGGGTGCGGTCTAGCAACGGCAGCCACCTACGCCGGATCGTCGCCGGGACCGCCCGATGCGCCCGCACGTCCGGCGGCTTCTGCTGCCGCAACACGGCGGAACAGTGCGGTCCACAGGAAGGGCGCGCCGAAGAGGGCGGATTGGGGCGGCTCCTCCCGCATGCGACGCAGGCCGACTTCCGCCAGGTCGGAGAAGATCCAGCGCAACGACTCGGGCGTATGCGCGAGGCCGCCCTGCAGCTGGCGTTCACAGTAGAGGTCGAAGACATGAGCACGGCGACTCCGGGCGTCTGCCCCTGGGCAGGGCAAGGGTGCTTGACGCAGCATCAGGTCTGCTCGGCGTCGAGTTGGTAGTCGGCCCAGACATAGCCTTCGGGGAGCAGGTCGGTGATGGGGAGGGTTCGGAGCCGGTCGTCTGCGCCGACGATGACCTTGAGGGTCGGGAAGTAGTCGAGAAGGGCCTGACGGCATCGGCCGCACGGTGGGACGACGCCCCGGTCGCGGTCGCCCACGGCGACGATGGTGTCCAGTTCATAGACGCCCTGGGCGGCTGCCGTGCCGATGAGGACCAGCTCGGCGCAGGGGCCCCCGGTGAAGTGGTAAGCGTTCACCGCGGTGACGATCCGGCCGTCCCGGGCACGGGCCGCGGCCGCCATGGTGTGGTTGTCGCCCCGGCAGCGAGTGCGCGCGACGTGAGCCGCGGCCTCGACGAGTTCGTGGTCGACGTGCTGGGTCTGCGTGGTCATGTCCTCTGCCTTCGTCCGGTGTCGGACGACGTTGGCCCGAGTGGCGATGTCACGCAAGTGAAATTAGCCGCGCGCATGCGCAGACTCACGCATGCGCGCACGCACATGCGTACGCGCCGGGATTCAGATCGCCGTCGGGGCGGTCAGGTGGGTGACGGCCTGGGCGAGCGGGGCGAGGTCGGGTTCCGCCATGGCGCTGTCCAGGGCTTCGCGCAGGGCGCGGTTGTTGGTGGGGCGGGCCTGCTTCAGTAGCGCGAGGCC
The DNA here is from genome assembly GCF_042510955.1 of Streptacidiphilus cavernicola. Lineage (NCBI taxonomy): Bacteria > Bacillati > Actinomycetota > Actinomycetes > Kitasatosporales > Streptomycetaceae > Streptacidiphilus > Streptacidiphilus cavernicola. Next base: position 68,479 of record NZ_JBHFAB010000002.1, read on the forward strand.
GGTGGCGGACACGTCGGTGTAGATGCCGCGACGGTCGGTGGGGCAGAGGTAGCGGGCCAGCAGGCCGCGGTCCTCCAGGCGGGTGACCAGGCGGGTGGTGGCGCTCTGGCTGAGCACGACGGCGTCGGCCACCTGCTTCATCTGGAGGTGGCCGCCCTCTCCGTCGTGCTGGCGGCTGAGGACGTCGAGGAGTGAGTACTCACGCACGCTCAGGCCGTGCCCGGACTGCAGGGCGCGTTCCAAGTGCGTCTCGATCCTTCCGTGCAGCAGGGAGAGCGCCGACCAGCCCTGAGCCAGTGCGGTGAGTGCGGGGTCGGTGGCGGTCATCTGCGGCGCGTCCTTCCGTACGGGGCCGGGGGTGGCTCCACGACCAGGCCGGCCAGGCGGGCGAGTGCGGGGTGCGGGGTGCGGGGTGCGGCTCGTGCAGCCCGGCGTGTGTCGGCATACGCAACTATACCGCGTTTGCAATTATACCGCGTCTGCAATTATTGTCGTAGCTTGTAAGGCGCTACCGCAACATCATCCGGAAGGGTACTTCCATGCCTCTCGCGCTCCTGGCCCTCGCCATCGGGGCCTTCGGCATCGGCACCACCGAGTTCGTCATCATGGGCCTCCTGCCCGATGTCGCCGCCAGCTTCGGCGTCTCGGTGCCGACCGCCGGGTTCCTGGTCACCGGGTACGCCCTCGGGGTCGTCCTCGGCGCACCGCTGATGACCCTGCTGGGCACCAGAATCCCCCGCAAGAACATGCTGATGCTGCTGATGGCCCTGTTCGTCGTCGGCAATCTGATCTCGGCGGTCGCCCCGGTCTTCGCGGTGATGCTGATCGGCCGCGTGGTCGCCTCGCTCGCCCACGGCGCGTTCTTCGGCATCGGCGCGGTCGTCGCCGCCGAACTGGTCGCTCCGGACCGGAAGGCCGGGGCGATCGCGCTGATGTTCACCGGCCTGACCGTCGCCAACGTCGTGGGCGTGCCGCTGGGCACCCTGGTCGGGCAGAGCGCCGGCTGGCGCACCACCTTCTTCCTGGTCGCCGCGCTCGGCGTGGTCGGCTTGGTCGGCATCGCCAGGCTGGTCCCCGACCTGCCCAAACCCGAAGGGGTCCGGCTGCGGCACGAGCTGGTCGCGTTCAGGAACGTCCAGGTGCTGCTGGCCATGGCGATGACGGTGCTCGGCTTCGGCGGGGTCTTCGCCGCCGTCACCTACATCGCGCCGATGATGACCGAGGTCGCCGGTTACGCGGACTCCTCCGTCACCTGGCTGCTGGTGCTGTTCGGGCTCGGCATGGTCGGCGGCAACCTGGTCGGCGGGAGGTTCGCCGACCGCAGGCTGATGCCGATGCTGCTCACCGCGCTCGGGGGCCTGGCGCTGGTCCTCGCCCTGTTCACGGTGGGAGCGCACAACAAGGCCGCAGCAGCCGTCGCCGTCTTCCTGATCGGCGCACTGGGCTTCGCCACGGTGCCGCCGCTGCAGAAACGGGTGCTGGACTTCGCGCACGGCGCCCCGACGCTGGCGTCCGCGGTCAATATCGGCGCCTTCAACCTCGGCAACGCGCTCTCCGCGTGGCTCGGCGGCGCGGTCATCGCCGCCGGGTTCGGCTACAGCTCGCCCAACTGGGTCGGTGCGGCGCTGGCCGGCTCCGCCCTGGTCCTCGCCGTGGTCTCCCGTTCGCTCGAACGCCGCCACCCCGAGCGTCACTCCCCCACCTCACCCGCCGTCGGCTCCGCCGAGACCACGGCTCGCTCCGGACAGGCCGTACCGGCTCACCGCTGAGCGGCGGCACCATCCCCGACCGGCACGACCGCAACCCGCCAAGACCCGCAATCAGCAACCAGCAACCTGCAACCTGCAACCTGCAACCGAGAAGGAACGACAGAACGTTGGGCCGGGCCCTCGCCGACTCCGGCCTCGCTCGCGACGAACTGTTCGTCACCACAAAGCTCTGGAACCCCGATCAGGGCTACGACACAACCCTCACCGCGTTCGACGCCTCACTGGACAAGCTGGGGCTCGACCACGTCGACCTCTACCTGATCCGCCGACCCCCGCCAGGGACCGCTACCGCGACACCTGGCGTGCCTTCGAGAAGCTCCTCGCCGACGGGCGCACCCGGGCCATCGGAGTCTCCAACTTCCAGCCCGCGCACCTGGAGCGGCTGCTCGACAGCGCCTCGGTGGTCCCGGCCGTCAATCAGGTCGAACTCCACCCCGGGCTCCAGCAGCGGGAGTTGCGCGCATTCCACGCCCGGCACGGCATCGCCACCGAGGCCTGGAGCCCGCTCGCCCAGGGTGCGGTCCTCGGCGACGCCGCGGTCGTCTCGATCGCCGCGAGGCACGGCAGGAGCCCGGCCCAGGTGGTCCTGCGCTGGCACCTGCAGACCGGCAACGTGGTCATCCCCAAGTCGGTCACCGAGGCCCGGATCCGCGAGAACCTCGACGTCTTCGGTTTCGAGCTCGACCCGAACGAGATCGAGGCCCTCGCCGCCCTGGACCGCGGCCTGCGCACCGGCCCGGACCCCGACACCCTCAACTGACGGCCGACAGCTGACAACTGACGACCGACAACCTCCGACCGACAGAGCATTCTTGTCAGTGCCGCGGCTCATGATGAACCCCGGCCCCTGCGGACGCGCGAGCGACCGAGGCAGACGGAGGGACGATCAGTGCGGCAGTGGCTCTGCGTGACCCAGGACAAGACCGGGAGCGGCTACAAGAAGGTCGACAACTGGGATCCGCAGCACAGGGCTCTGGCGCCGGCGGACGCGCTGGAGGGCGACCGAGTCGTGCTCTGGCGCGGCGGCCGTGGTGGTGGGGTCGTCGCCCTGGGAACCGTCGTGGGCACCGCACCGTTCAAGGACGACCGCAGGAGGCTCGGACGGATGGTGCAACAACTCAGTGGCCGCCGGACTGAGGCTGCTGCGGATGAGGCGCCGTCAGAAGAAGAGGCCCCACCGGAACCGGACGTGCCGGAGAAGGTGAAGGTCGGACTCTCCTTCGACCGGTTGTGCCTTGGCGCCCCTGTCCTGCCGGACGACCTCGCCGGGGCCGGGCTCGGCATCGTGGTGAAACGAGCACGCGGGGCGCGCAGCGAGGACGCGCGGTTGCGGACCCTCGTCAGCCTGCCGATGCCCGAGGCTCACTGGCAGCGCCTGGCCGACCTGGTGGCGGACCGTCCCCCGACTGCACCGTGGCCCGCCTCCTGGAACATCGAACCGGGGACGATCGTCCCGCGCGGCGACGTCCATGACAGCTACGGCGGCAACAGGAGGGCGTCGGCCACCTCCAGCGCACTCACACCCAACACCTTTCTCTTTCTCGCCCCGGACCAGCCGACCCCGGACCTCGCACCGCGGTGGGACGGTGACGTGCTGCTGGCCCCGGGGCACCGGCAGGACCATGACTGGCTGTCCACCGAGAACCACGGGGTCCTCTCCCACCTCAAGCGCGGCATCCCGCTGCGGGTCTTCCAGACCCGCAGCGACCAGAGCCTCTACCTCGGTGAGTTCGCCGTCGACCGTGAGCGGCCGGTCGAACGCCTGGTGCCGACCGGGACACGGGAGGCTGGACGGTTCCTCGCCAGCCCCATCGTCTGGAACACCAACGTCCCGGTCTTCCGGCTGCGCCAGCTCAGCGGCCCGCGTCCCTTCACCGCTGGATCGGACCCCTTCCGCGGAGCGCCCCGCAGCACCGTCGGCCTGCAGGTGACCAGCAGCGAAGCGGCCGCGTCGGCGAGAGGGCACGATGGATCAGGAGGGCCGGAAGCCCCCGCGCAGGCGGCTGTTGACGAACTCCTGGACCTGCTCAGAAGCGACCCGACCCGTGCCCTGGGACTCGACCGCGCCCGAATTCTGGCCACCGCGCTGGAGCACACCCGGCGTAGGCAGGACCTGGACCGGCTCAGGGCCGCGGCCGAGACCCCCGGAACGAAGGAGGCAGAGCTCCAGAGCATCCTGGAGGGGATGACCTGGGTGTTCGGTGGGGAGTTCCTCGGCTCGGCCGCCCGCCGGGCTCTCACTGTGCTGGACCGGCTCGACCTGGCCCTGCTGCGGCCCGAGGGAACCCTGCACGGGGTGGAGCTCAAGCAGGCCGACGTCAAGAACCTATTGACCGGGCAGCGGAACCACCTGATCCCGGGCAACAGCGTGCACCGAGCGGTCGGCCAGGTGATCAACTACCTGGTCGGCCTGGACGAGCAGCGCCACACCATCCTGGCCGAACTCGGGATCGACTGCCGCAGGGCCTCGATGACCGTGGTGATAGGGCACAGCGCGCACACCGCCGGGGGCCTCACCGCGAACGAGACGGCCAGGGTGCTGTGGAACTACAGCAGCCAGTTGAACCGTATCGACGTGATCACCTACGACCAGCTCATCGACCGGGCGGAACGGATCATCGACCTGACCGCCCCGGCCGACTGACGTGGGCTCAACCCCCGACTCAACCCCCGCGGTGGACAACACGGTGCCCCATCGCCCGTCCTGCGGGCGGTGGGGCACCGTGGCTATCGCCGGGCCTCGGTCACGATCGCGGCCCGGTCACGATCGCGGCCCGGTCACGGCCCAGACCCGGCCATGGCCGCAGATCCGGCCGCGGTCACGGCCCGCTGGTGAGGTCTGCCACCGTGGGGCTGGAGGAGACCTGGCCGCCCGAGTTGTTGATGATGTGGTGGATGGTCCCGGTGCCGCCCAGCGAGACCGTCACCATGTCGTGGAACGTCGTGCCGCTGGTCGGCACCTCGATGGCGCGGTCCGCGGCCACCGCCGAGTTGGTGCTGAAGTAGCAGTACACGCCGATGCCCCAGGCCTGGTGCGAGGTCACCGTGTTGGCGACCTTGTAGGAGGGGTAGCCGTTCTCCCCGCCGCCCGCGGTCCAACTCGCGTTGTTGGGAACGTCGTAGGGCATCTCGGACTGGTAGAAGTAGGTCCGTCCGCCGTTGCCGTTCCACAGGGTCTGGTACTGCTGGTAGTGCTCGACCGCCAACCCGTACATGGTGACGTTGGCGCCGTTGACCACCAGCCCGTTCGCGGCCGTGTTGGTGCTCCAACCGACGGTGCCGCCGTTGCCGTGGTCGGCCCGCCAGATCCACAGGTCGCTGCCGACCGTGTCGGCGCTGTTGACCACCAGCGACGCGGTGGCCTTGCCGGCCACGTCGCCGCCGACGCGGAAGAACACGTCCTGCAGCTCGGTCGGGTCGGCGGCGTGGCTCGCCGACGAGCCGGCCGGGCCGATCTGCACCAGCGCGGAGCTGTTGGTGGTGCCCGCGCTGACGATCAGTCCGGCGATGTCGATGCCGTTGACGTCGGCGGTGGTGATCGCGGTGACGCCGTTGTCCGGGACCAGGGTGGCCAGGCCCAGGCCGAGCACCACGGTGTCGGGCCGGGTGATGTTCAGCGGTGCGCTGAGGTGGTAGACGCCGGGGGTGACCAGCAGGTTGAGGCCGGAGGCCAGCGCGGCGTTGATGGTCGCCGCGGTGTCGCCGGACTTCACCACGTAGAACTGGCTGATCGGCAGCGAGGTGCCCGCGGTGCTGCCGCCGGTCCAGTCGGGGCCGGTGGCGTTGGTGCGCAGGGCCGGGACCATCACGTGGTAGAGGCCGGTGGAGTCCACGTACAGGTACGGCTTCTCGCGGCCGGTCGGGGTCTGCGCAACCGTGGTGTAGGTCGGGAACGACTGGCCGGGGGCGCCGTTGTCGCCGACGAAGACCATGTTCCAGTTCGATCCGGCCCAGCTGCCCATCGAGGTGTTCTGGGTCAGGAACTGCTGCTGGGTGCCGGAGTTGATCTGGCCGGAGACCCGGGAGTCGCCGATGAAGCCGCCGGAGGACCAGTTGCTGCTGTTGTTCCCCGAGGTGTTGTCGTCGAGGATCATGTTGCCGTGCACGTCCACCCGCCGGAACGGGTCGGCCTGGGAGACGGCGTACTCCAGCGTCCCCGAGCTGGGCGTGTCGGACAGGTTCTCCACGTCGCGCCAGAAGTTCTGGGTGGCGTTGCCGCCGGACCAGCCGGCGTCGACGTGCACGCCGCCGCCGGTGAGTGACACGTCGTCAGGGGACGCGCCGAGTCCGGCGACCTCGGTGTAGAAGCCGACCGGCACGTCCACGTTGTAGCTGCCCGGCTCGAACAGCATGGCGTAGCGGTTGGTGCCGAACTGGTTGGACTGCTGGGAGCTGTAGATCGAGTTGACGGTCGACTGGATGGCCGAGCTCGACATCGACGGGTCGAAGATCTTGACGTTCGGGCCGAGGTCGGGGTTGGTCGGCGGCGTCGTGCCGCCACCGCCGCCGACCGTGTTGAGCGTGTAGGACTGCGCGGCGGTGCCGTTGCAGGTGTACTGCTGCAGTTGGACGCTGTCGGCGGTGGAGGCGCTCGGCACGTCCAGGCAGAGGCCGCTGTAGTGGTTGACGAAGTGGTAGCGCCCGCTGCTCTCCAGCACCGGCTGCCACTCCTGGCTGCTGTAGCCGCCGTTGGCCCAGAGGTGGAGCAGTGCGCCGTTGGCGGTGGAGGGGCCGTTGACGTCGATGGCCGGCTGCGCGCCGTTGTTGTTGACGATCTCGTAGTAGCCGGAGTCGGCGCCGGCCCGGAACTGCCACTCCTGCGCGGTGGTGCCGTTGCAGGTGTACTGCTGGACCGCGGTGCCGTTGGCGGTGGACGCGGCTGCGGCGTCGACGCACTTGCCGCTGTTGTTCGCCACCAGGGTGTACCAGGCCGAGGTCGAGACGGCGGCCTGGGCGGAACCGGCGCCGAAGGCGGACAGGCCCGCGGCGAGCAGGACCACGGCTGTGCCGGGTCCCGCGACCCGGCGGGCAGCCATCCTGAACCTCTGGGAACGTTTCATGACGACCTTTCGCAATGGGGTGGATTGCGTTTCTGAAACATGAGGTGCAGAACACGTCGCCAAAAGCGTTCTGGTACAGATCATTTACTGGCGCTGATCTGCACTGATACTTCATAGAGCGCTCTCTGCAACATGTGTTCCAGGTACGAAAGCAGCCTGACCCGAACGTGTCAAGAAGCGGACACATCACCGCACGTCAGCGCTGGCCTATGCTGTGCCCGTGGAACACGCGCAGGAGATCACCAGCCCGCCGGTCGGCCGCGCCACGGTCCGCGACCTCGCCGCGCACCTCGGCCTGTCGGCCGCCACGGTCTCCCGCGCCCTCAACGGCCGTGCCCATGTCGCGGCCGAGACCCGCCGCCGGGTCCAGGAGGCGGTGCGCCAACTCGACGGCCCGGCCCCGCAGCCGCGTCCGCGCCCCCGGCGGCAGGGGCAGGTGCTGCTGCGCTGCCCCTACGAACTGACCGACTACTTCGGGCCGATCGTCTCCAGCGCCGCCGAGACGCTGCGGCTGCACGGCCGGGAGGTCCTGCTGGACGCGGGCAACGCCGGGTACCACGACGCGGTGCTGGCACGGCTGCCGAGCAGGCGGGACATCGCCGGGGCGGTCCTGGTCCTGCCGCCGGAGTCCGCCGCCGACCTGGACGCGCTGCGCGCCTCGGGCACCCCGTTCGTGGTGATCGATCCCCGGGTGCGGGTGCCGCGCGACGTGCTCTCGGTCTCGGCGGCGAACGTGACCGGCGCGCGTGCCGCGACCGCGCACCTGACCGGCCTGGGCCACCGCCGGATCGGGGTGATCTCGGCGGCGCCGGTGCTGACCGCGGGCGAGGACCGGATGGCGGGGCACGCCTCCGCGCTGGCCGAGGTGGGCGCGCTGATCGACCCGGCGCTGGTCCGGGCCGGGGAGCCGGTCACCGGAACCGGCCACCGCCTGGGCGGCGAACTGCTCGACCTCTCCCCCCGGCCGACCGCGGTGGTGTGCTTCAACGACAAGGTCGCCGTCGGCGTCCTGCGCGCCGCCGCCGAACGCGGCCTGCGGGTGCCCGCGGACCTGTCGGTGCTGGGCTTCGACGACATCGACGTCAGCCGCGCCAGCACGCCGGAGCTGACCACGGTGCGTCAGCCGCTGCAGGAGCTGGGCCGGTTGGCGGTCACCGCGCTGGTCCGGGTGCTGGAGGGGCACGAGGCGGAGGCCCTGCACATCGAGCTGGCGACCCAGCTGGTGGTCCGCGGCAGCACCGGTCCCGCGCCGGGCCCGGACGGCGTTGTCAGTGGTGCGGCCTAGGGTTCAGGTATCGCAGTCGCCGGTGGTGGCGACCAGCGCACTGACGTTCCGCAACCCGCGCTCCGCCCCTGGAGGGGACACCCATGACTTCCGCCGTGCCCGCCACCGAACTGACGACCTATCTGGAGCTCTCGGAGGAGGGATCCGGCGCCCACAAGTACTACGAGGTGCGGCACTCCGGGCTGGAGGTGACCATCACCTACGGCCGGATCGGCGAGGCCGGACAGGTCCGCACCGCGGCCTACCCGAACGTGCAGAAGGCCGCCGCGGCAGCGGCCCGCAAGGTCGGCGAGAAGGTGCGCAAGGGCTACGCGCCGGCGGTGCGGGGCGTGCGGCAGCGGCGCGCGGTGACGCGTCGGGAGATCACCAGCTCGCGTTCGTCGGCCCGGCAGGCCCCGGTGCTGTGGCGGTTCTCCTCCGGCTCGCCGGCCTTCGGCGTCTTCGTCGGCGAGGAGCACGCCTGGGTCGGCAACCAGCGCGGCGACGTCTTCACGCTGACCCACGACGGGACGGTCACCGGCCGGTTCGGGCTGCCGGACGGGGTCAAGTGCATTGTCGCCGACGACTTCTGGATCTACGCGGGCTGCGACGACGGGCGGGTGTACGACCTCGGTGGCAAGGTGCCCCGGGTCGCCTACGAGATAGCCGACGACGTGGACATCTACTGGCTGGACATCCATGACGGCGTGCTCGGCGTCTCCGACCGGAAGGGTGGCATCACCACCGTCGACCACGAGGACGAGTTCCAGTGGCGGCGCGGCGGCGAGGGCAGCCACGCCTGGATGGTCCGCTGCGACGACGACGGCGTCTACCACGGCCATGCCCGCGGCGTCACCATGTACGGCGCGGGCGACGGCGCGCAGCTCTGGGGGACGGAGACCGACGGCGCGGTGCTGTTCGGATGGCAGGAGACAACCGAGGTCTTCGCGGGCACCAGCCGCGGCTGGGTCTACCGGCTGGGGAAGGCGGACGGCGCGGTCCGGGCCCGCTACCGCTGCGACGCGGCGGTCTTCTCCTGCGCGACGTCGCCGGACGGGCGGTACGTCTTCGCCGCCGACAACCACTCGTCGGTCTACTGCTTCGGCCCGGACGGCACCCGGCTCTGGAAGCTGGGCACCGGGTGCGGCTCCGCCTACTCGATGCAGTACCGCGACGAGCGCCTCTACATCGTGACCACGGACGGCACGTTGGCCTGCATAGACGCCAGTGAGTCCGCGGTGCGCGACGCGGAGGACGGTCGGCTGCCGGAGACCGCGGACATCAAGGCCGCCGGGTGGGAGCGGGTGCTGCCGTCGGCCTCGGTGGAGACCGTGACCGCCGGTCAGGCCGGGGCGTCGGGCGGGGTGGTGGTGGAGTGCGTCCAGGAGGGCGCCCGCACCCGGATCCGGGTCGTGACGCCGGGGTTCGACCCCGGCTGGCGGGTGCAGTTCCCCAAGGACATCCGCGTCCCCGGGGCCCGCTACCTGGTCGCCGAGGTGCACCCGTCCGGCAGCGGCGGCTTCTACCGCGCCCGCGGCGAGATCCGCCGCCTGCTCTGACTAGGCCTCAGGCTCAGGGGCGGCGGAGCGCAGTGCCGCGGTGAGTCGGGTCGCGAGTGCGTCCATGGCCTGCGGCGGCACGCGCTCCTCGGTCGGGGCGTTCAGCAGGGCGAAGACGCCGGGGCCGCGCAGGGCCGGGGCCAGGTCCGGCATCCGCGGGACGACGTGGACGTGGACATGGGCGAAGCCCTCGGCCTCGGCGAACTGCACCGCGTAGGTCTTGGCGCAGCCGGTGACCTCGGTCAGCGCCCGGGAGAGCCGGACCTGCCAGCTGCCGAGCCCGGTCGCCTCCTGGTCGGTCAGCTCGGCCAGCGCGGTGACATGACGCCGCGGCAGCAGCACCAGCCAACCGGGGAGGGAGGTGTCCATGGCGTGGGCGACCCGCCAGTGCGGGTCGGCGGCGATCAGCTCGCGCGGGGGGAGGGTGTCGATCGTCCGGTTCATCCGGCAGGCGTAGCAGTCCATCGGGACATCATTCCGTCAGGGAGCGGCGGCGCGCATCGCGGTCACTGCCAGGGTGGTGCTGTTCAGCGTGAAGCCGCCGCCCAGGGTGTCGATGGCGCTGCCGACCGCGTCCAGCACCTCGGCCAGTTGCCCAGGGCTGAGCTGGGTCAGGCCGCCGGTGGTGGGCAGCAGGTCGAGCCACTGGTCGCGGCTGTAGTACCGCTCCCAGTCGAATCGCCACTGCTCGGGTTCGTCGAACTGTCCGGTCTCGCGGATCCGGTCGGCGAACTTCGCGTACATGGCGTGGTAGAGGTCGAGCGGGCGTCGGGCCGCCTGGTTGTTGAACGGGGAGTCGGGCACCGCCCGCCGGTAGGCGGCGGCGAACGGTTCGGCCACCTCGGCGGGCGGCTCGTACACATGCCCGAAGACGGCCAGCCGTCCCCCGGGGCGCAGCAGTTGCGCCGCCTTCGCGGTCCCCGCGACCGGATCCACCCAGTGCCACGACTGGGCGGCGACGACCGCGTCGAAGGTCCGGCCGTCCGGCTGCCAGGCTTCGAAGGCGGCGACCTCCACCCGCAGTCCGCGGGCCCGCGCGGCGTCCGCCATCCGCGGATCGGGGTCGACGCCGAGCACGGTGCAGCCTGCGGCCTGGAACTGACGGGCCGCGATGCCGGTGCCGCAGCCGACGTCGAGGACGTCGCGAACGTGGCGGGCGCCTTGCCTGTCGCGGACGTCGGTTCCCGGGTCTCCAGCGACGATCCGGGACACCAGCGCGTCGGGGTAGCCGGGCCGGGCGTGGTCGTAGCGCTGCGCGTCCACACCGAAGGACTCGGCCATCCGCCGGGCCGTATGCGGCTCGGGCAGGGACGGCTCCGGCGCGGACGGCTCCGGTTGCTCTCGCGGTAGAGTGGGCATGCGCCCACTCTAGTGGGCAGCTGCCCACTAGGCAACGATAAGCCGACAGAGCGACAACACGACACATCGACCGACGGACGAGAGGACCAACGCGTTGCCCACCGGGGTGCACCTTCGCGACGCACGGCAGCAACTGTTCGACGCCGCCGAGCGGGTACTGCTGCGGGACGGGCCGAACGGGCTGACCAGCAGGGCCGTCACCGACGAGGCAGGCTGCGCCAAAGGCGTCCTGCACCGGCACTTCGCCGACTTCGACGCCTTCCTGGTGGACCTCGTGCTCGACCGGGCCGCACGGCTGGAGACGCAGGCGAGTGCGCTGCGCGCGTCAGTCGGCACCGGCACCGTGGCCGGCAACCTCACCGGCGCGCTGACCGCGCTGTTCCAGCCGGTCCCGGTGGCGATCATCCCGCTGATCACCTTCCGGGACGAGCTGCGCGCCCGGCTGCGGCAGGCCATGCCCGGAGGCGGCATCGCCATCCTGGCCCAGGCCACCGCCGCGGTCTCCGGCTACCTGACCGACGAACGCGACCTCGGCCGGATCGCGGCCGACGCCGACATCGACTCGCTCACCCTCTCCCTGGTCGGCGGCGGGCACCTGCTGTTCGCCGACCCCGACCGCGCCCGCGATTCCGGCGCGTCGCCCGCCACGACAGCCGTCGACAAACTGGTGACAGCGGTCATCGCCGACGCCGTACAACGGAGCGGCGGCAACGCCCGGTAACCCGGGGCGGGCGGAACGTGCCGACTCCTCGTCGGTGAACCGCCGCATCCTTGACGGCAGGTCAGCCACCGGGAAATCCGGTTGCCAGACCCGCGACGCGGATACCACGATGCGCTTTGTGACGACCGCAGCCCGTACCTCTCCGCCCGAAGCTCCCCGGCCGGTGGCCCTGCTGACCGGCGTCGGCCGTTCCGTGGGCATCGGTGCGGGCATCGCCCGGCAACTGGCCCGCTCGGGCTGGAACATCGCCTTCACCTACTGGACGCCGTACGACGCCCGGATGCCCTGGGGTGTCGAGCCGGCCGCGGCGAACGGCATCGCCGCCGCCTTGGCCGAACACGGCGTGGACACGGTGGCTGTGGAGGCGGACCTCGCCGACCCCGACGCCCCGGGGAAGGTCTTCGACCAGGTCGAGGCCCGTCTCGGCGGCGTCACCGCCCTGGTGATGTGCCACGCCGAGTCGGTCGCCTCCGGCCTGCTCGACACGACCGTCGAGAGCTTCGACCGGCACTTCGCCGTGAACGCGCGCGCCACCTGGCTGCTGATCCGCGAGTACGGCCGCCGCTTCCACGGGGACACGGGTTTCCGCGGGGCCGCGGGAACCGGACGGGTGATCAGCCTCACCAGCGACCACACCGTCGGCAATCTTCCCTACGGGGCAAGCAAGGCGGCTCTGGACCGGATCACCCTGGCCGCCGCACACGAACTCGCTCACCTCGGTGCCACCGCCAACGTGATCAACCCCGGCCCGGTGGACACCGGTTGGATGTCCGACGAGCTCCAGGAACAGGTGCTCAGCCAGACCCCGCTGGGCCGCCTCGGCCGCCCGCAGGACACCGCGCACCTGGTGGACTTCCTGTGCTCGCCGCAGGGCCAGTGGATCAACGGCCAGCTGCTCAAGAGCAACGGCGGCTTCGCTTCCTGACCGCCCCACGAATCGTCGGGCGCGCGGGCGCAACCGCCACCCCCGCGTGCGTCGTCACAAGCGGTCGAGGCATCATGTCGGAATCCCCCGGGTCATACCGATGCCGGCCCGGCGTACTCACGCTTCGGATCTAGAGAAACGGATCTCACATGCCCACCCTCACCAAGGGCGACGGCCCCAATGACCTTCGCGGAGTCACCACCCTCGGCATGGGCCTGTCCTGGGACGCCACCGGAGGCGCCTCCGGCGGGCTGCTCGGCCGCGCGAAGCGCAAGCGCGGCGTGGACCTGGACGCGTTCGGGATCCTCCTCGACAACGACGGCCAGCCCGTACGCTACGTCGGCCTGGACGTCACCGACGCCATGGACGACGGCAGCGTCACCAGCACCGGCGACAACCAGACCGGCAAGGGCGACGGCGACGACGAGTTCATCAAGATGGAGCTGAACCGCATACCCGACCACATCTCGGCGGTGCTGATCACCATCGCGGCGTTCAAGAAGGGCAGTTCCTTCGACAAGGCCGCCAAGGTCAGCTGCAAGGTCTACGACGGCACCGGCGGCACGATGGACGTCGTGGCGGACATCTGGCCGAGCCTGCTGGGCACCGGGAACGCGATAGCGGTCGCCAAGGCCGTGCGCGCGGGCACCTCCTGGACGCTGGAGGTCGTCAACACCCGGGGCAAGGTCGAGCAGGGCAACATCCAGGCGCTGCTGCGGTTCGCCGTCAACCACTGACGGGCGTCGACACACCGCCTGACGGACGGTCGGGCCCGGCCCCGCGGAGCGATAGGGGCCGGGCCCGCGGAGCCGTCAGTGCAGGGTGAACTTCTGCGCGGCGGTGCCGTTGCAGTCCCAGATCTGCAGCCGGGTGCCGTTGGCCGTGGCGCCGCTGGGCGAGTCCAGGCAGCGGCCGGACTGGGGGTTGAACAGCGAGCCGTCGGAGCGCTGGTTCCAGACCTGGCCGCCGACGCCGTTGCAGTCCCATAGCTCGACCTTGGTGCCGGCGGCGGTTCCGTTGCCGTTGATGTCCAGGCAGCGGCCGATAGTGCTCAGCGAGCCGTTGGCGTTGTGGGTCCAGTACTGGTCTTCGGCGTAGGACTGGCAGTTCCACAGCTGGACGGCCGTCCCATCCGCGCCGGTGTCGTCGCCCGCGACGTCGACGCACTGGTTGCCGGGGCCGGTGATCTGCCCCTGCGGCCCGTTGGGGACGTTCGTCTCACCGGCGTAGCCGACCGAGACGACGTTCGCCTGGACCGCGTTCTCGGCGGCGTCGGTCGGGTAGCCCGCGACCATCACGCCCTCGAAGAAGGTGCCCATGTTCCAGTTGCTGTTGTCGCCGCCGGTGCCCAGGATGATCCCGCCCTCCTGGTGCATCGGGGTGTAGCCGCCGCGCGTCGGCAGCGCACCGCTCCACCAGGTCGACAGCCCGCCGGACTGCGCGTTGCCGCCCTTGAGCGCGTACGTCGTCTGCCCGTTGTTCTTCAGGACGGCGGTGACGAACGCGCTCCTGTTGCCCGCGTTCGCGGTGTTGGAGCCGTTGTCGCCCTGGAACATGCCGTTCTCCATGTCGGCCTCGACCCAGGGGCCGGTCCCGGTGCACGGCGCGAAGTAGCAGGTGGTGGCGATGCTCACCGCGTCCATGTGACCGTTGCCGGTGTCGGCCGGGGTGCTCTCGGCGTTGCCGTAGTCAAAGCAGCAGGCCGAACCGACATGGGTACCGCTGGCGACCATGTAGGCACCCTCGGGCTGCCCGTTCACCGCAGCGCCCGACGCGGCCCCGCTGGAGCGGTAGCCCACACCCGGGGAGACCCAGATGCCGTAGACCTTGTGCCCGCCGGCCGTGACCGACAACTCACTCGCATCCGCCCCGCGGTCGGCCCCCATACCGGAAGTCCCGGCCGGACCGGGCAGGAGGTCGTTGTGACGCGAGGTCTGATCGTAGACCCTGGTGATCCGACAGGTGGTGTTGGCACAGAACGAGTCCTGCTGCGCGGCGTTGGCGTAGCCGCCGGGGGCCAGCAGCCCGATGTCGGCGGTGCCGCCGTTCGACGCCCGGGTGACCTGGTACAGCGGGCCGTTGTACGCAGAGAACAACGCCCGCGTAGTGCTGTGCGCAGCGACGCAGGGGGTACCGGCGGCAGCGTAGATGTCGCACGGCAGCGAGCCGGCCGCCTGCGCCGAGGCGGGGGCGCCGAGGAAGGCGCCGAGCAGAAACCCGAGCGCCGCCACGGCGGAGAGCAGGGTCCGGAGGTACCGACGGGTCGATCGTGCTGGTCGTGCTAACCGTTCCGATTCCGTGCGCATGGCGTGCTCCTGGGTGGGGGGAGGGGAGCTGACTCGGCTGCGCGGCAGGGCAGTTCGCACTGCCTGCGACTTGTTCGAAAGGTACGCACTCTGATGGATAACGTCTAGATCTGTTGCTTTTTCTTGTTGGCTTTTTTCTAGAGACCCACGATCAGCTGGATGCAGATGATCTTGACCAGGATGGCCAGCGCAAACAGGGTCGAGTAGCCGGTGTTGATCCGGTTGTCGCGGACCTGGGCATTCGCGTAGGAGGTGAGCGCCGGGTTGCCGACGTATCCGGCGAGCAGCCCCATCGCCCGTTCCCGGCTCTGGCCGAGCAGTCGGCAGGCCAGCAGCAGCAGCGAGTAGCTGACCACCGCGCCGACCACCAGCACCGCCAGCAGCTTCAGCCCGAACAGCGAGAAGGCGTTGACCCGGAAGGCGTAGCCCGAGGTCAGGCCGACGATGGCGAGAAAGAGCAGCAGGCCGATCTGACGCAGGGTGAGGTTGGCCCGGGTCGGCAGGGTCCACACCAGCGGCCCGGTGCGGCGGCGCCAGCCCAGGAACATCCCCATCAGCAGCGGTCCCGCCGCCGTGCCCAGGGCGAGGGTGGTCGAGCCGACGGTGACCGAGGGGATGCCGATCAGAAAGCCCAGGCACAGCCCGAGACCCAGGCTCACCGCGCTGACCTGGCTGGTGCCCGCCTCGTTGTCGCCGAGGTAGCGGGTGATCTCCTCGGCCCTGCCGCGCGGGGCGACCACCCGGATCCGGTCGTCGAGTTGGACCACCACTCCCCCGGTGGCCAGCAGGTCGTCGTCGCCGTGCCGCAGCCGGGAGGCCTTGGCGCCAAAGCGCTCGGCCAGTTCCAGTTCGGCGACGGTGCGTCCGGCCAGGGCCGGGTTGCTGACCAGGATGCGCCGGTAGTCGACGTACCCGCGGTCGTCCAGCAGGTGGTGCTCGGCCCGGGACCCGAGGAACGCGGTGCCGGCCTCGACCGCCTCGTCGCCGCCCACCAGGACCACCTGGTCGCCCGGTCGCAGGACGTCGAGGTCCAGTGCCACCGCCGGTCGTCCGCCGACGGGTTCGTGCACGCTGGCCAGCAGCCCGCCCTCGGCGACCCCGGGGACCTTGTTCAGCCGGGCCTCGCGCCCCACCCGCACGGTGACGGTCCGCAGTTCGGCGGGCAGCCCGTCGCCCGGGTCCTTGGCCGCGGGCCAGGGCCCGCGCTTGGCGAGGAAGGAGAGGAACAGGATGGTCACCACGATGGCCAGCGGATAGCCGATGGCGTAGCCGACCGCGGGCTGGGTCGGGTCCGCGGAGGCGGCCTGGGCCGCCGCCAGGCCGGGGGTGGTGGTGCCGATGCCCGCGTACCCGCCCGCGAGGAAGGGGCCGCTGATGCCGAACAGCGCTTTTCCGCCCCAGCCGACCAGCAGCGCGGTGGCCACCAGGGCGACCACCGCGCCGACCATCACCGGCAGTTGCCTGCCGACCTCACGGAAGAAGGCGGGGCCCGACTCCAGCCCGACCGTGTAGACGTACAGGGCCAGCCCTTCCACCGACAGCGCAGTGGGGACGGCGGCGCCGACGCCCTTGTCGAGGGCGCCCACCGCGAGCCCGGCGAAGAGCACCCCGGCCGCACCCAGCTTGACCGGTCCGAACCTCACCATTCCCAGCAACGAGCCCAGGGCGATGACCGCGAAGAGGGTGACATAGGGGTGATCGGCGAGGAACTTCGCCACAAGGGCCCGCTTTCCCTGGTCCGTCGGCCGCCCGCCTGCGCAGGCTTGCCGCAGCCGCCACCGTGCTCCCCGGGGCCGCCTGGCCGACCCCCGTCCGCCCACCCCACACCAATACCGGCGGGCGCCGTCCGCAGGGACACGGGCGGTGGGGCCGCACGGAGCAACCGAACTCACCTGTCCGGACGCAGCCGGGATCCGGCCGATGAGTTCCGGGCGCCGGCCGGGTCTGTACCTTCGAGCGGGTCCGCGGCAGACACAATGAGCGGGCCCTGACCAGTCGCAGTGTTCTACCCCGTTGCCGTGTTCGATCCGGAGGCTGTCAATGACCACGCACGCCCGTCACACCGCGCGTACCCAGGATGATCTGAAGGCCCAGGCGGAGCAGCTCCGTGCGCTGCACCACGACGGCGGCCTGCTGGTCCTGCCCAACGTCTGGGACGCGGTCAGTGCGACCGTGGTGGCCGAGGCGGGGTTCCCGGCCGTCGCCACCGCCAGCGCCGCCGTCTCGGCGATGCTCGGCCTGCCCGACGGCGAGGGCGCGCCGTGGCAGGAGATGTTCGCCGCGGCCGGACGGATCGCGCGGGCGGTGTCGGTCCCGGTGACGGTGGACGCCGAGGCGGGATACGGCATGGAGCCGCGGGAGCTGGTGGACCGACTGCTGGAGATCGGCGCCGTCGGCTGCAACCTGGAGGACACCGACCACCGGGGCGGCGGCCTGACCGAGGCCGGTGCGCAGGCCCGGTGGCTCGCGGCGGTGCGCTCCGCCGCGGACGACGCCGGGGTGCCGATCGTGGTCAACGCCCGGGTGGACACCTTCCTGCCCGCCAACAAGGTGCCGGAGCAGCAACGGATCGAGGAGGCGATCCGACGGGGCCGGCTCTACCTGGACGCGGGCGCGGACTGCGTCTACCCGATCGCCGTCTCCCGCAGGAGCGACCTCGCCGCGCTGGTCGCGGGGCTGCCCGGTCCGGTCAACGGCAACAGCGGCGACGAGTTGGACCTGGCCGCGCTCCGGGAGCTGGGCGTCGCCCGGGTCTCCTACGGTCCCCGCTTCTACCGCGCGGCGATGGCCGGGCTCAGGACGGCGGTCGAGGGGCTGCTGACCTGACCCGGCTGCCCAGGAGGCCACGCGAACCGGTAGAACGCAACTTCGACACCGCCCGCGGAAGCGGTTACCTTCACCTGGTCCTCGGCGACCGACCGCGGTCGGTCGCACCGGAGTTCCCGCCGGATGCGCTGCTCGCGATCCGCACCAGGCACCCACGACCAGGGAGAGACGCATGCCCCGCCTTGCGCTGTACACCTTCGGCGTCCTGAAGTCGCCTCTCGCCGATCCCGGGCAGCTCACCCGCGAATTCCACGAGAGCGGCGAGGCCGTCTACCGGACGATGAGCCGACACCCCGGATACCTCGCCCACGCCGAGGCAGCGGACGGCGACCGGGGCACCATGTTCGAGCTGGACTGGGGCCCTTGGGGAGAGTTCGCCGCGCCGACCTGGTACGGCAAGGGCCGTACGGCGGAGAGCACCGCCCTGGCCGCGACCCTCTCGCTCTGGACCGACCTGGGCTCCGCCTTCGACGCCGTCTACACCGGCCTGCACCGCGGGGCGCTGAACCGGCGTCAGGACTGGTTCGAGCGGACGGGCCGCCCCGGCCACGTGTTCTGGTGGGTCTCCGACGGCGCGATACCCACCTGGCAGGAGGGGGTATCCCGGCTGGAGCACCTCCAGGACCACGGCTCCGTGCCGCATGCCTTCACCTTCCACCAGGCGTTCACCCCGGACGGAACGCCGACCAGGGGAAGCCGTACCGACAGCCGTGTCGACAGCCGAGGAGGCAGCAGTGGGGAAGCCCGAGCTTGAGTTCCACTTCCCGGACCGGGCGTGGACGGCGCCGCCGGGGGCCGGGGCCGGGGTGGCCGAGCGGGTGTTGGCGGAGGACGCGCGCGGGGAACGGCGGACCGCACTGGTGCGCTGGGAGCCGGGGACCGACACCTCCGGGGAGGGGGTGGCGCGGCACGACTTCTGGGAGGAGGTCTACCTCCTTGACGGCGCGATGCACGATCTGACGCTCAATCAGACCTTTTCCGCGGGCATGTACGCCTGCCGACCGCCGGGGATGGCACACGGTCCCTGGGTGTCGCCCGACGGGGTCACCATGCTGGTGTTCAGCTACCCCGCCGACCCGCCGCGTTGAAGCGGCGGGTCCGGCGGGCCCGCGAGGCACCGGACAGGCTGCCGACAGGGGGTCAGCAGCCGCCGTAGCCCTCCCAGTTGGCGACGGTGTCGGTGACGGTTCCGCCGTTGACGGACATGCTGCGGTTGGCCACGTAGGCGCAGCCCGCCGTCTCCTCGTTGTTGGACCAGTTGCCGTTGAGCGTGTACTTGTAGGCCAGGGTGGCGGCCTTGGCCGCGGTGATCGTCGCGGTGAAGTGGGTGGCGTCCACCCGGGTCATCAGCACGCCGTTCGCGGCCCAGTCGGTCTGGCCCTCACCGAGCGCGGAGAGGTTCCCGGCCAGGTAGACCTTGCCGGTGGCGGGGGTGCTCTCCGGGACGGTGACGTTCACGGTCTCGGTGACACCGGTCGGGGTGGGCGTGGGAGTCGGGGTGGGAGTAGGCGTGGGGGTGGGGGTGGGCGTCGGCGGGCTGCCGCAGGTGAAGGGGCCTTCCCAGTTGGCGACGGTGTCCGTGGTGGTGCCGCCGTTGATGACCAGGGTGCGGTTGCCGACGTAGCCGCAGCTGCTGGTCTCCTCGTTGTCGGACCAGTTCGCGCCGATCGTGTACTTGTACTGCAGCGTGGTCGGCCCAGCCGCGGTGATCGTGGCGGTCCAGTGCGTGGCGTCCACCCGGGTGAAGGCGATGCCGCTGGCGGCCCAGTCCGGCAGGCCGCCGCCCAGCGCGGAGAGGGTCCCGTCGAGGTAGACCTTCAGGCCGGTCTGGTCGGTGTAACCGGGGACGGTGACGTTGACGGTCTCCACGTTGTTCGCCGTGGTCAGGGCGCTGATGCTGTTGGAGGCCGCGGACTCGTTGCCGTCGGTGTCGAAGGCGGTGACGTGGTAGGTGTAGACGGTGGTCGGGCTCAGCCCGGTGTCGGTGTAGCCGGGGGCGGTGGTGGTGGCGACCGGCACCGGCGTGCCGCTCCCGGTGGCCCGGTAGACGTGGTACCCGGCGACCGTGCCGCCCGCGCTGTCGGTGGCGGCGGTCCAGGTCAGCGTGACGGTGGTGCTGGTCGCGCCGGTGCTGTTGAGCATGGTCGGCGGGTCCGGCGGCGGGCTCGGGGCCTTGGTGGTCGCGGTGACCGGGGCCGAGGCCGGGGAGGCGCCGATGTTGTTGTAGGCGGTGACGTCGTAGGTGTAGGCGGTGGACGGGGTCAGCCCGGTGTCGGCGAAGGTGGTGTTCGCGGTGGTGCCGACCAGCACCGGCGTGCCGCTTCCGGTGGCGCGGTAGACCTTGTAGCCGGCCGCCAGCGGCGCCCCGGTCCAGGACAGGGTGATCCCGGTGGTGTGCACCGCGGTGGCGGTCAGGCCGGTGGGCGCGGCGGGGGCCTTGGTGGGCGGCGCGGCGCAGGTGTCGAAGGTCTGGCAGACCACGGCCGGGGTGTCCACGTCCTGGCCCGCGGAGATGTCGATGGCCAGTCGGACGTACTGGGCCATGGCCCACATCAGCGGGGTGGCGGAGTCGTCCGGCTTGCCGTTGGTGAAGCCGTTGGTGCCGGTGGCCCCGTTCCAGACCTGTTCGGAGATCTGGTAGTCGGCGGCCGAGTCCGCCATGGTCTGCAGGGTGGTCTGAGCCCCGGTCAGATTGCCCGCGGCGACGTCGTACTCGCCGCGTTCGCCGCTGAGCACCGGCCAGGGCCGGCCGACGCCCGCGCCGGTGTAGTCGGCGCCGGAGGCGTTCTCGCCGTAGCCGTCGAAGTCGTAGCGGTGGTCGATCAGCCCTTCCGGGGTGCTGACCCCGATCTGCGCGTCGTCGACCGCCAGGGTGTTGCTGACCTGGGTGGAGCCGGGGGCCAGCACGCCCAGCCGGACCAGGTCCAGGAAGCTCTGGTCGACCACGGTGCGGTCGTCGTGGTTGCCGCCGCCGTTGGCGAGGCCGATGGTGGCCCCGGAGTTCGGCTGTCCGTCGGGGGTGATCCGGAGGAAGTAGCTGCCGTTCCCGTAGGAGCCGTTGGTGGTGTAGGTCCAGCCGACGACGTCGGCGGCCCAGCTCTTGGCGGTGGCGGTCCAGGACGCGGCGTCGGCGGTGTCGCCGTTGACGGTGGCGATCTGGGCGGCGCAGATCAGTCCGGCGATCTCGGCGGCGATGGTGGCGGGCGAGTAGCCGCCGTTCTCCTCCCAGCGCTCCTGTCCCGTGGTGGGGCCGTTGGCGGCGATGAAGGCAGCGGTGAGCTTGAGTCTGGCGAAGTCGGCGGCACCGGTGCGGCCGAGCTGGTAGGCCAGGATGATCGGGTCTGCTTGTTCGTCCTCCTGGTTGCCGCCCCACATCGGGTTGCCGTTGAGCCAGGAGTTCTGCTTGACCTGGCCGCTGGCGCTCTCCTCGTAGGTCAGGATGTAGGTCAGCGCGTCACTGGCGTCCTGCTTGTCGCCCGCGGCCAGCAGGGCGGAGGCCATCTGGTACTCGTCGCGGGTCCACACCAGGTGGTAGCCGTGCTGGCCGCCGCCGTCGGCGCTGACCGAGGCGCCCCAGGGGGTGGACGGGGAGGCCACGAAGGCGCCCACGTAGTTCTTGTCCTCGTCCGCCTTGGTCTCCATCAGCGCCACCTGGTACTGGGTGAGCAGCCCGGGGCTGGAACTGACGGACGCGGGCGGGGAGTTCAGGCCCTGGTTCCAGGTGTGCCAACCGGCCTGGAAGGCGCTCTCGGTGGCGCTGAACCCGGCGGCCAGCGAGGCTGTGGCGTCGCTGACGGCCGAGGCGGTGCTGCTGTCGAAGGCCAGGGCCAGGGTGAAGCTGGTGGAGCCGGTGGCGGCGACCGGGATCTGCGCGGTCTGCTCGATGTGTCCCGGGCCGGCGGTCGCGCTGTAGGGGGTGGTCAGCGCGTGGCTCGCGCCCAGTTGGGCGCTGCCGCTGCCGGCGGTGCCCACGTAGCCGGTGGAGGCGCTGCTGAACGGGACGGAGGCGGCCAGCGCGCTGGCGACCGGGCCGTTGGACGCGACCAGGTCGCCGCTGGCGCTGTCGGTGCTGCCGGAGTTGCCGTTGCCCTGGTTGTTCAGCTGCGGCAGGTAGTCCGCGTACAGCGACAGCGGGGTGGCGGTGTGGTTGGTGAAGGTGGTGTTGATCTCGATGACGGAGCGGTTCGGGTCGGCCACGTAGGTCTTGGTGATGGTGTACTTGCCGCTGGTCGCGGTGTTGGTCTGGGTCCAGGTCAGCGAGTCGGGGTCGGCCAGGGTGACGGTGTGCGCGGTGCTGTTGATCTCGTTGTCGGTGAAGCCGGAGCCGTCGGTGACGTAGAACTGCAGCCCGTAGCTGTCCGGGTTGTCGGTCTGCGGGTAGTAGACGTTCTGCAGCGCGCCGTTGGCGAGCAGGTACCAGACCTTGGAGGTCTGGCTGAGCGCGGTGGCGAAGCCCTGGGTGCCCAGGGGTTCGTTCCAGGTCGAGACCGATCCCGGGCCGCCCGGTGCGGTCGCGGCGGCGGCGGGCGGGGCGGCGGCCCCGAGTGCGGCGACGGCCGCCAGGGCGGCGACGGCGGCCAGCGCGGTCCACTTGACCGGGCCGCGGGGGGAGGAGCCGAGGTGGGGCGAGGGCGCGCGGAGGCGCGCACGTTGCACGGACATGGGGGTGCTCCTGCAGTACGGGTGGGGACTGCTGAAACGGGTCCGCGGACGCCTCGCGGCGCACCGGGACCCCCGCTGCCGGGCCGTCGTGGCGGCCGTCGAGCGACCGCGCGTGCCGGGCAGTAACCGTCGTTCGGCAAAGTCTTGCTGCAACTAGCAGCAAGCGCGGCTCAACCTAGTTGACCGCGTGTCAGCTGACCAGACCTCAGGAGCAGGGTTTTCAGAGCAGCGGCGAGAATCTGCAAGCTTCGGTAAGGAATTGCTTAACCGGCGGCGGTGAGCCGCTGCGGACCCGCCCCGTGGGTGCGGTCTAACCTCTGCAGCATGGCAACCGCGACACCGCAGAAGATCACCACATTCCTGATGTTCGAGGGCCGGGCGGAGGAGGCGATCGCCTACTACACCGCGCTGTTCGACGACGCCGAGGTCCTCGACGTCACCCGCTACGGCGCCGAGGGGCCGGGCCCGGAGGGCAGCGTCCACCGCGCCGTGTTCTCGATCGCCGGGCAGCAGTTCATGTGCATCGACAGCTATGTGAAGCACGCCTTCGGCTTCACCCCGGCGGTCTCGCTGTATGTGCGCTGCGAGAACGAGGCCGAGATCGACCGGCTGTACGCGGCCCTCGCCGAGCAGGGCTCGGAGCTGATGCCGCTGGACTGCTACGGCTTCAGTACGAAGTTCGGCTGGGTGAACGACCGCTTCGGCGTCTCCTGGCAGCTCGACCTGCTCACGGACCCGGATTCCGCGGAGTAATCGGAACGATCGTCCGTTTGTCGGACCTCTCGGTGGACACCCCTGGCGGGACGCGCCCCGGCCGCCTAGCGTTGAGCACCCGCCCGGCGACGAACACCGACGCAACGACCAGAAGGGGCCGCATGCCAGCCTTCCTGGGATCCCCCGCCATCGTCCTGCCACCCCATGCGGTCACCGTCGACGAGATCGTCGAGGACATCGGCCGCGCGCACCCGGACCACCCGCTGCTGACCCGCTGGAGCCGCATCGTCGGGCGCACCGGCGTCCAGCTGCGCCACTTCACCCAGCCGCTGAAGACCGTGGCCACCACCGAGGACATCGAGTCGCGCAACAACCGGGCCTTCGACGACGTCTGCGCCATGGGCGTCGAGGCGGCGGTCGGCGCGCTGCTCGGCAGCGGTCTCGATCCCGCCGACATCGACGCCGTGGTCACCAGCCACTCGACCGGCCTGGCCGTCCCCGGGCTCGATGTGCACCTGGTCAACAGCCTGCGGCTGAACCCCGCGGTGAGCCGGGTGCCGCTCACCCAGCTGGGGTGCGCCGGGGGCGCCCACGCCCTGGTCCGGGCGGCCGACTACCTGCGGGCCCACCCGGGGCGACGGGTCCTGGTGGTGGTCGCGGAGACGCTCAGCACGGTGTATCAGCACTCCGAGACCACCACCGAGAGCATGATCTACAAGGCCCTGTTCGGGGACTCCGCCGGGGCCGTCGTGGTGACCGACACCCCCGTCGGCGGCGGTCCGCGGATCGACGACACCTGGGAGTACGTCATCCCGGACAGCACCGAGCGCTACCGGATGCGCCTCGACGGCACCGGGCAGCACTTCGAGTCGACCGCGCAGGCGCTGGAGTCCATGGCGGACCTGATCCCCCCGCTGCTGGACTGGTACCGGCGCGACCCCGAGGACTCCCCCGCGTTCCTGATCGCGCACACCGGCGGTCCGCGCATCCTCAGCGACCTGCAGGCGGGGCTGGACTGCGCCCCCGAGCTGCTCGACCACTCCTGGGCCGGGCTGCGCGACCGCGGCAACCTGGGCGGCGTCGCCGTGCTGGACGTCCTCGCCCGTCACTTCACCGATCCGCCCGCGGCGGGATCGACCGGCCTGCTGGTCGGCGTGGGCCCCGGCTTCACCGCCGCCGCCTGCCGGACGACCTGGTCGGCGGAGTGACCGCGCCGACCGGGCCCGCGGCTACGCGCCGGCCTTCCCGGCCTTCCCGGCCTCGTCGGCCTTCCTGACCGCGGCGGCCACCTCGGCCGGGGAGGCGTTCCAGGGCGCGCCGTGACCGGGCAGGACCCAGGACGCCTCCAGCGCGGCGAGGCGCTCCAGCGAGGCCAGCGACTCGGCCGGATCGTCGGTGAACGGCGCGGGCTGCGGGCCGGTGCGCCCGGTCAGCACGTGCCGGGTGGTCAGCGCGTCACCGACGCAGACCGCGTCCGCGAGCGGCACGTGCACCGCGATGCTCCCCGGGGAGTGCCCCGGCATGCCCACGACCACCGGGCTCCCGGGCAGCTCCAGCACGTCGCCGTCGGCGACCTCGGTCACCTCCTGGACGTACCTGGTGCGCAGGCCGTTCTTGCGGAGCGAGTAGCCGAGGAAGCCGAGCGCGGGGCCGAGCCGCATCGGGCCCGCCGGAGTCTTGGGCTTCTCCCCGGTGCGGGTGCGGACGGCGTCGGCGGCGTGCACGAAGACCGGCACCCCGTGCTCGGTCCGCAGCCGCTCGGCGAAGCCGAGGTGGTCGGCGTCCCCGTGGGTCAGCACCAGCCCGCGGATGTCGGCGGCGGACTTGCCCAGCGCGCGCAGCTCGGCCTGCAGGTCGTTCCAGTGGCCGGGGAGGCCCGCGTCGATGAGGGTGATGCCCTCGGGGGTGTCGATCAGATAGCACGCCACCACGTCGTTTCCGAGGCGGTGCAGGTGCGGAGCGAGCTTCATGGTTTCCTCCTGGAGGGGTCCAGCGGCTACGATGGCTACGCTACATAGCCTTCATGGCTACGGTCAATAGCTTTTAGCCGCGGAAGGGCGGGCCGTCCGATGCCGACTCCTGAGAAGACCTCGCTGGGCACCATCGTCGCGGCGGGCCGGGACATCCTGGAATCCGGCGGCCGGGAGGGGCTGACCATGCAGAGCGTCGCCCAGCGGGTCGGGGTGCGCGCACCCTCCCTCTACAAGCACGTCCGCGACCGCGCGGCGCTGCTGGCCGCCGTGGCCGAGGCCTCCATCGAGGACCTGATCACCCGGCTGGAGGCGACCGACGGCTCGTTGGAGGAGCTGGCGCGCGAATACCGCGCCTTCGCCCAGGAGCGCCCCGAGGGCTTCCGGCTGATGCTGTCCGCGACCGCGGCGCCGGAGACGCCCGCCCGCGTCGCCGCGCCGATCCTGCGGGCGTCCCGGCAGCTCGCGGGCGAGGCGGAGGAGCTCGACGCCGCCCGGCTGGTGACCGCCTGGGTCACCGGCTTCATCGGGATGGAGCTGGCCGGCGCGTTCCGGCTGGGCGGGGACGTCGACCACGCCTTCGAGTACGGGATCGCCCATATGCGCCGCGCGCTGACGTCCCGTCCGCCCGCCTGAGCCTCCGGCTCTGGGCGTCCGGCTCTGGGCGCCCGCTCGGACGGACCCGACTCGGCGGGGGCGCTCCTGGCGGCGGGTCAGATCCCGGAAGGGGAGGCCGCCGGGGCGGAGTCCCGCACGGTCAGCCGGGTCGGCAGGATCAGCGGGCTGGGCTGCTGACCCTCGATCAGGCCGACCAGCATCCGGGCCATCTCGTGCCCCAGCGCGCGCACCGGCTGGTGCACCGTCGTCAGCGGCGGATGGGTGGAGCGGGCGCCGGCCAGGTCGTTGAAGCCGATCACGGCCACGTCCTCGGGCACCCGGCGGCCACGGTCCCGCAGTGTCCGCAGCGCGCCGACGGCCATGCCGTCCGAGGCGACAAACACGGCGTCGAGGTCGGGGTGCGCGTCCAGCAGCCGCCGCATCGCGACGGCCCCGCCCTCCTCGCTGAAGTCCCCCGGCTCGACGGCCGGACGGGGCAGGCCGGCCAGCGCGAGCCCTTCGGCGAAGCCCGCCTCGCGGGCCACCGCGACCTGGGTGTCGACGTGTCCGGTGACCATCACCGGCCGTCGGCGCCCGGTGCGGACCAGGTGCTCGGCGGCCAGCCGACCGCCGCCGCGGTTGTCCGCGTCCACGTACCAGCGCGGCTCGCCGGTCAGCGGGAGGCCGCCGAAGACCACCGGCAGTTCCCCCTCCTCGGCCAGCCGGCTCAGCGGGTCGTCCCCGCGCAGCGCCATCAGCATCACCCCGTCGGCCCGCCGGGAGCGCAGCATCTGCCGCAGCCGCTCCTTGCCCCGCGCGGTGTTGGCCAGCAGCAGGATCAGTTCGAACTCGGTCTGCTCCAGCGCCGCGCTGACGCCGACCGTGATCTCGGCGAAGAACGGGTCGGCGAACAGCCCCGGCTCGTCGCTCGACACGGCCAGCACGACCGCCCCGACCCGGCTCCGTGCCAGCGCCCGCGCGGTCGGGTTGGGCACGTAGCCCAGCTCGCGGACCGCCCGCGCGACGGCCTCCCGCTTGGCCCGGCTGACGTGCGGGACGTTGTTGATCGCACGGGACGCGGCAGTGCGCGAGACCCCGGCGCGTTCGGCCACCTCGTCGAGGGTCGGCAGACGCTTGGGCGACGGCTCCATGGAACGGCTGGCTCCCTTGAGGTCTCGGGCGACGGTCAGCGCCATGCTCCCACGCCCCGGCCACCCTGGTCGGCCGACCCTGCCGGGACCTCCGGATTGCCCCTGGCGGAATCCAGAAATGGTACCGCTTCCGGCTGGCCGTCCCGAAGGCCCTGTTCCACGGGGTGAGCCGACCGGCCGGTAGAACTGCTGGTGTTCAACGCATTGACACGGTCCTCCTCACACGTCAATCATCCATCTCGCATCCCACACGCGGATCGGATCCCAGCAAACCGGAAGCGCTTCCACACTCCTGGCCCCCTTCAGCAGCGAAGGAGTACCCCCCACATGCGAAGCCCTGCCCGTGCCCTGTCCCTGACCCTGGCCACCGCGCTCACCACCGCGCTGGTCGCCCTGCACACCGGCACCGCCTACGCGGCCAGCCCGGTCGGGATGACCAACGGCTTCTACGCCGACCCCAACTCCAGCGCCAAGCAGTGGGTCGCCGCCAACCCCGGCGACGGGCGCACCGCCGCCATCAAGGCCTCCATCGCCAAGACCCCCGCCGCTCGCTGGTTCGGCAACTGGAGCGGCACCATCGGCACCGCGACCGGCGCCTACGTCGGCGCCGCCGCGAACGCGGGCAAGCTGCCGATCCTGGTCGCCTACAACATCCCCAACCGGGACATCTGCGGCGGCCAGTCCGGCGGCGGCGCGGGCAGCGACGCCGCCTACGACACCTGGATAGCGGCCTTCGCCTCCGGCATCGGCAGCCGACCGGCCGTCGTCATCCTGGAGCCCGACTCGCTCGGGGACGAGAGCTGCATGACCTCGGCCCAGATAGCCGACCGCAACGCGCTGCTGAAGAACGCCATCACCCAGTTCAACAAGAAGGCGCCCAACACCTGGGTCTACCTGGACGCGGGCAATCCCGGCTGGATCAGCGCCGCGACCATGGCCAAGCACCTCGCCGCCGCCGGACTCAGCGGCGCGCACGGCTTCTCGCTCAACGTCTCCAACTTCTACACCACCGCCCAGAACACCAGCTACGGCAACTCCGTCAACGCGACCCTCCGCTCCTCCTCCGGCTACACCAAGCCGTATGTGATCGACACCAGCCGCAACGGCAAAGGCTCCAACGGCAGTTGGTGCAACCCGGCCGGACGGGAACTGGGCACCCCCAGCAAGCTCGGCGGCGGCGCCGAGATGCTGCTGTGGATCAAGACCCCCGGCGAGTCCGACGGCAACTGCGGCACCGGGGCCGGCTCGGCCGCCGGACAGTTCCTGCCCCAGGTCGCCTACGACCTCGTCTACGGCTACTGAACCCGGCCCACGTCAGGATGCGTGCTCCGCGCCCCGCCGTTCAGCCGGCGGCGGGGCCCAGCCGGGTCAGGGTGTCGAGCAGGCGGGCCCGGCTGACGAACACCTCGGGCGGGAGCGACACGTAGAGCTGGATCGTGGTCACCCCGGGCCGGTGGTAGCGGAGGATGCGCTCGCGGCACTCCTCCGGCGAGCCGCTGATGAACAGGCCGTCCACCACCTCGTCCGGCAGCGCCTTCTGCGCGCCCTCCGGATCGCCCGCGGCCCACAACTCGTGTGACTCGCGCAGCAGTTCGCCGTGGCCGAGCCACTCGTGGAATTTGCGGTAGGGCTCGCGGTTGAGGATCCAGGCCAGGAACGGCCTGGTGGCCCGGCGCGCGTACTCGGTGTCCTCGGTCGGGCAGACGAACACCTTCACCACCAGCTCCTTGCCCGGGGGTTGCGGGCCGACCGCGTCCAGCACCTTCGGCACGTCCTCGGGGAAGAGCAGGTTGGTGATGGCGCCGTCGCCCTCGGTGAAGCCCAGCTTGAGCATGCCGGGGCGCAGCGCGCCGAGGATCACCTTGACCGGGTCGGCGGGCGGGTGCGGCAGTTGGTAGCCGGTGATCGAGAAGGTGTCGAAGTCCCCGGAGACGTGCTCGCCGCGCAGCGCCCTGGTGACGAAGCGGAGCACGTCCCTGGTGCGCTTGAACGGTTCGTCGAAGGGGATGCCGTTGATGTCGGTGACATGCGCGGGGACCGACGCGCCGATCCCCAGCAGCAGCCGTCCGGGGGCGAGTTGGGCCAGGGTCGCGGCGGTCTGGGCGAGCACGGCCGGTCCCCGGGTGTGCACCGGGACGATGCCGGTGCCGATGCGCAGGCTCGGGGACCAGGCCGCGGTCGCGGCCAGCGGGGTGAACGCGTCGGTGCCGCCGCCCTCGGCGCTCCAGACGTCGGTGTAGCCGAGGTCGGGCAGCCGCTCGACGATGAAGCGGTGCCGGTCGATGGTGAGTCCGGGCAGCGGGACGGTGAGGCCCCAGCGGGGCGGGAGGCTCTGCGGGAGCGTCATGGCGGTGCCCGTTCTTCCTGGGTGGCGGTGGCGGATTCGGGAGGGGTGATCGGTTGCTTCTGCGGTTACTTCTGGACCCAGACCCCGGTCAGGTCGAGGAACCAGGACTGCGGCTGGACGAAGCCGTGCACCTTCGGCGAAAGCGCCCGCGGGTCGCGGTCGTTGACGACGAACAGCCAGGGCGCGTCCTGGGTCACCCGGTCCAGCGCCTGGGTGTAGTCGGTCTTCCGGGTGCCCTGGTCGAGCGAGGACGAGGCGGCGGCGAAAAGGCGGTCCACGGCCGGGTCGGAGTAGTGGCCGGTCCAGAACGGGCTGTTGCTGCCCAGGAACAGCGGCAGCAGCGACTCGGACTGAAACAGGGTGGTGGACTGGGCCAGCGCGTCGGAGCCCAGCGCGACCTGGCCCTTGGCCTCGGCCCCGAGCAGCGAGGACCAGTCGGTGGTGCGGATCTTCACGGTGATCCCGACCACCGCCAGGTCGCGTTGGATCGCCTCGGCGATCGGGACCGGCAGCAGGTTGCCGGAGCCGGCGGTCGGGACGGTGACGGTGCTGCTGAACCCGTGCGGGTAGCCGGCCTCCGCGAGCAGCTGCTTGGCCTTGGCCGGGTCGTAGGAGTAGACGTTCCCGGCCGGGTCGTAGGCCAGGGTGCCCTTGGGGGCGGCCTGGTAGGCGGGGGCGGCGGTGCCGTGCAGCAGGTCGTCGGCGATGGCGGCGCGGTTGACGGCGTAGTTGGCGGCCTGACGGACCTTCAGGTTGTTCCAGGGGGCCTTGGACCGGTCCAGGATCCAGTACCAGATGTGGTCGTAGCTGTTGGTGTCGACCTTGGCCCCGGCGGCGGTGAGGGCGGCGATGTCGTCCGGGTTGGGGTAGTCGATCAGGTTGACGTCGCCGGAGCGGAGCGCGGCGGTGCGGGCTGCCGCGTCGGGCAGGGACTTGACGACCAGTCGGTCCAGCTTGGGGGCTCCGCGCCAGTAGGTCGTGTTGGCGACCAGGTCGATCTCCTGGTTGCCCGACTCCGAGGCGAAGGCGAACGGGCCGGTGCCGACCGGGTGCTGGGAGAAGCCGGTGTCGCCGTACTTCGCGACCGCGGTGGGGCTGGCGATCAGGAGGTGGGTCAGGTCGTCGGTGAAGTGCCCGTTGGCGGCCTTGGTGACCAGGACCACGTGGTCGGCGTCCACCTTGCGGTAGGAGGCGATGTCGCCGCCGTACTCCTGCGCGGCGGCGCCGAGCGCGGCGGAGTAGTAGCGGCTGCCCTTCTTGAAGTAGCGGTCCAGGTTGAAGACCACGGCGTCGGCGTCGAAGGGGGTGCCGTCCTGGAAGGTGACGCCCTTGCGCAGGGTGAAGGTCCAGGTGACGCCGTCCGGGGCGACCGTCCAGGAGGAGGCCAGCGCGGAGGTGACCGGGGCGGGCCGGTCGGTGTGCGTGAGCAGGTCGTAGCGGGTGAGGCCCTCGTAGATCTGGAAGCTGACCAGGCTGGTGCCCTCGTAGCCGGCTCCGCCGAGGATGGTGTCCGGGTTGGGGAGGGTCCCGGTGGCGCCGACGACCAGGGTTCCGCCGCGGGCCGCCGCGGGTGCGGCGGAGCCGGTGTGGTCGGTGTGGTTGGTGGAGCCGCAGGCGGCGGCGCCGAACAGGCAGAAGAAGGCGGTGGCCAGGACGGCCGCGGCTCTGGAGCGGGCGCGGGTGGGGACGGTGCGGGCAGCGGGGTCGGGGTACGGCATGGTTGCGTGGCTCCTGGGGACGGTGGTGCTCGGCGGGCGGGGGCGGCGGTGGGCGTGGACGGTGGGTGGTGGGCGGCGGCGGACGGCGGACGGCGGATGGCGGGCGGTCGGGCGTCAGTGGTTGGGGGCGGGGGGTGGGGTGCGGCCGGTGGAGGCGGCGAGCAGGGCTCGGGTGTAGGGGTGTTGCGGGTGGTCCCAGACCTGGTCGGCGGGGCCCTCCTCGACCACGCGGCCGTGCCGCAGCACCGACACCCGGTGGGCGAGGTGGCGGACGACCGCCAGGTCGTGCGAGATGAAGAGGTAGGCCAGGCCCCGGGTCTGCTGAAGCTCCGTCAGCAGGTCCAGTACCTGGGCCTGGACGCCCCGGTCCAGCGCGGAGGTCGGCTCGTCGCAGACCACCAGGTCGGGGCCGGTGGCGAGGGCACGGGCGATGGCGACCCGCTGCACCTGTCCGCCGGACAGCTCGCGGGGGAAGCGGCGGGCCAGCGCCGGGTCGAGGCCGACCTGTCGGAACAGTTCGGCGGTCAGCTCGGTCCGCTCGGCGCGCGGGGTGCGCTGGGCGGCCAGGACGAAGCCCACCGCCGAACCGGCCCGCAGTGCGGGGTTGAGCGAGCCGCGGGGGTTCTGCGGGACGAACTGCAGCCGGGCCCTGACCGAGCGGGACGCGCGTCCGCGCAGCCGGTACGGGTCCTGCCCGTCGAAGCGGACGGCACCGGTGTCCGGGGCGGCCAGGCCGAGGACCAGCCGGGCCAGGGTGGACTTGCCCGAACCCGACTCGCCGACCAGCCCGACGGTCCCGCCGCGGGCGACCGAGAGGTCGACCCCGTCCAGCACGGCACCCGCCCGCGGGTAGGACTTCCCCACGGCCCGCACCGACAGCAGGTGCCCGGTGGGTGGCGCAGCGGATGCCGAAGGCGAGGGCGCGGTGGAGGCCGCAGGCGGTGGGGTGGTCATCGAGGGGTTCCCGGCTGTGCGGTGACGAGGTCGGTGGTGAAGGGGTGGGCGGGGTGGTCGAGGATCTGGTCGGCCGGGCCGGTCTCGACCACGCGGCCCGCGCGCATCACCGCGACCGTCCCGCCGGTCCCGCGGGCCACCGCGAGGTCGTGGGTGACCAGCAGCAGGGCGATGCCGCGTTCGGCGCGGAGCCTCCCGAACAGGTCCAGCACCTGGGCCTGGACCAGGGCGTCCAGGGCGGTGGTGGGTTCGTCGGCGACCAGCAGCCGCGGGCCGCAGCACACCGCGAGGGCGATCGCCGCGCGCTGCCGCTGCCCGCCGGACAGTTCGTGCGGGAAGCTGCGGGCGACCCGGTCGGGGTCGGCGATCCCGACCGACTCCAGCAGCGCGGGCACCGCACCGCGGGCCGCCCTGCGGCTGTCGGCCGCCCCGTGCCGCCGCAGCACCTCGGTCAGTTGGGCACCGATCCGGCGCAGCGGGTCCAGCGAGCCGGTGGGGTCCTGCGGGACGTAGCCGACCCGGCGACCGCGGATGCCGGACAGCGCGCGTTCGTCCAAGCTCCGCAGGTCCTGGCCGTCGAGGACGATCCGCCCGGTGGCCCTGGCGGACCGGCCGGGCAGCCCGAGCAGCGACCTGGCCACCGTGGTCTTGCCGCTGCCGGACTCCCCCAGCAGCACCAGCGCCTCGCCGCCGCGCAGGGTGAAGGACACCCGGTCCACCGCCCGGGTCGCGCCCCCGGCGTGGTGGTGGGTGACCGTCAGGTCGCTGACCTGGAGCAGTGGGGCGCTCATCGCAGCGCCCCCGCCCGCAGGTCTCCGGCGTCGCCGAGGCGGCGGCGCAGCGCCTCACCCAGCGTGTTGAAGACCACCGACACGGCCAGGATCACCAGCGCGGGCATCACCGCCACCTGGGGGTGGGTCAGCAGGCTGGGCCGCAGCTCGTCCAGCATCGCGCCCCACTCGGCGGCCGGAGGGGCGACGCCGAGGCCGAGGAAGGAGAGCCCGGCGGCGTAGACGATGGACAGGCCGACCAGGGAGGAGCAGTAGACCAGCACCACCGGCGCGACCACCGGGGCGACCTGACGCAGCGCCACCGCGGTCCGCCCGGCCCCGCTGACCCGGGCGGCCTCCAGGAACTCGGCCGAGCGGATCCGCCGTACCTCGGTGAACACCACCCGGGTCACCGCCGGGGTGAGCACCACCGACAGCGAGAGCACCACCGCGCCGAGGCCGGTGTCCAGCAGGGTGGCGATGGCCATCGCCAGCAGGATGCCGGGGAACGCGTAGAGCACGTCGAGTGAGCGCAGCAGTGCCTGCTCGGTCGCCCTGCCGCCGAGTCCGGCGGTGACGCCAGCGCGCTGCCGGCCAGCGCGGCGATCGCGACCGGGGCGAAGCCGCCGATCAGCGAGGGGCGGGCGGCCCAGATCAGCCTGCTGAGCACGTCCCGGCCCTGGCCGTCGGTGCCGAGCAGGTGGCCGGGGCTGCCGGGGTCGAGCAGCCGGGTCTGCAGTGTGCCGGTGGTCGGGCCGTAGGGGGCGAGCAACGGCGCGGCCAGCGCGACCAGGATCAGCAGCCCGGCGAGGACCAGCGGGAGCAGCAGCCCGGCGTGGCGGCGCAGCGGGCCCGCCGCGGGGGCCGCCGGGGCCGGGGCGGGCGCGGGGGCGGGCAGGGTGGTCAGGGAGGTCATCGCCGGTCAGCCCCGGACCCGGGGGTCGATCGCCGCGTGGGCGGTGTCGACCAGGATGTTGACGCCGACGAAGGCGGTGGCGACCAGCAGCACGCCGCCCTCGATCACCGGCAGGTCGCGGGCGGACAGGGCGTTGTAGAGCAGTTGCCCGATGCCGGGCCAGGAGAACAGCGTCTCCACGAAGACCACTCCTTCCAGCAGGTAGGCGAGTTGCAGGCCGCCGATGGTGAGCAGCGCGGGCGAGGCGTTGTGCAGGCAGTGCCGGAGCACCGCGGTCCGGCTCAGGCCGCGGGCCCGCAGGCTGTCCGGCAGTTCGCCGTCCAGTACCGATCCCAGCGCGGCCCGGAACACCCGGGCGGTGAGCCCCAGCGGCACCAGCGCGGCGGCGACCGCGGGCAGCACCAGGTGCCGCAGCAGGTCGGCCGCCCCGCCGTCGCCGAAGACGTCGTGGGTGCCTCCGGCCGGAAGCAGCTGCCAGTGCACCGCGAAGACCGCGATCAGCAGCAGCGACACCGAGTACTGCGGGGCGGAGACGGAGAGGGTGCCGATCGCGCCCGTGAGCCGTCCGACCGGGCCGCGGGGCCGGAGCGCGCCCAGGCTGCCGAGCGCCGCCCCGCCGACCAGGACCAGCAGGAACGAGCAGGAGGCGAGCAGCAGGGTCTCCCCGAAGGCGGGCAGCAGCAGTTGCGAGACCGGGCGCTGGGTGGCGATCGAGGTGCCGAGGTCGCCGTGCAGCGCGTGCCAGAGCCAGCTGCCGTAGCGTTCCGGCAGCGGCAGGTCCAGGCCGAGCCGCCGGGTCAGCTCGCGGCGGGCCTCGGGCGGGGCGCCGGGGCCGAGGAAGTTGCCGACCGGGTCGCCGGGCACCAGGGCGACGGTCGCGAAGACCACCACCGACACCCCCAGCAGCGTCGGCACGGCCAGCAGCAGCCGCCGTCGCAGGAACCGTCTCATCGCCGAACGCCTGCGGGGACTGGCATGGTCATCCTTCCGGTGGAGGGTGAAGTCCCTCGTCAGCGCGGCGGTGCCGGGACGTCCGCCGCTGCCTCGAAGCATGCGTGGGGCGGCCGGTGACAACCAGTCAGGCGTTCATGCGGTGACCGTGGGTCATAGGACCGGCGGGACCGGGCCCGGCGCACCACCCCAGCAGCGGTCAGGGGTTGTCCTTGACCTGCGCTGAAACTCGCAACTACGCTCGCGGGCATGGCTATCCGACGCACCGACTTCACCCTGGTCGGCATCGGGGGCTCGTGGCACCGCAGATGCTTCGACGAGCTCTGTCCTCGGCGCGCCCGGCGCTGACCGTCCGGCCCCGCCGCTCGGCAACGCCCCTCCCTCCCGCACCGAATACCGCCGGCGCCCACGCGCGGCGGCCACGCCACGTCCGAGGGGACCCACACCGCCATGCCGCGGCACTTCTGCGCACCCGAACGCCCTGCCGACCGTCGCCACGCGTCCGCCGAACCGCTGACCGGGAAGGGTGGTTCGCGATGGGATCGGTAGCCGCCCTGCACGTCGAGATCGACAATCCGCTGGACCTGATCGCCGGCGCCCAACTGCTGGCCGAGGCCGGCGCCCCGGCCGTCGGCGCCGGCCCCGCCGGCTCTCCCGGCCTCCCCGGGAGAGCCGCGACCCGGGTGTTCCTGGTGGAGCGCCACCCGGTCGCCAGCGCGGGCCTGCGCAGCGTCCTGACCGCCGGTCCCGGGCTGACCGTGGTCGGCAGTTCCTCCGACCCGTTGCGCGCCCTGGACGCGGTGCGGCGGGTGCGTCCGGACGTGATCCTGCTGGGCCGGGGCGACTCGCTGGAGGCCGACCTCGCCGCGGTGCTCCGGCTGCGCGGCCCGGACGGGGCGCCGGACGCCCGGGTGCTGCTGCTGCGCCGGGTCGAGAGCACGGCCGAGGCCAGCCGGATCCTGTTCACCGGCGCCAGCGGCTGCTTCCCGCTGGACCTGGCGGAGGAGCAGATCATCGGCGCGGTGGCGCTGGCCGCGGCCGGGGGCTCGGTCTTCCTGCCCGCCCCGCCCACCGCGCGGATACCGGCGTCCGGGCTGCCCGGATCGCCGACGCTGCCGGGGCTGCCCGGCCAGCGGCCCGAACTCCTGCCTCATGACGCCGGGTTGACCAGGCGTGAGCGGGACGTGCTGGCGCAGCTGGCGCGCGGGCTGAGCAATGCCGAGATCGGCCGCGAGCTGGCCCTGGCCGAGGCGACCGTCAAGAAGCACCTCACCCAGGCCATGCGCAAGATCGGCCAGTCCGACCGGCTGCGGGCCGCGCTGTATGCGCACCGGCACGGGCTGGCCAGCTGACGGTCGGTCAACGGGCGGCGGGGCGGCCGACGGCTGACGGCTGACGGCTGACGGCTGACGGCTCGTCAACGCCGGTGCCGACGTGGCAGGGGGCGACCTTGGGAGTAGTCGGGGTCGCCCTTGGTCGCCCGTTCCGGCTCCGTTCGGGGCTTCTGAGGGGCGTCCCGGTCTCCGTAGCGTTACCGGCGACCGAGGGCTGGGAGCTGTTTCACCGCGGCTCACGGGTCCCCCGCCCGCTCCGATCCGCTGAAGGAGACCCCGAGATGAGCGATGCTCTCCGCGGAGCCGTCGCGCCCGCCGCCGAGCGGCCCCCGCACGCCGCCGACGACCGGCGGCCCGGCGACCAGGACCTGTCCGAGCAGCTCCGTCCGCGCTACCGCTCGATGCCGGACCAAGAGCGCGCCGCGCTCTGGCGGCAGCGCCTGCACGAGGCCGAGGCCGGTCTGACCCGCTTCCTGGTCGCCCGGTCGGAGGCCGACGGCGGCGGCAGCGGCGTCCGGCTGACCGACTGGTTCGCGCTGCAGGCCGAGATCTTCGCCGACCTGCCCGATCCGACCACCGGCGGCTCGGCCGCCTGGCAGCGGATCTTCTTCCGGGGGCAGGCGCTGATGGAGCGTTTCCTGGTGACCCGGTTCGGCGAGGAGGTCCTCGGCGACTGGGCCCGCGCCAACGCGCAGGTGTACCGGCTGGTCGAGCCCGACCACGGCCGGGGCGCCGCCGACCCGATCCACCGGATCGCCCGTCAGGCCGAGCTGTACGGCTCCGACTACGAGGTGGACCAGGCCGCGCCCGCCGACCGCGCCGCGCTGACCATCACCCACTGCGCCATCTGGGACTACCGCGAGCAGGCCCGCCGCGGCGGGGTCCGGCTCACCCTGGCCTCGCCGTGCACCTACTGCACCGAGGCGCTCTCCGCGAACATCAGCGCCAAGGGCTACCGCCCGGACCACAGCCTGCGGACCGGGCCCACCGGGCACGGCTGCCACTGGGAGGCCAGCACACCGGGCCCGGCCCAGGCCTCAGCCCCGGCCCCGGCCCAGGCCGAGCGGTCCGCCGCGACCGCCCCCGGCGAAGCCCGGGAGGCGTGATGTGCGGCGTCACCGGCTGGATCGACTGGGAGACCGACCTCAGGGCCCAGCGCCGCACCGTCCAGGCCATGACCAGGACGCTGGCCTGCCGCGGGCCCGACGCGGACGGGGTGTGGCTGTCCCGGCACGCGGCCCTGGGCCACCGCCGACTGTCCGTCATCGACCTGGCCGGCGGGGCGCAGCCGCTGGCCGACCGGGCCGACCCGGAGCAGCCCGGCGCCGCCGTCCTGGCCTACAACGGCGAGCTGTACAACCACCGCGAGCTGCGGCACCGGCTGACCGCGCTGGGCCACAGCTTCAGGACCCGCTCCGACACCGAGGTGGTGCTCCGGGCGCACCTCCAGTGGGGCGCCCAGGCGCCCACCCGTTTCAACGGGATCTTCGCCTACGCGCTGTGGGACGAGCGCCGCCGGGAACTGCTGCTGGTCCGGGACCGTCTGGGCGTCAAGCCGCTGTTCTGGCACGCGCACCGGACCGGGGTGCTGTTCGGCTCCGAGCCCAAGGCCGTCCTCGCCAACCCGCTGTTCCGGGCCGAGCTGGACGCCGAGGGCATCGCCGAGCTGTTCGCCCTGCCGGCCGCGCCGACCCCGGGCCACGGACTGTTCCGCGGCCTGCGCGAGGTGCTGCCAGGACACCTGGTGACGGTCGACCGCGACGGCGCGCGGGAGACGCCGTACTGGCGGTTGCGCTCCGCCCCGCACCCGGACGACGGGCCCGCGACCCGGGAGCGGGTGCGCTCGCTGCTCGCCGACACCGTGCAGCGGCAGCTGATCAGCGACGTCCCGCTGTGCACCCTGCTCTCCGGCGGGGTCGACTCCAGCGCGATCACCGCGCTCGCCGCCGTCGCCAGGGAGCAGGCGGGCCAGGGCAAGGTCAGCAGCTTCTCGGTGGACTTCCCCGGCAGCGCCGACCGGGCCCCGGACGCCTGGCGCACCTCTGCCGACGCCCCGTTCGTCCGGGCCGCGGCGGACCACATCGGCACCCTGCACACCAGTGTGCTGATCCCCGACGACGACCTGCTCGACGCCCGAGACGCGGTGCTGCGGGCCCGCGACCGGCCCGGCTGGGGCGAGATGGACGCCTCGCTGCACCTGCTGTTCCGCGAGGTCCGGCGGCACTCCACGGTGGCACTGTCCGGGGAGGTGGCGGACGAGGTCTTCGGCGGCTACCCCTACTTCCACGACCCGGCCGCGCTGGCCGCCGACACCTTCCCCTGGCTGCACGGCCGGACCGCCCCGGCGGCGCTGCTGCGCCCCGAGGTCGCCGCGGAGGTGCGGCCGTCGGAGTACGCCGCCGAGGCCTACCGGGCGTCGCTGGCCGCCGTGCCGCGGCTGGACGGCGAGCGGGGTCGGGACCGGCGGCTGCGCGAGGTCTCCCACCTGGCGCTGACCCGCTGGCTGCCGTCGCTGCTGGACCGGGTGGACCGGGTCAGCATGTCGGTCGGCCTGGAGGTCCGGGTCCCGTTCGCGGACCACCGGCTGGTCGAGTACCTGTGGAACGTGCCGTGGGCGGTCAAGGCCCCGGGCGGGCGCTCCAAGGGCCTGCTCAGGGACGCGGTCCGGGACCTGCTGCCGCCGCAGGTGACGGACCGTCCGAAGAGCGGCTACCCGTCCACCCCTGCGGTCCGCTACTCCGAGGTGCTCACCGAGCGGGCGCACGGGCTGCTGGCCGACCCGAACGCGCCGGTCTTCGACCTGGTCGACCGGGCGGAGGTGCGGCGGCTGCTGGCCGAGGGACGGCCGCTGCCCAGCCCGCGCACCGCGCCCAACCCGGTCGGCGGACTGGACCACCTGGTCCAGGTGGACGAGTGGCTGCGGGCCTACCGGGTGGGGCTGCGATGACCGGCCGCTCCCCCGCGCGGGCGGTGGACCCGGACGCCTTCCGCGCCGTCTCCCGGCACTGGACCACCGGGGTCGCCCTGCTGACCGTCCGGGCCGACGAGGAGCTGTTCGCCAAGACCGTCTCCTCGCTCTGCACCCTCTCCCTGGACCCGCCGCTGGTCAGCGTCGCGGTCGACCTGCGCAGCCCGCTGGTGGCCGCGGCCCGGGTCGCCGGGCACTACGCCGTCTCGGTGCTGACCGACCGTCAGCACGGCCTGGCCCGGCGCTTCGCCGCGCCGGGGGCGGGGCGGGCGCTGGGCCTGTTCACCGGCGCGCCGATGCGCACCGAGGACACCGGGGCGCCGGTCCTGGAAGGCTGCCTGGCCTGGTTCGACTGCCTGCTGCACGACGTCCTGCCGGGCGGCGACCACGCCCTGCTGATCGGCCGGGTGGTCGCCGCCGAGGGACAGCCGGGCGAGCCGCTGGTCCACCACGACGGCCGGTTCCACTCCCTCGAACTCGATCTCGAACTCGACGTCGGGCCCGGCCCCGTGCCCGACTCCGCACCCGGACCACCCGGACCCGCCTCCGGGGCCGCGCCCGCACCCGACAGCGACCCCGTCCACCGTCCCACCGCCCCAGCCGGAGCCCGCTGATGCCCCTGTCCCGCACCACCTCCCCCTCCTCCCCCGGGCGCGGCCTGCTCACCGGCGACCGCTACCGGGCCGAACTCGACGACGGACGCGAGCTCTACCTCGACGGTGAGCTGGTCACCGACCCGGCCACGCACCCGGCGTTCCGACCGGCCGTCGACGAACTCGCCCGGCTGCTCGACCTCCAGCACCAGCCCGAGCACGAGGAGCTGCTCACCTGGAAGGACCCGGACACCGGCCTGCGGCTCGCTCGCGGCTACCAACCGCCTTACACCCTGGAGGAGTTGCGGCTGCAGCGGCGCAGCGCCGAGTTCTGGCACGCCGAGGCCCTGGGCCAGCACGGGCGCTCCCCCGCCTTCATGGCCTCGATCGCGGTCGGGGTCTACGACTTCCGGCACCGGCTGGAGGGCGCGCGGACCGGCTTCGGCGCCAACGCCGAGGCCTGGTACCGGCACTGCGCCCGCAACGACCTGGTGCTCTCGCACGCCCTGGGTGACCCGCAGGTGGACCGCTCGGCCGACCCGGTGGACGATCCGGACCTCGCCCTGCGGGTGCTGGAGGAGAACGACCGGGGCATCGTGGTGCGCGGCGCCAAGCAGTTGACCACGCTGGCCCCGCTGGCGCACGAGGTGCTGGTCTACCTGTCGGCCTCGTTCGCGCAGCGGCGCGGCGAGCAGTTCGTGGTGTGGTTCGCGCTCCCGCTGAACACCCCGGGCCTGGTCACGCTCTGCCGCGAACCGCTCGGCAGCGCCCCGTGGGGGCACGCCCACCCGCTCGGCGCCCGCTACGACGAGCAGGACGCCATGCTGTTCTTCGACGACGTCCTGGTGCCCTGGGACCGGGTGTTCCTGCTCCGGGACGCCGACCTGGCCAGGACCGGCCTGGGCCGGATCAACGCCTGGAGCGCCTACGTCGGCCACATCCGCTACCGCGAGCGGCTGCGGACGCTGCTGGCCACCGCGACCCTGCTGGCCGAGAGCATCGGGGTGGACGGCTTCCGCAACATCCAGGAAGACCTGGGCCGACTGGCCGGCTACGCCGAACTGACCGAGTACTTCCTGGACGCGGCCGAGGCCAGGGCCGCGGTGACCGACGGCGGGCTGCTGGCCCCCGGCGACACCGCGGCCAGCCGGGTCTGGTCGGCCGAGGTGGCCGGCAGCGCGGTGGAGATCGTCCGCTCCATCGGCGCGTCCGGACTGCTGATGCAGCCCACCGCGAAGGACCTGGCCAACCCACGGCTGCGGCCTCAGCTCGACCGCTACATGCGCGGACGCGGCATCGGTGCCGAGCAGAAGTCCCGGCTGTTCCGGCTCGCCTGGGAGCTGACCGGGGACGGCTTCGGCCAGCGCCAGGACCTCTACGAGGCGGTGCACCGGGGCGACCTGGCCCGGAACCGGATCAACCTGTTCAAGCGCTACGACCAGGGCGCCGTGCGCGAGCGCCTGCAACGGCTCATCAGCGAACCCGTCACCGCCTCGCCCGTCAGCACCGCACCCGCCAGCACCGACTTCCAGGAGGTCCACCCGTGAGCGCGTCCGCCGTCGAGATCCAGGCCCGCACCCTGGCGGGATACGCCGACGCCAGCCGGCTGCGCCAGGTGCACGACCGGGACTGGGTGCTGGACCGGCTGCCGCCGCGGCCGGAGCTGCTGGTCGACCTGGGCAGCGGGATAGGGCAGTTGCTGGAGGCCGCGCTGCTGCGGCATCCCTCGCTGCGGCTCGCGGTCGGCCTGGAGCGCTCCGAGCACCGCCTCGCCGAGGCCGCCGAACGGCTCCGGCCCCACGGCGACCGGGTCGCCCTGCATCAGGCCGACCTCACCGACCCGGCCCCGCTGCCGTACCGGGCCGACGCGGTCACCATGACCTCGGTGCTGCACTGGCTGTATCCGGACGAGGCCCGGGTGTTCGGCTGGGTCCGGGACCACCTCGCGCCCGGCGGCGGCTTCCTGCTGACGACCTATCACCCAGCCCGGGACGCCGACGGGTTGGCCGGGGAGGACGAGATCGTCCGGGACGCCCTGGTCCGACTGGGCGCCGACCGCGCGGCGGTGCCGGGGGTGTTCGCCGCGGCGGGCGTCCTGCCGATCGGCGCCCGCACCCGGACGGTGGACGAACTCGCGGCGCTGCTGGGCGAGTTCCTGACCACCGAGTCGTTCCTCGAACGCCAGGCCGAGGTGACCGTCGCCGACGCGGCGCAGTACGAGCACTTCCACGCCGCCACCTTCGGCGACTACTACAGTCGACTGGTCGGGCCGGAACGGCGCGGCGACTTCTTCCGCGCGGTCGGCGAGGCCGCCTGGCAGCGGCAGCAGGAGCGCGGCTGGGTCAGCCGGATGCCGGTCCGGCTCTGGAAGCTCGTCCCCAGCGGCGCCTGAAACGCCGTCAGCACCGGTGCCCGTTCGTCCCGTCCCACCGCCCGCCTGTCCCGTCCGTCCCGTCCGTCCGGCCGAGGAGCCCGCACCGTGTCCACTCCCTTCGCAAGCCAGGAGCTCGGCTCCTTCCTCCGGGCCCACCGCGAGTTGCTGAAGCCCGAGGACGTGGGGCTGGTGGCGACGGCCCGGCGGCGCACCCCCGGGCTGCGCCGCGAGGAGGTCGCCTCGCTCTCCGGGGTGGGTCTGGCCTGGTACACCTGGTTGGAGCAGGGTCGGGTGGCGGCGTCCCGGCAGGTCCTGGAGGCGGTCGCCAGGGCCCTGCGGCTGGACGGGACGGGCGTCCGGCACGCCATGCGGTTGGCCGGGTACCACGAGCCGGCCGGACCGGCCGAGGAGGGCCCGACCGGAAAGCTGGCCCGCGCCGTGCAGCCGGTCCTCGACTCCTGGCCGACCAGCCCGGCGGTGCTGCTGGACCGCTGCTTCGACCTGCTCGGCTGGAACGCGCCCTGGAGCGCGCTGTGGGGAGCCCCCGAGGCGGTCCCGGCCGACCGGCGCAACCTCATGTGGCTGATGGCGGCCGACCAGCGGCTGCGCGGCGTCCTGCACGACTGGGAACCGCTGGCGATGAATGTGTTCCAGCACTTCAGGGCCCAGGCCGGAACCGCCCTCGGCGCGCCCCGCACCAGCGAGGTCTACCGGCGGCTGGACCAGGACGCGCCGGAGCTGCGGCACTGGTGGGGATGCCACTCGGTGGCGGAGCTGACCGCCCGCACGGTCACCGTGGAACCCGCGGGGCTGGGCCCGGTCAGGCTGTCGCTGTCCTCGTTCCACCCGGTGGACGACCCGTCGGCGCTGGTCCTGCTGTTCACCCCGGTCGGCGCGGAGGACCGGGAGCGGATGACCGCGCTGACCGAACGCCCACTGCGTGCCGTCCCCGCTACGACGGGCGAGGACGGCACGCAGCGGGCGGCGGGCTGACCTGCTGTCAGACTGATGTTCCGTCAGGCTGAGCTGCAGGCGGGTTGACCTGCCGTCAGGCCTCCCCGGGCGCGCCGCGGCGCGCCGTCCCGGCCGCGAGCAGCGCCCCGCCCAGCGCGGCCAGCAGGGCGAGCCCGGAGCCGACCACCAGCGTC
Source organism: Streptacidiphilus cavernicola (assembly GCF_042510955.1). NCBI lineage: Bacteria > Bacillati > Actinomycetota > Actinomycetes > Kitasatosporales > Streptomycetaceae > Streptacidiphilus > Streptacidiphilus cavernicola. The sequence continues at coordinate 111,435 of NZ_JBHFAB010000002.1, forward strand.
CCGGTCGGGACCGCGGTGAACGCGCCCACCGCCCAGGCCCCCAGGCCGGTCCCCGCGTACATGGTCGACGTCAGCCAGGCGCTGGAGGTGGCCCGCAGCTCCGGTTCCACCGTGCCCGCCAGCGCCTGCTGGTCGGTCACGAAGCCGCCGCTGGCCAGGAACCAGACCACCACCCCGGCCAGCGCCAGCGGCAGCCCCGGGCCCTTCGCGGCCAGGGCGGTCCCGGCCGCCAGCAGCAGCCCCCACAGCGGCAGCAGCGGCAGTCCGGTCCGCCCGGCCCGGCGGACCCGGTCGTTGAGCCGCCCGCCGACCAGCGAGCCCGCGACGCTGCCCGCCCCGACCAGGACGCCGACCAGGCCGAGTTCGGTCACCGTCAGCCGGAACCGGGCGACCAGCAGCGCGCCCAGGAAGGTGTAGGCGCCCAGATTGGCCGCGTGGAAGACCGTGTTGACCAGCAGTGCCCTGCGCAGCAGCGGGCTGCGCCACCCGGCGAGCACGGCGGCCAGCGCACCGGGCAGACCGCCGGGCCCCGCCTCGGTCGCCGCCACCGCCGCCGCCGGGGCGCCGGACACCTGACGGAGCAGCAGCGGCACGGCCAGGGCGGTGCCGATCGCCAGGGCCAGGAACGCCGAGCGCCAGCCGGCCAGCCCGGCCAGCGCCCCGCCCAGCGGCACTCCGACCACCTGGCCGCAGGAGAACAGCGCCATGCCGAGGCCGAGGGCGCGCCCCCGGACCCGTTCCGGGGCGGTCTCGGCGATGTGGGCCCAGATCGCCGGGCCCGCCGCGGCGGCGGCGAGTCCGGCCACGGCCCGCGCGGCGATCAGCTCGCCGAGCCCGGCGGACAGCGCGGCGCCCAGGTTCGAGAGCACGAACAGCGCCGTGCCCACCAGCAGCGTCGCCCTGCGGCCGACCCGGTCGCTGAGCAGCCCGAGGAAGGGCGCGCAGACCGCGTACACCAGGACGTAGGCGGTGACCGACGACGCCGCGGCGGCCCCGCTGACGCGGAGGTCGCGGGCGACGGTCGGCAGCAGCGGCGAGACCAGGAAGGTCTCGGTGCCGAAGAGGAACAGCAGGGCGAACACCCCGGCGTAGCGCAGCCGGTCGAACGCCCCGGCGTCGGCGGCCGGGTGGGCCTCCACCTCGGAGACGGTGCCCAAGCGAACCACAACCCTTTCGCGCGTCAGCGCGTCCGTGCGGAGCCGCGGCCGGACCGCGAGGGGCCAGCGCCGGACGGCGGGTCGCGGCTCCGTCGGGAGCGGGGGCCGTCCGGCCGGTCCATGCTGTCGGCAGGTCCGGGCGGTCAACCAGACAGGCGATCATCCTGTGACCACGGCTCACAGGAACCGGGCGGTCACCCCTGCTGGTCCGATGCGTCCTGGTTCAACGCGTCCTGGTCCAGCGCGGCGAGCAGCCGGTCCGCTCCCCCGCCCGCGACGGCGAGGGCGAGGTGGTCGTGGTAGTCGCGGGTCTCGACGATCAGGCCGTCCCTGACCCGCAGCACCTGGATGTTGGCGGTGCGGAAGCTGCGGCCGGTGGCCGGGAACAGGCCCTGGTAGACGAACTCGGCGATTACCACCTCCGGGTCGTCGGTGGCGTGCACGTGGACGTCCTCGGCGTTCAGCCGGATCGCGTCGCCGCCGCCCAGTTCGACGAAGCGCTCCCGGAGTTCGGCGCGTCCGTGGACGCGCCGCGGGGGGACCGGCGCGAAGACGACCTCCACGTCGGCGTCCTCGGCGTAGAGCTCGGCGATGTCGCCCCACTTCCCGGCCGCGATGCGGCCGATCAGCTGCTCGAAGACCTCGCGCGGGGTGACGGATGCGGGCATGGCTGACCTCCGGGTCCTGGCCGCCTACAATCGGATAGGCGACTTCGTTTCCAACGATACGGATAGACGACTCCGTTTGTCCAGGCAGGTTTGTCCAAGCAAGGCGAGGACCAGTTGACGACAGAGCAGACTCCGCCCGTACCGGGTCCGAAGCCGCTGCGTGCCGACGCGCGGCGGAACCGCGCCCGGCTGCTGGAGGTCGCCGAGGCGGTCTTCGCCGAGCAGGGCACCGGCGCGTCCACCGAGGAGGTCGCGCGAAGGGCGAACGTCGGCATCGCCACCGTGTTCCGGCACTTCCCGACCAAGGAGGCGCTGCTGGAAGCGGTGCTGATCCGGCGGCTCGAGCAGTTGGCCGAGGAGGGACGGCGACTGCTGGCCGAGAGCGGTCCCACGGAGGCGCTGTTCGCCCTGTTCGACCTGATCGTGGAGGCGTCCCCGGTCAAGAACGCCTTCGCCGCGGCGCTCGCCGACGCGGGGGTCGACGTCGGAGCCGCGGCCGCCGAGGCCGGACACGCGCTGCACGCCGTGCTCAGCGAACTGCTCAGCGGCGCCCAGCGCGCAGGCGCGGTGCGGAAGGACCTGGAGGTCCCGGAACTGATCGCGATCCTGGTGGGCACCGCCCGGATGCTGGAACACCTGGACGGCCACCCGGCATCCGCGGCCCGCGCCCGCGCGGTGGTCCGCGACGGCCTGCGGCCGCCTGTCGCCGGGTGACTCAGAACTGCTTGAGGACGGTGGCCGGGCCGGTGCAGGCGGCCAGCCGGATCGCGGCGCCGCCGTTGACCTGGCCGACGCACAGCTTGACCTGCTGGGAGTAGACGGTGCCGTCGCGGAGCGAGAACTGCTGGGCCGGGTTGCCGCTGCACCGGGCGACCTGCACCACCGTGCCCGGGGTGACCGCGCCCCAGGCGGCGTCCATGCACAGGCCCTGGCTCTGGATGGTGCCGTCGGGGGCGGCGTGCCAGGCCTGGTCCGGGGCGCCGTCGCAGCCGGCCAGCACCAGCGGGGTGCCGTCGGTGCCGGGACCGGCGCTGAGGCACTTGCCGGTGGCCGGGTTCTTCAGCGACGCGCCGGTTCCGCCCGCGGCGGCGGGGGCTGACGCCGTGGCAGCGGCCGTGCCCGCGGCGGACGCTGACGCCGTGCCGGCGGCGGAAGTGGCCGGGGCCCCGGCCGGGGCGGTCACCGGCGGGGAGGCGGGGGCCGTCGCGGTCGCCCGCGGCGTGCCCGCGGCGTGGGCCACCGGCGCGGGCGGCCCCGGGGTCGAGCCTGGCGTAGGACCAGGAGAGCACCCCGCGCACCGAGTACAGCTCGTCGTCCGGGATCTGCAGCGCGTCCAGCCGGTACCGTACGTCCTCCAGGTCGGCCACCAGGTCCGCGATCCGGGCCGAGGGCCCGGCGGTGACCTGCTCCGAGGCGATCCGCAGCGCCAGCGGCAGCCCGTCGCACAGTTCGGCCAACCGGCGCGCGGCCAGCGGCTCCGCGCCCACCCGGGCCGGGCCGACCGAGGCGGCGAGCAGTTCCAGCGACTCCCCCGCGCTGAACGGCGGCAGGGTCACCCGCCGGGCCGAGTAGCGCACGGCAAGCCCGCTGAGCCGGTTCCGGCTGGTCACGATGGTGCAGGAGGGGCCCGCGCCGGGCAGCAGTTCCTCGACCCGCTCGGCGGAGTCGGCGTTGTCCAGCACGATCAGCAGCCGCTTGTCCCGTACCGTGCTGCGCCACAGCGCCACCCGCTGCCCGTGGTCGGCCGGGATGTCGGTCACGTTCAGCGAGGCCAGCAGGTGGTGCAGGCTGTCCGCGGCCGAACGGGCCGGCTGCTTGGGGTCGAAGCCGCACAGGTTCAGGTACAGCTGGCCGTCCGGGTAGGCGTCCGCCAACCGGTGCGCGCAGTGCACGGCCAGCGCGGTCTTGCCCACCCCGCCGACCCCGACCACCATCACGATCCCCGGCGGGTCCGCCTGCCCGGCCGCCGTCAGCACCTGCTCGACCTGCTCCCGACGGCCGACGAACGCGCCGACGCCGTGCGGCAGTTGGGCAGGCCGGAGCGGCGAAGCGGGAGCGGGGACGGGCGCCGAAGCGGGGGCGGGGACAGGCGCGGGCACCCCCGAGCCGCGCCCGTTCTCGGTCAGGATCGAGGAGTTGAGCTCGCGCAACTCGGTCGAGGGGTCGATGCCGAGGTCCTCGGCCAGCAGTGTCCGCAGCTCCCGGTACTGGGCCAGCGCGTCCGCGGTCCGGCCGCTGCGGCTCAGCGCCGTCATCAGCAGGGCGCGCAGCCGCTCGTCGTAGGGGTGGGTGGCGACGTGCGCCCGCAGCTCCTCGGCCACCCCGGTCGGCCGGTCCAGGCCGAGCAGCAGTTCGGCGCGCTCCATCAGCAGCCGCAGCCGCAGGTCCGAGGCCCAGGCCCGGTACTCGACCGCGAACGGGCCCGGCAGTCCGGCCAGCACCGTGCCGGAGCGCCAGTGGGCCAACGCAGCGTCGTAGGCGTCGACCGCGGCGGCCGGGGCCCGCCCCTGGTCGGCCCGCGCCCGCGCCGCCAGCCGTTCGACCACCCGGACGTCGAGCCCGTCCGGGGCCAGTGGCAGCGCGTAGCCCGCGCCGGAGCCGGTCAGCGGTTCGGCCAGCACCCGGCGCAGGCCGGAGACATAGGTGTGCACGCTGCCCGCCGCGGTGGCGGGCGGGGCGGAGCCCCAGAGGTGGTCGATCAGGTCGTCCCGCGAGACCGGGCTGTCTCCGCTCAGCGCGAGCACGGCGAGGACCGTCCGCTGCTTGGGCGGCCCGAGCGTCAGTTCCCGCGCGCCCGCGAACACCCGCAGCGGCCCGAGGGTCTCCACCCGCAGCCGACCGTTCTCCGTCACCGTCCACCCTCCCGAGGATCCCGGCGTTCCTTACTCTTACTCAGCCCCGGCCGACCGGCAGAACGCCCCTACCACCCCTACCGCCCGCGCCGTCGCTGCCGCTCTTGCCGTCGCTGCCGTCCCCGTCGCCCTTGCCGACCCCGCCGTCCGACGTGCCCAGCGCGTCCAGTTCGGCCCTGGTCGGCGGGTCCGCGCCGAGTCGGCCACAGGTCGCCGCCGCGGCCCGCGCGGCGAGCGCGAGGGCGGCGGTGAGCTGCGGTGAGGGCTCGGACCCACTGGTCGCAGCCAGCAGCGCGGTCCGTCCGGAGGGCGGTGAGCCGCCGTCACCGACACCGCCGCCGCTGCCGCCACCACCACCGCCGAGCAGCCCACCGCCCTCACCGCCGCCCCCGCGCTCGCCGCCGCCCCCGCCCGCGCCGTCGCCGAGCAGCCCCGCGCCCAGCAGCCCCGCCAGCAGCCCGGCCATGAAGGCGTCCCCCGCGCCGACCGTGTCCAGCACCGTCACCGGCAGCGCCGCGACCTCGCAACTCCCGTGGCGCCAGAGCGCCTTCGCACCGTCGCCGCCCCGGGTGAGCACCACCAGGGCCGGGCCCCGCCGCACCCACTCCGCGGCGGCCCGCTCCGCGCCCAGCTCCGGGTAGAGCCAGGCCAGGTCCTCCTCGCTGGCCTTGACCAGGTCCGCCGCGGCGACCAGCGCCTCGATCCCGGCCCGCTCCGCCGCGGGCTCGCCGAGCAGCACCGGCCGCAGGTTGGGATCGTAGGAGACGGTGGCCTGCGGCCGGGCCGCCAGGACCGCGGCCAGCACCTGTTCCGCGCCCGGCGGCAACGTGGCCGCCAGCGAGCCGGTGTGCAGGTGCGCGTGCCGCCGCGGCTGCTCCCGCAGCAGCGCGACGGTGTCGTCCGGCAGCTCCCAGTGCAGGTCGAAGGCGTAGTCGGCGTTGCCGTGCGGGTCCAGGGTGACCGTGGCGGTGGCGGTGCGCCCGTCGGCGACGCCGCCGACCAGCTCGACGCCGTCGCGCCACAGGTGCCGGCGGACCAGCTCGCCGAACACGTCGTCGCCGGTCCTGGTGGCCAGCCGCACCGGCAGGCCGAGCCGAGCCAGCCCGAGGGCCACATTGGCGGGGCTGCCGCCGGGGCTGGCCCGCCGCCCGCCCTGACCGTCCGTCAGCACGTCCACCAGGGCCTCGCCGACCACCAGGGTCGGCCGGTCCGGCCCGGCCGTCGGCCGACCCGGCCCGGTCGTCCGCCGCTCCCCCGGGCTCACGGGGTGACCAGGATCTTCCGGCCCCGGCCGGCCCGGAACTGCTGCAGCGCCTCGGGGTACGCGGTCAGCGGCAGCCGGTCGCTGATGAAGACCTCCGGATCCAGCACCCCGGCGGCGAACAGGTCGGCCGCCCGCTCGTAGCTGTGCAGCACCGCCATCGACCCGGTGATGGTGATCTCCTGGTTGTAGATCCGGTAGGGGTCGATGGTGGCCCGCGCCGCGTAGTCGGCCACGCCGAACTGCAGGTAGGTGCCGCCCTTGCCGACCCGGCCCAGCGCGTCCTGGATGGCCCGCTCGTTGCCGGTGGCGTCGATCACCACGTCCCAGCCGCGCGGCTGCTCCAGCTCGTCCGGGGAGGCGGCTGCCCGGCTGCAGCCCAGCTGCCGCGCCGTGGCCAGCCGGTCCGGGTTGAGGTCGACCATGTCGACGCTCGCCGCGCCGGTCCGCTTGGCCAGCTCCAGCATCATCAGGCCCATGGTTCCCGAGCCGTAGATCAGCACCCGGCTGCCCATCCGGCTGCGCAGCACGTCGTAGCCGCGCACCGCGCAGGAGAGCGGTTCGATCAGCGCGGCGTCCTCGGTGCGGACGTGGTCGGGCAGTCGGACGCAGTTGGCCGCCGGGGCGAGCGCGAACTCGGCCGCGCCGCCGGGCCGGGTGACCCCGATCGCGTTCCAGCGCTCGCAGAGGTTGCCGCGGCCCTGGCGGCAGTAGTGGCAGGCGTGGCAGTACAGCGAGGGGTCCACGGCGACCCGGTCGCCGACCGCGAGCCCGACCACGCCCTTGCCCGCGGCCACGATCCGCCCGGCGAACTCGTGGCCGGGCACGATCGGCAGGGTGGGCGCGAACTCGCCCTCCAGGATGTGCAGATCGGTTCCGCACAGCCCGCAGGCGGCGACCTCGACGACGACGTCCTCGGGCCCGGGGGTGGGGTCGTCCACGCTTGCGACGTCGACCACTCCGGGGGCACTGATGACGGCTGCCTTCACTTGACGGCTCCCAGCGAAAGGCCCTGGACCAGCTTGTCCTGGGCGGCGAAACCGGCGATGAGCACCGGTACGGAGATGCAGACGGCGGCGGCGCACACCTTGGCCAGGAACAGGCCCTGGCTGGTGACGAAGCCGGTGAGGAAGACGGGCGCGGTCCCGGCGACGACGCCGGTCAGCACCCGGGCGAAGAGGAGCTCGTTCCAGCTGAAGATGAACGAGATCAGCGCGGTGGCCGCGATGCCGGGGGCGGCCACCGGGGCGACGATCCTGATCAGCGTGGTCAGCAGGCCGGCCCCGTCCAGCGAGGCGGCCTCCAGCATCTCCTTGGGCACCTCGGCCAGGAACGACCGCATCATCCAGACCGCGATCGGCAGGTTCATCGAGGTGTAGAGGATGACGAGCAGCCAGATGTCGTCCAGCATCCCGGTGTGCTGGGCGATCAGGTACACCGGCAGCAGTCCGGCCACGGCCGGCAGCATCTTGGTGGAGAGGAAGAAGAACATCACGTCGGTCCACTTGCGCACCGGCTTGATCGACAGCGCGTAGGCGGCCGGGATCGACAGCGCCAGCACCAGCAGGGTCGAGGCGACGCTCGCGGTCAGCGAGTTGATCAGCGGCGGCCAGGGGCTGACCCCGGTGCCGGAGCCGAAGAACTCCTGGTAGCCGTGCAGGGTCAGCCCGGCGCCGAGGCTCGGCGGATTGGTCGCCGCGCTCTGCTCGCTGTGCAGCGAGGTGAGCACCATCCAGGCGAACGGCAGGAAGAACAGCAGCCCGCACAGCCAGGCCAGCAGGCCCAGCACCGAGCCGCCGCGACGGGACCGGGCAGAGCGGGTGGAACGGACGGAGCGAGTGGAACGGGTGGAGCGGGAGGGGATCGCGGTGCTGGTCACAGTGACTCCTCCCGGAACAGCGACGAGACGGTCCGCAGCGCCAGGGTGGCGATGAGGATGGAGCAGACCACGACGATGACGCCCTCGGCGGAGGCTTGGCCGTAGTCGTGGCCGGAGTAGAAGGTCTGGTAGACGGCGTAGGGGAGGTTGGCGGTGCCGAGGCCGCCGGAGGTGATGGTGAAGACGGCGTCGAAGTTCTGCACCACGTAGATGCTGCCGAGCAGCGCGGCCAGCTCCAGGTAGCGGCGCAGGTGCGGGAAGGTCAGGTAGCGGAACACCTGCCAGGTGCCGGCCCCGTCCACCCGCGCGGCCTCGACCACGTCGCTGGGACGGCTCTGCAGGCCGGCCAGCAGGATCAGCATCATGAACGGGGTCCACTGCCAGACCAGCGAGGCCTCGACCGAGATCAGCGGGATCGAGGACAGCCAGTCCGGCTGCGGCGCGCTGTGGCTGCCGAACAGGCTCCAGAGCCAGGTCAGGGTGCCGTTGAGGAGTCCGTAGGTGGCGTTGTAGATCGCGTGCTTCCACAGCAGCGCGGAGGCGACCGGCACCACCAGGAACGGGGTGATCAGCATGGTGCGGACGATGCCGCGGCCGAGGAACTTCCGGTCCAGCAGCAGGGCGAGCCCGAGCCCGAGCAGCAGGCTCACCAGCACCACCGACGCGGTCAGCACGACCGTGGTGACGATCGCCGAGCGCAGGGTGGGGTCGGTGAAGGCGTTGCGGTAGTTCTCCACGCCGCCGAAGCCGCGGTCCCCCGGGTCCAGCGCGTTCCAGCGCATGAAGGAGATCACCAGGGTGCCGACGAACGGCAGTTGGGTGACCACGATCATGAAGACCAGGGCGGGCAGCAGCGGCGCCCGGCGGGCCCACGCCCCACGCGGACGGGGCGCCTTGGCTGCCGTCGCGCGCGAGGCGGCTCTGGGTGCGCCGCGGGGGGTGGTGATCGAGGGGGTGCTCATGGGTCTCTCCGATTCGCCGGGGCGGGTACGGTCACTGACCGGCGTGCGCGGCGGCGACCTTGGCGGCGAGCGACTGACTCGTCTTCAGGGCCTGCGCCACGCTGGTCTTCCCGCTGATCGCGGCGCTGATCTGCTGGGAGACCTGGGTGCCCAGGTCCTCGAACTCGGGGATGCCGACGAACTGGATGCCGGGCGCGGGCCGCGGCTGCACCCCGGGGTTCGCCGGGTCGGCGGAGTCCAGCGCGGTCAGCGTGGGCTGGGCGAAGGCCGAGGCCGCGGCGGTGTAGCCGGGGTTGGAGTAGGTCGAGGTGCGCTTGCCCGCCGGGACCCTGGACCAGCCGAGCGTGCTGCCGACCAGCTGCTCGTACTGCTTGCCGGAGGCCCAGGAGATGAACTTCCAGGCGTCGTCCTGGTGCTTGCTGGCCTTCTGCAGCCCCCAGGCCCAGGTGTAGAGCCAGCCGGAGCTCTTGGTCTGGTCGACCGGCGCGGGGACGTAGCCCAGCTTCCCGGCGACCGGCGAGCCGCTGCCCTCCAGCGAACCGGCCGCTGAGGTGGCGTCGTACCACATGGCGACCTTGCTCTGCTCCAGGTCGTTGAGGCACTCGGTGAAGCCGGACTGGGACGCGCCGGCCTCGCCGTGGGCCCGCACCAGGTTGACGTAGAAGTCGGTGGCCTTGGTGAAGGCGGGGCTGTCCAGCTGGGCCTTCCAGTCCTGGGTGAACCAGGTGCCGCCCATGGTGTTGACCACCGTGGTCAGCGGGGCGATCAGCTCGCCCCAGCCCGGCTGGCCGCGCAGGCAGATGCCCTTCATCCCGGGCTCGGCGCCGTCGGCCTTGGCAGCCAGGTCGGCGACCTGCTCCCAGGTCGGGTTGGCGGGCATGGTCAGGTGCTTGGCCGCGAAGACGTCCTTGCGGTACATCAGGAACGACGACTCGCCGTAGAAGGGCTCGGCGTAGATCTGCCCGTTGACGGTCAGCGACTTCTGGATGGTGGGCAGGATGTCGCCCTGGTCGAAGGCCGTGTCGGCCTTGGCGTCGGCGGAGAGCGAGGACAGCCAGCCGTTCTTGGCGAAGAAGGGCGTCTCGTAGTTGCTGATGGTCGCCACGTCGTACTGCCCGGCCTGGCTGGAGAAGTCCTGGGTGATCTTGTCGCGGACGTCGTCCTCCGGCAGCACGGTGAAGTGCACGGTGATCCCGGTGGACTTGGTGAAGTACTTGGCGGTGAGCTGCTGCAGGTCCTCCATCTGCGGGTTGTTCACCATCAGCACGTTGATGGAGTGCGAGCTGGAGCCCCCGCCGGTGCTGCCGCCGCCGGCCCCGCCGCAGGCGGTCAGCAGCGCGGCGCTCAGCACCAGGGCGCAGATCGGGGCGGTACCGCGGATCAGGGTGTTTCTGCCGGTCATGTCGTCCTTCTTTCCCGGATCGGTGGCCGGCGGCCCAGGTGGGAACCGCCGGGGGCATGACAAAACAGGTGGTGGGGCGGATCGGTCGCAGGACCGCGAAGTGGGGCGCCGGGCGTGCGTCAGACGCGGATGACGCTGGGCCCCATCAGCGAGTAGCGACGGGCCTCGGCGCTGGACAGCCCGGTGTCGGTCACGATCGCCTCGAACTGGTCGATGCCGGCGAACCGGCAGAAGGTGCTCACGCCGAACTTGCTGTGGTCCCCCATGAAGACCCGCCTGCGGGAGACCTCGATGGCCTTCGCCTTGACGTCGGCCACCACGGGGTCGGGCGTGGTCAGCCCGTGCTCCCTGGAGATGCCGTTGGAACCGAGGATCGCCAGGTCGATGGCGAATCCGTTGAGCATCGAACAGGCCCACGAGCCCACCGTGGCCAGGGTTCTGGCGCGTACTCTGCCGCCGAGCAGCAGCACGGTGAGGTTGGCCGAGTCGGCGACCGCCGCCGCGGTGGTGAGCGAGGCGGTGACCATGGTGAGCGGACGGTCGGTGGGCAGCAGCGCGGCCAGGATCTGCGGGGTGTAGCCCTCGTCGACGAAGACCGTCTCCGCGTCCCCGAGCAGCTTCACCGCCTCGGCGGCTATCCGCCGCTTGTTCTCCACGTTGCGGTTGATCCGCTGGGCAAGTCCGGTCTCGAAGCCGGGGCTCTCGACCGGGTAGGCGCCGCCGTGGGTCCTGCGGACCAGCCCGCGGCGCTGGAGTTCACCGAGGTCCCGCCGGATGGTCTCCGGCGCGACCTTGAACTCCGCCGCCGCGGCGGCCACGTCCACCCGGCCCTCCTGCCGGGCCAGCAGGAGGATCCGGTGCTTCCGCTCCTCTGCCCGCATGGTCCGCCCCGTTCTCTTCCGTCGCCTCCGCCCGTTCGGGCATCGAGCGCCCGATTCCTGCCCGCAACAGAGTTATACCTTCCCCCGGGTGGCTCACAGCCGCCCGCAACCGACCGAAACAAACCCGCTTTCCGACCGTTTCGATCACTGCAAGACCGCACCTCACGTCCATGATCGGGCCTTTCCGGGCACGGCCTGACTGCCCGAATCCCTCCTCACCGTGCCCGTTTTGACGCAGCCCTGCCATTTTCCGCCCCCGGGAATGCCGTGCCGCCCCACGGGTAGCCGCCCGGTGAGGACACGTCAGAAGGCCGACATCTCCCAGGAGGCAGCAGATGAGCACCACCGCACCGGCCCGCAGGACGCTGGCGCTGACGACCCTGGCCGGGGCCCTCGCGCTGGCGGGCTGCGCCAGCACGGGCACGATCACGGTGGGTGCGGGCCCGGCCACCGGCAGCCCCACGGTCGGCGGCTCGGCCGCCGCGAGCAGCGGTCCGGCGAGCAGCGGCCCCGACGCCGCCGCGCTGCGGGCCGCCGCGGCGGCGACCGTCGCCAGCGGCTCCGCGCGACTGACCCTGGACGAGACCGTGCAGGGCGGCGGGAAGTCCTACACCGTCAAGGGCACCGGCAGCACCGAGCTGAGCAGCGGCGGGAACGGTCAACTGGCCCTGGACGCCGACGGCGAGAGCATCCAGCTCCGGGTGGTCGGCACGGTGCTCTACGAACTGCTGCCGCCCGCCGCGCGGTCCGCCGTCCCCGGTGGGAAGCCCTGGGTCAGGATCGACACCGCCAAGGCGAGCGCGGGCAGTTACGGCACGGTCAGCGCGCCCGACGTCTCGCAGAGCCTGGGCTACCTCCAGTACGCCCAGGACGTCACCACCGTGGGCACCGAGACCGTCGACGGGACCAGCACCACCCACTACCGGCTCCAGGCCGCGCTCCCCAAGGCAGGCACCGGCATGCTCGGGGTGTCGCTGCCCACCAGCATTCCGATCGACGTCTGGGTCGACGCCCAGCAGCACATCCGGGAGGAGCGGCTGGTGCTGACCGTCAGCGCGTCCGGCTCCGGGTCTTCTGCGGCCTCCGGTTCCTCCGGGTCGGCGAGCCCCTCGGCGACCGCCGCCACGCAGAGCGTGACCAGCACCACCGATCTGCGGATGAGCGACTTCGGCGCCCCGGTGACGGTGACCCCGCCGCCCGCCGCGCAGACCGCCGACCTGACCGCGGCCGCCGCCTCGGCAGCGGCGGCCGACTGACCGGGCGGGGTCGGCTCAGCTCTCCGTCAGGAGCTGGCTGCGCAGCGTCCCCAACGCGCGGGAGAGCAGCCGGGAGACGTGCATCTGCGAGATGCCCAGTTCGTCGCCGATCTCGGACTGCGTCATCTCCGCGCCGAAGCGCATCGAGATGATCTGCCGGTCGCGCTCGCCGAGCCCCGCCAGCAGCGGCTTGAGGCAGATCAGGTTCTCCACGGCGTCAAGGCCGGGGTCCGCCTCGCCCAAGTGGGCGACGAAGGACGAGCCCTGGTCGTCGCCGTCGCCGGAGGGGTTGCCCGCGTCGATCGAGGAGACCGAGTAGCCGTTGGCCGCGACCAGGCCCTCGCGGACCTCGGCCTCGCTCAGCTCCAGCCGGTCGGCCAACTCGGCGACAGCGGGGGCGCGGCCCAACTCACAGGTCAACGCGTCGGTGGCACCGGCCAGGGCCAGCCGCAGTTCCTGCAACCGGCGCGGAACGTGCACGGCCCAGCTGGTGTCCCGGAAGAACCGCTTGATCTCCCCGATGATGGTCGGCATCGCGAACGTCGGGAACTCGTTCCCCTGCTCCAGGTCGAACCGGTCGATCGCCTTGATCAGGCCGATCGTGCCGACCTGGACGATGTCCTCCACCGGCTCACTGCGGGTGCGGAACCGCCGCGCGGCGAACCGCACCAGCGCCATGTTCAGCTCCACCAGGGTGTTCCGCACGTACTGGTACTCGTGCGTCCCCTCATCCAACTCGGCCATCCAGGCGAACAACACCTTCGACATCGCCCGCGCATCACCCGGCGACACCCGCCGCAACTCCGCCGGATCCCACCTCAGCCACTGGGTGAACTGCGCTGTAGTCTCCACCACCTCCCCTTACCCGGTCCGCCGCGGTTCAAATACGCTCGACCGCCTGGAGTCCTGACGGCATCTCAGCGACGCAACGTCGGCCGCGACTTGCGGGGATTCACGAAGATCGAACAGGACAGTCTCCGGAGCTGGCCGGAGCCCCCACGGACGGTTCCCGGCGTTCGGAGCGGGCATCAAGACGGCTGGGCCGCACCCGGCGGTTTTGGCAGTGGGAGGGAGTCGGTCCATGGGTCTGGAACGCCGCAGGGTCGAGCCGGGGGCCAGACGGCCCGAGCGGGTACCCGACCTGGCGGACGAGGGCGAGACCGCGATCGTCGAGTCGCTGGTGCGGACGGGCCTGGTGAACCTGGGCTTCACCCCGGAGGACGCCCGAGCCGCACTGGACCGGTACGCCGGACAGGTGCTCCAGGGTGCGGTGGACCGGGTCGCCGCACTCCCCTGCACCGGGGACGGGAGCTGGATCGCCGCCAGCCGCCCGGAGATCCTGGCCGTCTTGGCCAACGCCGCACCGGACACCGACGGCTGACACAGCGTCAACTCAAGCCCTGGGACCGCGACCGGCCGACGGCCCCGAGGACTTGACCGTGCGCAGCACCGGCGCGGTCTCCAACGCGTGGATCGCGTCCAGCGCCCCGATCCGGCCGACCAGGTAGCGGTGCAGGGCGGCGGTGACGCCGCCGAGCAGCGCCGGGTCGATCTCCACGTCGAAGAACAGCGCGCCGCTCGCCCGCAGTTCCGCGAGCCGGCGGGCGACGGTGCCCGGCGCCCAACCGGTGGCCGCGGCCAGCTCGGCCTGCCCCGCTCGCCCGTCCTGCGCCAGCGCGGCGAACAGCGCGGAGTCGGCGGGCCCGGGACGGTGACCGGAGGCGGGACGGTGCCCCCGAAGCAGGCCGGTGACCGGGGTCGCCCCCGTCCGCCGAGCCCTCGGGCAGCGCGACGGCCAGTTCCGCCTGCTGCCGGCGCGGACGCAGCCCGCTGGTCGACGGCAGCCTGTTCCGCGACCACGGCTTCCCGCCGCGCTGCTCAGTTCCACCCTGTTCTTCTCGGTGATGAACGGCCTGATGCTGGTGGTGGTGCTGCAACTGCAGCTCGGCCTGCACGAGGACGTCCTCAACGCCGGGCTCAGCCTGCTGCCGTGGTCCTGCGGACTGGCGGTGTCGTCCTGGCTGGCCGGGGCGGTCCTGGTGCCGTGGTTCGGACCGCGGGTGATGTTCGCGGGCCTGGGCCTGCTGCTGGTCGGCGCCCTGGGCGCGGTCGCCGTCTACAGCACCGCCTCGCCCACCGCCTACCCGTGGGCGCTGCTGCCCGCGCTGGCGGTCTGCGGCCTCGGGCTCGGCCTCTACACGGTGCCGTTCTTCAGCACCGCGCTGGGACGGGTCGGGGCCCAGGCCACCGGCTCCGCGGCGGGACTCCTCAACGCCGTGCAGCAGCTCGGCGGGACGCTGGGCGTGGCCGTGCTGGGGACGGTGTTCCTGCGCGCACCGCGGCCATGGCCGGGGCCAGGGACGCGCTCTGGGTGGCCGTCGGCCTGGTGCTGGTGACCGCCGCGGCGACGGCCTGCCTGCTGCGCGCCGGCCGCCCCGCCGGGAGCGCCCGGGTCCGACGTTCGGCGGGGCCCGCGGCGGGGTAGGACTCCGGCAGATCCAGGTGCAACCGGTGGCTGACTCCTGCCACCGCGCCATTGGGACACATCGGGGAACTCCATGGGCGACGGCCCGAGCACCACACTGCTCGTTTGGGACGGCCAGGGCACCGCGGAGATCATGCTGGTCGGGGGTGTCGACCGGGCGACGGACCACGCGCTGGACGACGCCCTGGCGCAGCTGCTGGTCGACCCGCGGATCCGGCACATCGACATCGACGTCGCCCTGGTGGAGTCCTGCGACTTCGGCGGCCTGACCACCCTGCTCCGGGCGCACCACCTGGCGGCCAACTTCGGCGTCCCGCTCCAGCTGGCCCAGGCCGGACCCGGGCTGCGGCGCACCCTCAGCGCGATGGGCCTGTCCGAACTGCTGCTCAAGTCGCCCTGAGCGGGCACGGCGGCGGCTCACCGGTCAGACGGTGCGGATCAGACGGTGCGGACGCCGACCCCGGCCGCGGTCAGCGCGTCCAGCTCCTCCCCCGGCGCGGAGCCGTCGGTGACGACGGTGTGCAGGGCGTCGGCGGGAGCGACGAAGGCGAGCGCGGTGTGCGCGAGCTTGGCCCCCTCGGTCACCGCGATGACGCGGCGCGAGGACGCGATCGCGGCGCGCTTGACCGCGGCGTCCTCCAGGTCGTAGGCGGTCAGACCGTCCCGTGCGTTGAGCCCGCAGCAGCCGATGACCGCGGTGTCGAAGCGCAGCGCGGCGAGCGACGCCACGGTCAGCGGCCCGGTGAGGGCCAGCTCACCGGGCCGCGGCAGGCCACCGGGCACCAGCAGGGTCAGCTGCGGCGCCCCGATCAGCGCGTTGACGGCGTGCAGGGACAGCGGCATCACCGTCACCCGGCGACCCTTGATCGCACGGGCCACCTCCAGGCAGGTGGTGCCGCTGTCGAGGACGACGGCCTCGCCGTCGGCGAGCAGTCCCGCCACCTCTTCGGCGATCCGCCGCTTGGCCTGCGCGCCCTCCCCCGCGCGCAGCGCGAACGGCGGTTCCTCACCGCGCAGCAGCAGGCTTCTGGCCCCGCCGCGGTAGCGCTCCAGCACTCCCTGCTCGGCGAGCGCCTCCAGGTCGCGGCGGATGGTCATCTCCGAGGCTCCGGTGAGCGCCGCCAGTTCCGCGACGCCGATGCTGCCCGCCTCGCGCACCGCCTCGGCGATCCGGCCGAGTCTGCCCGTGCCCGTCGTGCCCGTCGTGCCCGTTGTCGCCATAGTGCGATTGAACACCATGTCTGTTCGCATCTCAATCTTTCGCACAGCTTTTCTGTGCGATATGTTCGATCCATGGAACGATCGCTGCGCGCCGGACGGCTGGCCACCTTCGGCTACTTCGCCCTCAACGGCTTCGTGCTGGGCATGTGGGTGGTCCACATCCCGGCGATCGAGCACCGTACCGGGGTCGGCACCGCCTCGTTCGGCTGGCTGCTGCTGGTGCTGGGCGGAGGGGCCTTCGCCGGGATGCAGCTCGCGGGCACGCTCACCGACCGCTACGGCGCCCGCCGGGTGGTGCCGGGCAGCGCGGCGCTGTGCAGCGCCGCCGTGGTCCTGCCGGGGCTGGCCACCCAGGCCTGGACGCTCGCCGGGGCGCTGCTCGCGCTGGGGATCGGCAACGGCTGCCTGGACGTCAGCATGAACGCCCACGCCGTCCAGGTCGAGCACGGCTACCGGCGACCGGTGATGTCCGCCTTCCACGCCACGTTCTCGATCGGCGGCGTCATCGCCGCACTGATCGGCGCCCGCACTCTGAGCTGGGATTGGAGCCCGGCCGCGACGCTGGGCGCGGTGGCGCTGCTCGGGATCGTCGCCGCCGCGGCCACCGCACCCGCGCTGCTGCGCCCCGATCCGCGCCACGAGCCCCACCCCGGTCCTGAGCCGCGTCCTGACGGAGCCTCAGCGGGGGGCGCCGGGGAGACTGCCCTCGCCGGGGCTCGGACCAGGCGTCCCACGACCAGGCGTCCCACGCCCCGGCGGATCTGGGCGCTCGCCGCCCTCGCCCTGATGGTCATGCTCTGCGAGGGCGTCGCCAACGACTGGAGCACGCTCCAACTGCACACCGTCCTGCACGCCTCCGACGCCACCTCGGCCTTCGGCTACGGGGCCTTCGCCGCGGCCATGACGGTGGGTCGGCTGTTCGCCGACCGGGTCGCCGCACGGCTGGGCCCGGTCGCGGTCCTGCGCCACGGCGCGGCCGTCGCGGCGGTCGGCCTGGCCTGCGCCGCGCTCTCCGCCACGGTCCCGCTCACGCTGGTCGGCTGGGCGGTCTTCGGGGCCGGACTCTCCGGCTGCGTCCCCCAGTTGTTCAGCGCCGCCGGGCACGCCGACCGGGAGGCCGCGGGCGCCAACGTCTCCCGCGTCGCCGGGCTCGGCTACCTCGGCATGCTGGCCGGCCCGGCGATCATCGGCGCACTCACCCGGCTGATCCCGCTCAACGTCGCGTTCCTGCTCCCCGTCGCCCTCTGCGCGGCCGTCGCCTGCGCGGCCGGAATCCTGAGTCCCCGGCCCGGCGCCGCGCCCGGCCCGGGAACCCCGCTGGAGCCGGCCGCGGCGCGGGCCCGGTGAGCACACCGGGCCCGCGCCGCCCCGCCGTTCAGGAGCGGGTCGCCGTGGCCCGGGTCAGCGCCCGCACCATCGCACTGGGGTCGTAGGCGTTCTGCCAGTGGTCGGTGACCCGTCCGTCGCGGAAGCGCCAGAGGCCGCAGAAGGGCATGGCGATGACCTGATCGCCGGGGCGGGCGTGGAAGACGCCCAGGACCGCGCCGAAGTGGTCGTTGGCGACCACGCTCTCGATGTCGGCGCGCAGGGTGCCCTCGGTGGCGCGGGCCAGCGCCTGTTCCTTGGCCGTGACCGCGGCCTTGCCGTGCAGGTCCGGAGCGCCCTCCGGGGTGTCCCGTTCGGCCGGGTGGTAGACGATGTCGTCGGCGGCGTACTCGGCGATGCGGGTCAGGTCCGCGTACAGGGTGCGCAGCAGTGCCGCGTTGGGGTGGGCGCTGTCCATGCTCTGTCTCCTCGTCTCCTCGGTGGTTGGCGGAAGGCCGACGGGGCCTCTCAGTGGGCCGCGACCGGCACGGGGCGCCACAGCGGGGCCGCGGCGGCGTCGACGGCGCGGGTGATCGCCGCCATGTCGTCGGCGCTCAGGTGCAGGTCGGCGGCCTTGAGGTTCTGTTCGAGGTGGTCGATCGAGGTGGTGCCGGGGATCAGCAGGGTGGCCGGCGACCGGTGCAGCAGCCAGGCCAGGGCCAGTTGGGAGGGGGTGGCGCCGTAGTCGGGGGCGATCCGGACCAGCGGTCCGTCCGGTCCGACCAGTCCGCCGTGGCCGAGCGGGAACCAAGGGATGAAGGCCACCGCGTGCTCCTCGGCGTGGCGCAGCACCTCCTCGTCGGTGCGGTCGCCGAGGTTGTAGAGGTTCTCGACGGCGGCGATGTCGGCGAAGGCACGGGCCTGGGTCAGCTGGTCGACGGTGACGCCGGGCTGGCCGGACAGGCCGATGTGGCGGATCTTTCCCTGCCGCTGAAGGTCCGTCAGCACACCGACCTGCTCAGCCAGCGGGACCGCGGGGTCGATGCTGTGGAGCTGGTAGAGGGGCAGGCAGTCCAGACCCAGGTTCATCAGGCTGACCTCGACCTGCTGGCGCAGGTAGGCGGGCCGCCCCAGCGGGACGATGTAGGGGTCGCCCTCGCGGGTCCAGTCGGTCGGACCGGAGCGCAGCATTCCGCCCTTGGTGGAGATGACCAGGTCCTCCGGGTACGGGTGCAGGGCGCGGCGGATCATCTGCTCGTTGGTGGCGGGGCCGTAGGAGTCGGCGGTGTCGATGAAGGTGACGCCCAGTTCGACGGCCCGGCGCAGCAGGGCGACGGCGCCCTCGGGGTCCGGGTACTCGCCCCACATGCCGGGGCCGGTCAGGTGCATGGCGCCGTAGCCCAGGCGGCCGACGGTCAGGTCGCCGCCCAGGGTGATGGTGGCGGGCACGGTCGGGTCAGTGGTGGTGTTCATGCGGCGATGTCCTCTCCCGTGGCGGTGGCGCGCGCGGCGCTGTGGTCGGTGGTCCAGCTGCCGAGGGTGATCTCGGCGGTGATGCCGGGGCCGAAGCCGGCGATCAGGCCGCGGGCTCCGTCCGGCACCGTGCCGGAGTCGTACTGGCGGCGCAGGGCGTCCAGGACGACCGCGGCGGAGATGTTGCCGTGCTCGGTCAGGGTGGCGCGGCTGTGGGCGAACATGTGCGGTGCGACACCCAGGAAGTGGGACAGGTCGTCCAGGATCCGCGGGCCGCCGGCGTGGATGACGTAGAAGTCCAGGTCGGCGGCGTCCCAGTGGTGCTCGGCCGCGACCTGGCACAGGGCCGGGGCGAGCTGCTCCATGGTGCCGGGGACGCGCCGGTCGAGCAGGAAGTGGAAGCCGGTGGCCTTGACCGCGTAGGCGATCCACTCCTCGGTGTCGGGGACCAGGTGCGCCCCGTTGTGCTCCAGGCTGACCCCGCTGCCGCCCTCCGAGCGCACCACGGCGGCGGCCACCGCGTCGCCGAACAGGCCGTTGCAGAGGAGGTTGCCCACCGTCAGGTCGGTGGGCTGGTAGCACAGCGAGCAGAACTCGCAGGCCACGATCAGGACGTTGGCTCCGGGGTGGGCCAGGCAGAAGTCATGGGCCCGGTTGATGGCCGCTCCGCCCGCGGCGCAGCCGAGTTGGGCGATCGGCAGCTGGCGGGTGTCGTACCGGAAGCCCAGCTTGTTGATCATCCAGGCGGTCAGCGAGGGCATCATGAAGCCGGTGCACGAGACGTAGATGATCGCGTCGATCTCGTCGGCGGCCGTCCGGCGCTGGCGAGCGCCTGGTCGATGACGGCCGGGAGGCGGTTCTTGGCCTCCATCGCGTACATCAGGTTGCGTTCCTCGAACCCGGGATGGCGCAGGGTGTCCTCGATCGGCTGCACCAGGTGCCGGGTGCGCACCCCGGTGTTGGTGATCAGGCGCAGCGCCAGGGGCAGTTCGCGGTGGTCGGCGTGCAGCCGCGCCGCGAGCTCCAGGGTGTCCTCCAGGGTGATGACGTGCTCGGGTACGGCCACAGCAGGACGGCACAGAACTGGCATCGTGAACCTTCCCTCGGATGTCGTCGTCGCCGGCAGGGCCCCGGACCGGGGCGGTGCCGCACAGTGGGGCGACGGAAGCGCCCCTCAGGCGGGCGAGGTACTCAGCAGGACGGCCGGGGCCGGACGGGCCGGGGCAGTCGCCGTCCACCACACTCGGCACCCGGTCCACCCCGCGCCACCCCGCGTGGGCCGAACGGATGACACGGCCGGCCGGGACCGGCCCGGCGGGGGCTGTCCGACCCGGACGACCGGGGTGAAGGTGCACGAACCATCCCGTTGTGCCAGCGTGTAGTGCCTGGCTGTACGCCGACGCCCGGTCCCCCGGACCCGGGCTGCCCGCCAGTCGGGGCCGGCTTCCCTGGCCCCGGCCCGAACCGGTTCCCTCCCAGCAGCGCATCACCTGATGCAGACGCCTCACCTGACGCAAACCTGACGCAAAGGGGTCCAGCGGTGCCCGAATCCGAACAGTTCCCCCCGCAGTCGTCCCCCGCCCCGCGGCCCTCCCACCCGGCGGCGGAGTGTGATCCCGCCCTGGCCGACCCCTCGGCCGCGGTCCGGGCCGAGGCCTTGGCCGCGGTCAAACTCCGGGTCCGCGAAGGGGATCCGGACGCCTCCCGGCGCCAGGGCGAGCGCGGAAAGCTGACCGTCCACCAGCGCCTGGACCTGCTCCTGGACAAGGGCTCCTTCCGGGAGATCCAGGCCCTGCGCCGGCACCAGGCCACCGGCTTCGGCCTGGAGCGGAACCGCCCCCGCACCGACGGCGTGGTCACCGGACGCGGCACCGTCGACGGCCGCACCGTCTACGTGTACGCCCACGACTTCCGGATCATGGGCGGCTCTCTGGGGGCCACCCACGCGGCGAAGATCCACAAGGTGATGGACCTGGCCGAGTCCGCCGGCGCCCCGCTGATCAGCCTCAACGACGGGGCCGGCGCCCGGATCCAGGAAGGGGTGGCCGCGCTCAACGGCTACGGCGGGATCTTCCGGCGCAATGTCCGCAGCTCGGGTGTGATCCCGCAGATCAGCGTGGTGCTGGGGCCCTGCGCGGGCGGGGCCGCCTACGCGCCGGCGCTGACCGACGCGGTCTTCATGGTCCGCGGGGTCGGCCAGATGTTCCTCACCGGACCCGACGTGGTCCAGGCCGTCACCGGCGAGCGGGTCTCGGTGGAGGACCTGGGCGGCGCGGACATGCACGGCACCGTCTCCGGTCTGGCCCAGTTCGTCCACGACGACGAGGCCGAGTCCCTGGCCGAGGTCCGCCGCCTGCTGTCCTTCCTCCCCTACAACAACCAGAGCCCGCCACCGGACTACCGCTGCCAGGACCCGGTGGACCGGCCCAACGACCGGCTGCTCGACCTGGTGCCCGCCGACCCCAACCGCAGCTACGACATGCTCCAGGTGATCGAGGAGATCGTCGACGACCAGGACTTCATGCAGGTCCACGAGACCTGGGCCCGCAACGTCCTGTGCGGACTGGCCCGGGTCGGCGGCCAGACCCTCGGCGTGGTCGCCAACCAGCCCGCCCACCTGGCCGGGGTGCTCGACATCCACGCCTCCGAGAAGGCCGCCCGCTTCGTGCGGCTGTGCGACGCGTTCGGCATCCCGCTGCTCACCCTGGTCGACGTCCCCGGCTTCCTGCCGGGCAGCGACCAGGAGCGCGGCGGCGTCATCCGCCACGGCGCCAAGCTGATGCACGCCTACTGCGCCGCCACCGTCCCGCGGATCCAGGTCATCGTCCGCAAGGCCTACGGCGGCGCCTACATCGTGATGGACTCACCCGCCATCGGCTGCGACCTGTCCTACGCCTGGCCGACCAACGAGATCGCGGTGATGGGTCCGCAGGCCGCCGCCGAGGTGATCTTCCGCCGCGACATCGCGGGCGCGGACGACCCGCCGGCCGCCCGCGCCGCGTACACCGAGCGCTACCGCGCCGAGCTCATGCACCCGCTGCACGCCGCCGAGCACGGCTACGTCGACGACGTTATCGACCCCCGCGACACCCGCCGCCTGCTGGCCGAGGCCCTCACCGACCTGCAGGCCAAGAACGCCCCCGCCGCCTACCGCAAGCACAGCATCTTCCCCCTGTGACGAGAGGCAGCCATGCCGACAGGAACCCGGAGCACCGACCGGCGCGACCGCATCGAACAGGAGTTGGTCGTCCTCACCCCGCAGGTCACCGCGGAGGAGCGGGAGGCCGTCGTCAGGGCCCTGCGGCTGCGGCTCGGCCGCCGACCGGAGCGGCCGGGTCCGCGCCGGGTCCGGCTGCCGGCCGGCACCACCGCGTTCCGGCCCCCGCGCGCCTGGACCAGCGCCGCCGACCGGCACCCGTGGTGAGCGCCGGACGGGAATTGTCAGGCAGGCCCTGTCACCCGTCACCACAAAGAGCCAGAACCCAGCACCTCATCAGTCGTCTAGGCCAGCAGGCCGCCGTCGACGGCCAGGATGTGGCCGGTGATGAACGAGGCGCCGTCGCCGGCCAGGAACAGGACGGCCGAGGCGATGTCCTCGGGGGTGCCGAGGCGGCCCAGCGGGGTGCGGGCCGCCTCGGCGTCCAGGACCTCGCGGGGGGAGGGGGAGAGCATCTCCGTCTCGACCAGGCCCGGGGCGACGGCGTTGACCCGGATGCCCTGCGGGCTCAGCTCCTCGGCCGCGCTGAGCGTCATCGCCGCGATGGCGCCCTTGCTCGCGGCGTAGGCCGCCATCCCGGGGACGCCGCGCGCGGCGACCAGCGAGGTCAGCAGCACGATCGAGCCGCTTCCGCGCGGAATCATGATCCGGGCCGCGCCCTGCAGCACGGCGAACGTCCCGAGCACATTGACCTCGACCACGGCGCGTACCTCCGCGGCCGGGATGCCGCCGAGCTGGCCGGTGCCCATGATCCCGGCGTTCGCCACCAGGATGTCGAGGTCCGGGTGCTGTTCGGCGACCCGGTCCAACAGCGCGTCGACGGAGCCGGGGTCGGCCAGGTCCAGCACCAGGCCGGTGGCGGGGACCCCGGACGCCGCTGTGACCGCCTCCGCCGCGGCCCGCGCGGCCCGCTCGTCCCGCCCGGTCAGCAGGACGCTCGCGCCGGCCTCGGCCAGTAGCTGCGCCGTCGCCCTGCCGATGCCGCGGGTGCCGCCGGTGACCAGCGCGGTACGCCCGTCCAACTCTTTGCGGGGCATGCGAGACCTGCCTTCCTGGGGTGGGTGCTGCCAGGAAAGCAGGTACGGGGCCCGGCCGTCATGCCTTACGTCTAATCAACTAGCAAGTGATAGAGGGCAGTTCGGAATCCGGAGGCCGTACGCCGAACCACTGCTCGGCGCCGTACTCCTCGAAGCGCTCCAGCTCGGTGAAGCCCAGCTTCGCGGCGACGCGCAGTGAGCGTTCGTTGGCGGTCTGGGCGCTGAGGACCACCGGCTCGCCGGGCCGTGCGCGGCCGAACCAGTCGAGCGCCGCCGCGCAGGCCTCGGCGGCGTAGCCGCGTCCCCACGCCTCCGGCAGGAACATGTAGCCGAGTTCGGCCTCCCCGGCGTCCGGGCGGACGTGGCCCGGACGTTCCGCGCCGCGCGGATCGAGGGTGATCAGGCCGATCATCGTTCCGTCGAGTTCGACCGCGAAGGAACCGGGGCGCCGCCCCGGCACTTCGGACATCGCGCGTTCGAGCTCGTCCCGCGGTCGGGAGCCGCCGATGTAGGTGCCCACCTCCGGCGAGGCGAACAGCTCGACGTAGACCGGGCGGTCCCGGGCCTCGGACTCGCGGAGCAGCAGCCGCTCGGTCCGGATCGGGGCAGGCGGCCAGGCGACGGCGGGCACAGCAGTGGTGAGGTCATCCGACATGCGAAGAACGGCTCCGGTCCTCTCGACGGGCGACGGCTTCTGGCGTCGCCACACAGACCCTGACGCGCTCCGACCAGCTGCCAGTTGCACCCAGGATCCACCGAGTCGGGCCGGGCCGGGGAACGAGGACGTGCCCGGTGGTCGCCGTCGGCCACCGGGCACGTCCGTTCGCGGAGCGGGGAGGTCAGCCCTTGGCCGCTATGGCCTGGAGCTGGGTGTAGGCGCCGTTGAAGACGTCCTGGTCACCGGGCTGCGAACCGGAGTCCGCGTACTGCCAGAACGTGTAGTAGCCCCAGCCGCTCGGCAGCGTGCCGCCGCCGCTGGCCGAGTAGTTGGCGATCCACAGCGGGTCGTAGGCAGCGAAGCCGCTGTTGTTGCCGGTGCAGGTGGACCACCAGTTCGTGGTGGTGTAGATCACCGGGTACGCGTGCTCCCTGGCCGCGTACTCGTTGACGAAGCTCCAGATCCAGCTGACCATCGAGGCCTGCGACAGGCCGTAGCACTCCGCGCCGTACGGGTTGTACTCGATGTCCAGCGCGCCCGGCAGGGTCTTGCCGTCGCCCGACCAGCCGCCGCCGTGGGCGATGAAGTAGTCGGCCTGGACCGAGCCGGAGGAGTTGTTCGGGATCGCGAAGTGGTACGAGCCGCGGATCACCCCGGCGTTGTACGGGCCGTTGTACTGGTTGGTGAAGTCGGGGTTGGTGTTGTACGTCCCCTCGCTCGCCTTGGCGTAGGAGAAGTCGATGTGCGGGGCGACCGCGGTCCAGTTGATGTTGCCCTGGTAGGAGCTGACGTCGATGCCGGGCAGCTGCGGCACCGCCGCGGGGGTGACGGCCGCGGGGGCGAGGGACGTCTCGTGGGCCGCGACGGTCGAGCCCATGGAGTCGAGCCCGGGGTGGGTGATCGCCTCCGGGTGGACCGGGGTGTTCGGGCGGTAGTTGCTGACCGCCACCATCTGGCCGTTCATGGCGCGCGCGTAGCTCGGCGTGCCGGTGGTGGACGGGGTCGGGGCGGCGGACGCGGTGCCCGCCGAGAGGGCGGACAGGGCTAACGCGGCGACGGTGATCGACGCGGCGGCGAACGAGGTGCGCAGGCCGGGGCGAACGGTGGTGTCCATGGGGTCCTCACCTGTGGGTCGGGGTGCGGCGGCCCGGGGCGTCCGGGCCGCCGCCCGGCGGATGAGCACAACAACGGTGGTGGTGCGGGTAGAACGGGTGGTGCGGGTGACGCCGGCAGTACGGGTAACGCCGGTGGAACAGGTGGTGCCGGTGGTGCCAGGGGCTGCCGCCCGGCTTCAGCTCGCGGTGCCCAGGCAGGTGTGGCCCGGGTAGGCGAGCGTCGGCAGGGTGGCCCCGCTGGGCAGCGCGCCGTGCACGGCGAAGTACGCCATGTCGTCGGCGACCTGCGGGGTCTGTGCGGCGGTGGCCGCCTCACCGACCAGGAACAGGTTGGTGAGAGGGAGGTTCAACGGCCGCTCGACGTTGTAGAAGGGCGTGGAGCCCGGGTCGTCCTGGGACGGGTTGGCCCAGCCGCAGGGGTTGTCGTAGAGAGCGCTGTTCGCCGCCGCGCCGATCGCGATCACCAGGTAGTTCCCGCTGAGCGTGGCCGCCCAGGCGGTGTTGAAGTCCGTGGTGGTCTGACTGGCCGGCAGCCCGGCGAAGGCCGCCGCCGCGAGCGCGGTGGCGTCGTCGGCGGGGGTGGCCGCGTACAGCAGCACGGTGCCGGGGTAGGCCGTCGGCGTGTTCGGCAGCTCGCCGGTGGTCCAGGCGGCGCCGGGGGCGGTGGCGGTGTCGACGTTCCGGGCCGCGCCGTCCGCGGTGAACACCTGCTCGGGCTGGCCGGGCACGGTGTTCGAGCTGACGCCGGTGATCGCGTCGGCGCTGCCGGGGAGCGTCGAGGCCTGCCAGGAGGTGCCGTCCCACACGGTGACGCCGGGGGCGCCGGAGGCGGTCGGGTAGAAGACCTCGTCCCGCACCGCGCCGGTGGCGGAGAGCACATTGGTCGCGGTGAGGCCGCCGCCCGCGGCGACCGCGCCCGGGATCTCGGCGACCTTGAACGCGCCCGGGGCCTTGGCACTGGCCACGGCGAGCTTCCCGGCGGCGTCGGTGAAGAACACGTCGACGCCGGAGTCCGTGGTGGCGGCCGAGAGCTGACTGCCCGCCAGCACCCCGAGCTTGTTCGGGACCGGTATCGACGTCCAGCCGCCGCCGGGGTTCATCACCGCGGTCAGCTTGCCCGAGTGGTCGAGCGAGAACGCGTACTCGACCGCCAGCGGGCTGCCGGAGACCGCGGTGGCCAGCGAGCCGGGGGTGGCCGTGGCCGGTGCGGGCAGCGCCGCGGTGGACCAGGCTCCGCCCGACTCCGTGCTGGCGTTCAGCCTGCCGGAGGCGTCGAAGAAGAACACCGACGGGGTGACGTCCAGCGCCGGGGAGAGCCCGGAGACCGGGTCGGCGGCGAGCGCCGCGACGGCGCTGTGCGCGGCGGGCGTGCCCGGCAGCGCGGCGGAGGTCCAGCCGCCGTCGGCGCCGATCGAGGTCTCGCCGAGCGTGCCGCCCGCGGTCCGGTAGTAGGCGTGCGGGACGGTGGCGTAGCCGGAGTCGCCGTCCGAGTAGGTCAGCCCGGTCAGCCCGGAGCCGTCGGCGAGCTGCCCCGGCTCGGTCTGCTGCAGCCAGGCCGCGCCGTCCCAGCTGTCCACGGCGAGGGTGCCGCCGCTGCCCGGGGCGAACGCGTACTGCATCACCGGCTCGGTGGTGTACCAGACCGAGTTGTTCGGCGCCGAGGAGACCGTGGACGAGGGCGCGCTGACGCCGATGTTCCAGGTCTTGGTGGTGACCGTGCCGAAGTTCGAGGTGGCGCTCATCGTCACCGTGTACATCCCGGCGCGCTGGAAGACGTGGCCGGCCTTCTGTCCGGTGACGTTGTTGTTCCGGCCGTCGTTGAAGGTCCAGTAGTACTGGCTGATCGAGCCGCCCGGCTCGGCGGCGACGGCGGAGAGGTTCACCGTGGTGCCGGCCACTGCGGTGGTCGGGGCGACCACCGTCGCGGTCGGGTTCGGCTTCTGGGCCGCGGTCGGCGGGGTGACCAGCACCCACTGCTCCCCGGCGCCCCAGGTCGCCCCGGCCCACGGGGTCAGGTCGAGATTCTGGTCGTACTCGACAGTGATGCCGGCCGAGCCGAGGAAGTCGCCGTTCACCATGTTCACCGTGCCGTCGGCGTTGACCGAGGTCACCAGGCCGACGTGGTCGGCGTACCTGGTGGCGGTGACCGCGCCGGGCGAGTAGAACAGCACCGCGTCGCCGGGGGCGGGGGTGCCGGAGTCGGCGACCGGGGTCTGCCCGTTGTCCAGCGCCCAGGTGTAGAAGGAGCTGGCGCCCGCGTTCAGGGTGTTCATGTCGGCGGTGACCCCGGCCTGGGCCCAGGCCCACTTGGCGAAGTCGGAGCACCACTCCTCGTTCTGGTTCTCCACCTTGTGCGTGGCGTCGGGGCCGCAGCCGTCGGCGTTCGGCGAGAAGGCGGCGTCGAGGGTGCTGAACGGGTCGCAGTCCACGCCGTTGAAGCTGGTCTCGGCGGGGGTGGTGGCCAGGCCGACCTGGCCGAGCGCGATGCTGGCGACCTTCGCGCCGAGGCTGGCGGAGGCTGCGGCACCGGCGGCACCGGAGTCGGCACCGGACCCGGCAGCGGTCTTGGCCGCGCGCGTGGCGGCGCTCGTAGCGGCGGACGCGGCGGCGGCCTTGACCGCGGCCGACGGGCGGGCCGCGGACGCGGCGCAGTCCACCGCGGCGCCGGTCAGACCGAGCGCGGTCTTCACCGCGGCGGGCACGGCGGCGGCGCAGGACGCCTCGGTCGGGGTGGGGATCAGTTTCCAGTCGCCGCCGCGGACCCTCTGGAACAGTCCTTGTCCGGCGCCGTCCTGGAAGTTGACGGTCAGTCGGCTCCCGGCGCTCGCCGAGGGGAGGAAGCGGGCCAGGGCCCACTGGGTCCCGGTCGCGGCGTCCGTGGCGACCTGCTCGGCGCCGCGCGGGGCGCCCACGGCGCTCTGCGGGATGTGCCGGCCCTCGGCGTAGGCCTGGGCCAGGGCGGCGCGGTCGGCGGCGCTCGCGGTGCCGGCCGTGACGGTGTGCGGCGCAGTTGCCGCGGCGGCCTGGGCCGGCGGCAGCGCGCCGAGGCCGAGCAGGGCCGCGGCGCAGAGGCTGCCCGCGACCGCGAGGCGGGTTCCGTGCTCACGTTGCGGGGGCGCTGCTGAGTGTGATCGGGCCACGTGTCCCTCCGGGTGAGAGTTGCTTTTTGCCGAAACCGGTCTCCGAGAGCCGGGATCCGGCCGAGCCGCGCGCGCTTGAGGAGAGCATGGCGAAGCCGATGTTAAAAAGCAATACGGGCTGAGCTACTTCGGTAACTTTCCTTCAACCCCGTTCCCCCTAGGCTTGCCGGGTGACCCGAACGACCGAGAACGGCCTCCCCCTGGCGGTGTTCGACCTGGACGGAACGCTGGCCGAGACCGCCCACCGGCAGTACTTCCTGGAGCGGCAGCCCCGGGACTGGAACGGCTTCTTCGCCGCGGCGCGGCAGGACCCGCCGTTGCCCGAGGGCGTGCGGCTGGCCCTGGAGGCCGCCGCCACCTGCGAGGTCGTCTACCTCACCGGCCGTCCGGAGCGCTGCCGCCGGGACACCCTGGCCTGGCTGCTCCAGCACGGCCTGCCGCAGGGGCGCCTGCTGATGCGCGGCGACGACGACCGCCGCCCGGCCCGGACCACCAAGCTGGAGGCACTGCGCGGCCTCGGCCGGAACCGGGAGGTCCGGATGCTCGTGGACGACGACGCACTGGTCTGCGACGCGGCCCGGCGCGCGGGCTTCCGGGTCGTCCGCGCGCACTGGGCCAGCACCTACGGCTCGGAGTCGACCGCCCTGCGGGACGCCCAGCATCGCGAGGGCAGAACCTGACGCCGCTTCACGCCGCGGCCGCGGGCTCAGTCGGCCATCGCCCGGCGCAAGGCGCACCCGGCTTCCGCTCGACCAGGTCGGCGGCCTGGTCTGCCCGGCCGCCGGGCCGCCGAGCTGCTCCACCCCCACCACAGCAGCATCGCCCGCCCACTCGAACGGATCGGCACGACCTGGGCATCGACCTCACCCCGGCCCGCCGGACCGATGCGGGCCGGGCTCGCCCTCGCCGCGCGGCGGCTGCCCGACGGCTGAGCCTGCTTTCGACGCCGAAATCCGGGCCCGCAAAGGGCTCTTTTGATTTCCGCCGGAATTCACTGAGACCCAGGTCACGGCCCCTTTGTGGTGTGCCGCACGTTACCGGGGGTATTTCTTGCCTCTTTTGTGTGGACCGTGTGACGGTTCACGAAGCAGGCAGACAGAGAACCTGCAGGGAGCTCGCCGAACGGCGCGCGGAGCGGCCTACCGACTCCGTTGAAAAGCTCCCCTGCTCGGTCGGGCCGGTCCCGAAGGCCACCGGGCGTGCGACCCCGTAGAAGCGATGCCCCTAGGGCGACCGCTGGGTCCAGTGCGTCCACGGCCTGGGGCAGATCCCTCGACATTGGAATTACATGAGCTTCCGTACCCACCCGTCCTACGTCCGTCTCAACGAGCGCCTTTCCGCGGTGCGCCTCAACAAGCGCATCACCGCCGGCATCGGTGCCGCCCTGGTCCTCACGGGCGCCGCCACCGGTACCGCCGTCGCCCTCACCGGCGGCTCGGACTCGACCCCCACCGCCGCCGCCTCCTCCTCGGTGAGCGCCCAGGCCGACGCCCGCGCCTCCAGCGACGCCGCGAGCCGCTCCGAGCAGCGGACGGCCCTGGACGCCCAGGCCGCCGCGAAGGCCGCGGCGGACGCCAAGGCGAAGGCCGCCGCCGCTGCCGCCCAGGCCAAGGCACAGGCCGAGGCCAAGGCCCAGGCCGCCGCGAAGGCCGCCGCCGACGCCAAGGCGAAGGCCGCTGCTGCCGCCGCCCAGGCCAAGGCACAGGCCGAGGCCAAGGCGAAGGCCCAGGCCGCCGCCCAGGCCCAGGCCGCCGCCCAGGCGAAGGCCCAGGCCGAGGCGAAGGCAAAGGCCGCCGCAGCCGCGGCTGCCGCCGCCAAGGCGCGCGCCGCCGCCGCGACCCCGACCTACGCCAACAACCTGGACGGCTGGATCGCCCAGGCCCGCGCGGTGCTGGCCGCCCACGGCGACAAGGTCCCGTCCGCGGACGCGATCCGGGCCCGTGCGATGACGGAGTCCTCGGGCAACCCCAACGCCGAGAACCACTGGGACTCCAACCAGGCCCTGTACGGCGGCACCTACGGTCTGCTGCAGACCATCGAGCCGACCTTCCAGACCTACTCGCTGCCGGGCCACAAGAACATCATGAACCCGGTGGACTCGATCATCGCCGGTGTCCGCTACGCGAACGCCACCTACGGCGACTTCACCAACATCGCCTACACCAAGTCCGGTTACTGAGCCCGGCTGCTGTAGCCAGCGCCAGGTCCCCGCACTTCCGCGCGTGCCCGCCGACGTCGAACCCGACGTCGGCGGGCATGTCGCGTTGTCCGGCCCGGCGGGGCTCACCCCTCGGCGCGGGCCGCCGCCTGACGCTCCAGCAGGACCGCCGCGGTGCGCCGGCACCAGTCCCGGTTGGCCCGTTCGAAGTCCAGGCCGCGCCGACAGGTCAGATAGGGCCCGATCCGCGCGCCGCGCAGCAGGAACTCCTCCTCGCCGCGGTCGCCGCGCATCCCGCGCAGCAGCGCGCCGAACAGTTCGACCTTGGCCTCGGCGAAGGCGGCCCGCTCGGTGAGCTGCGCGACCACGACCCCGGGGTCGAGGTGGTCGGCGGCCTGGACCGCGACGAGCAGGTCGTCGCGGATGAACGAGGGCTTGGCGGCCGTCGCCGCGAACCGCTGCAACTCGGCCAGACCGGCGTCGGTGACCTGGAACAGGCGCTTGTTGGGCCGGGTGTCCTGGACCACCTCGCGTCCGGCGACCAGCCCCTCCTTCTCCAGCTTGGCCAGCTCGGCGTAGAGCTGCTGCGGCAGCGCGTGCCAGAAGTTCGCCACCCCCAGGTCGAACGCCTTGGCCAGCTGGTAGCCGCTCAGCTCCTCGTCCAGCAGCGCCGCCAGTACGGCGTGGCGCAAAGCCATCGGAACACCTCCCCGCTCTGTTCACGGACCCTGCCGCCATGATAGTCATGAAACTGACTAGTAACATCGATGACTATCCAGGGCAGGCAGCCATGACCACCACCGCAGACCGCTTCCGCGCCGCCGTCGAGAGCAGCGACCTCGCCGCCCTGGACGACCTGTTCACCGAGGACGTCCGGTTCTACAGCCCGGTCAAGTTCCCCCCGTTCGAGGGCAAGCCGATGGTGCTGGGCCTGTTCGGGGTGCTGCTGCGCACCTTCCAGGACTTCCGCTACATCGGCGACCTGACCGGCGCCACCGAGACCTCCGCCGACGGCGCCGAGGCGCCCGCGGAGGTCCTGCTGTTCCGGGCCACCGTCAACGGCAAGCAGATCCACGGCATCGACCTGCTGCACTTCGACCAGGACGGGCGGATCAAGGAGTTCACCGTGATGGTGCGCCCCCAGTCCGCGGTACACGCCCTCGGCGAAGCGGTCCTGGCCGGCCTCGTCGCCGACGGCCTGGTCCCCGCGCCGGACCGCGCCGCGCC
The DNA here is from genome assembly GCF_042510955.1 of Streptacidiphilus cavernicola. NCBI lineage: Bacteria > Bacillati > Actinomycetota > Actinomycetes > Kitasatosporales > Streptomycetaceae > Streptacidiphilus > Streptacidiphilus cavernicola. Next base: position 142,789 of record NZ_JBHFAB010000002.1, read on the forward strand.
AAGGCCCTGACGGCACCGGCGCGCTGACGCCGCGTCGGTTCGGGGTCAGTCCCAGGCGGTGACCGGGTTGCCGAGCCAGCGGCTCCGCTCCGGGATCGACTCGCCGCGCATCACCAGCGAGGACGGGCCGACCGCCGCCGCGTCGCCGACCGCCGCGCCGAGCAGCACGATCGAGTGCGGTCCCACGGTGGCCCCGGCCCCGACCCTGATCCGGTCCATCCGCATCAGCCGGTCGTGGAACAGGTGCGTCTGCACCACCACGCCCCGGTTCAGGGTGCAGCCGTCGCCCAGCTCGACCAGGTCGGTCTCCGGCAGCCAGTGCGTCTCGCACCACACCCCGTGCCCGATCCGCGCGCCCAGGCTGCGCAGCCACAGGGTGAGGAACGGCGTGCCGACCAGGCTGCTGCCCAGCATCGGCATCGCCAGTTCCTCCACGAAGGTGTCGAAGAGTTCGTTGCGCCAGACGAACGAGCTCCACAGCGGCTGCACGCCGCTGCGGAAGCGTCCGATCAGCAGCCACTTGGCAGCGGTGGTGAGGGCGCAGGCGGCGACGCCGCAGAGCAGCAGGATCAGTCCGGCCGGCAGCAGCGACGCCAGCGGTCCCTGCCGCAGCAGCAGCGCCTGCAGCCCGACCGCGGCCAGGTCCGCGAGCAGCACCGCGCACACCGTCGGCGCGAGCCGGCACAGCTCGACCGCGGCCCTGGCCAGGACCAGCCGCCGGGGCGGGTCGTAGGTGCGGGTGGTGTCGCCGGTCTCGGCGACCCGCTGCATCGGGAAGCCGGGCCGTCCGAGCCAGGAGCTGCCGGGCACGGCCTCCGGCGGGGCGTCGGAGAGGACGCCGACCAGCGAGTCGTCGGCCCGGCCGCGGCCGGGGCCGACGATCGCCGAGTTGCCGACGAAGGAGCGCCGCCCGCCCGAGGCCGGGCCCAGCCCCAGCCAGCCCCCGGACAGCTCGAACGGGGCGAGCAGGGTGTCGTCGGCGAGGAACGCGAAGTCCTCGACCGTGGTCAGGCCGGGCAGCATCAGCGCGGTCGAGGCCTCGACCCGGCGGCCGATCCTTGCCCCGAGCAGCCGCAGCCAGTGCGGGGTGGCCAGCGAGGCGTAGAGCGGAAAGAGCTGTGCGCGGGCGGTCCCCATCAGCTGGTGCACCAGCCAGACCGACCAGCCGACGCGTCCGTGCGCCGGGTGCAGGCCCGCCCTGACGCTCCGTGAGCCGAGCCGGACCAGTACTGCCAGCAGCAGGGCGTAGAGCACCCGGCTGAGCAGCGCCAGCGGCAGCGAGGCCAGCAGCAGCCGGGCGAAGGCCTGCCCGGCGCTGGGATCGCGGCCGAGCAGGGCGTAGAGCGCGAGCAGCGCGGGCGCCGCGGCGAGCAGCGGCAGCAGCTGCAGCGCGGGCAGCGACAGCCCGTACACCAGGTCCCAGGCCCGGTCGCGAATGCGCGAGCGGTGCAGGCGCTGCGCGGGCCAGGCCGCGGTGACCGGCGGGGCCGGGACCGTCTTCGGGGCCGAGGTGGCTGTCGGGGTCTCGGCGGTCGTCGGGGCCGGGACGGTCAGCGGCGGGGTCGGGATCGGGCGGGCCGGGGAGCCGTGGGCGCGGGTTCCGGCCGGGACGCTGCCGGTGACGCAACTGCCGGGGGCGACCTCCGCGCCCGGACCGATCTCCGCGCCGGGCATCAGCATCGCCCGGGTGCCGACCCTGGCCCCGGCGCCGACGGTGATCGTGCCCAGCCGCAGCAGGTCGCCGTCCAGCCACCAGCCGGCCGCGTCCACCTCGGGTTCCAGCGAGCAGCCCGCGCCGAACTCGGCCAGGCCGGTGACCGGCGGCATGGTGTGCAGGTCGGCGTCCGGGCCCACGGTGCAGCCGAGCAGCCGCGCATAGCGACGGGCCAGCGGGGTGCCGACGACGGCGGCCACATTGAAGGCGGCGACCAGCCGTTCCGCGGTCCACAGCCGCAGGTGCACCCGACCGCCGCGGCGGTAGGCCCCCGGGCGCAGCCCCAGCGTGAGCAGCCGGGCGCAGGCCGCGCCGAGGAGGGTCCGGCCCAGGGCGCTGCTGAGCAGCAGCCAGCCCGCGCCGATGGCCCACCAGGAGGTGGGCTGGGTCCAGCTCGGCAACTGCGCGAAGCCGTGGCCGCCGAGGGCGCCGAGGCCGAGCAGGTCGTCCCTGAGCAGATTGTTGAGCGCGGCCAGCACCAGCACCCAGCGGGCCGCGCCGACGATCTGAAGCATGATCAGCACCAGCGCCTGACAGAGGCCGCTCCAGCGTAGTGAACGTTCACTCACCCGGGGTACGGGCGCGCTGCGGCGCCGCTCGGACGGCGGCAGCGGCAGCGGCGACGAGGGGGCCGGAGCCGCTTCGGCCCGGTCCGGGTGGGCGGAGCTGCCCAGCGGGGCGGTCAGTTCCAGGTGGGCGGCAAGGTCGCCGAGCCGGGGCTGCCGGTAGAGGTCGGCCACCGACAGGCCGGGGTGCCGTTCCCGTAGCGCGGAGACGAGTTGGGCGGCGGCCAGGCTGGTACCGCCGAGGGCGAAGAAGTCCGCGTCGGCGTCGACGCTGACGCCGAGCAGGTCACGCCACTGCTCGGCCAACCGCGCCGCCGTCCCGCGCAGCCCACTCCCGCCGCCCGGCCCCGTGCTGTCCGCCCCGCCCGCCTGCGCGGGCACCGCGGGCGGCAGGGTGGACGGCAGCGGCCAGGGCAGGGCGGCCCGGTCCACCTTCCCCGAGGTGCGGGTCGGCAGCTCCGGCAGCACCGCGAGCACCGGCACCAGGGCCGCGGGGAGCCGCTCCAGCAGCAGCCGTCGCAGCGCAGCCGGTTCGGTCTCGGCCCCCAGCTCCGGCACCAGGTAGCCGACCAGCACCTGTCCCCCGCTCGCGGTGTCCCGGACCGCCGCTGCCGCCGCCCGCACCCCCGGCAGCCCGGCCAGCGCGGCGTCCACCTCGCCCAGCTCCACCCGGCGTCCGCCCAGCTTGACCTGCTCGTCGGCCCGGCCGACGAACACCAGCCCGGCCGGGTCGGCGCGGACCAGGTCCCCGCTGCGGTAGACCCGGTCGCCGGACAGGGCCGGGTGCGGGCCGAACCGCTCCGCGTCCTTGAGCGGGTCGAGGTAGCGGGCCGCGCCGACCCCGCCGATCATCAGCTCACCGGTCTCGCCCCAGCCGACCGGGTCGCCGTCCGGGTCCACGACGGCGATCTCCCAGCCGTCCAGCGGAGTGCCGATCCGCACCTCCCGCCCCGCCCGCAGCAGCGCCGCGCAGGCGACCACGGTGGTCTCGGTCGGCCCGTAGGTGTTCCAGAACTCCCGGTGCGGCCGGTCCAGCCGGGTGACCAGTTCGGCGGGACAGGCCTCGCCGCCGACGATCACCAGCCGGACCGCGTCCAGCGCCGCCACCGGCCACAGCGCAGCCAGCGTCGGGACCGTGGACAGCGCGGTGATGCCCTGCTCCACCAGCCAGGGCGCGAGTTCAGCGCCGGCCCGGACCAGCGAGCGCGGGGCCGGGACCAGGCAGGCGCCGTGCCGCCAGGCCAGCCACATCTCCTCGCAGGAGGCGTCGAAGGCCACCGAGAGCCCGGCCAGCACCCGGTCGCCGCGGCCCAGCGGGGCGTCCCGCAGGAACAGCCCGGCCTCGGCGTCGACGAAGGCGGCGGCCGAGCGGTGGGTGACCGCGACGCCCTTGGGACGCCCGGTGGTTCCCGAGGTGAAGATCACCCACGCGTCGTCCCCCGGCACGGGCCCGCCGTCCCAGCCCCGCGCCCGGCCCTCGCCACCCGGCGCCGGCGCCGCTCCCACTCCCGCCGGCGGGTCAGCCAGCGGGTCCGACCCGGGGTCCGCCGCAAGCCCCGGCGCGAGCCGCACCGTTCCCCCCGCACCCAGCACCGCGCGCACCCCGGCGTCCTGCCAGATCAGCTCGGCCCGCTGGTCCGGGTCGTCCACGTCCACCGGGACGTACGCCGCGCCGGCCGCCAGCACGCCGAGGATCGAGGTGTACAACTCGGCCGTCCCGGACGGGATCCGGACACCGACCCGGTCGCCGCGGCCGATCCCGAGCCCGGTGAGCCGCGCGGCGACCGCGCCCGCCGCCGCCCACAGGCCCTGGTAGTCGAGCACCGCGCCGTCCGCGTCCAGCGCGGGTGCGTCGGGGGTGTCCCGCACCGCGGCTCGCAGGATGTCGACCAGGGTCCGGGCGGGGGCCGCCGGAGCCGCGGGCCAACCGGCCCGCGGTTGCGGCAGCGTCGCCGCGGGGACGTTCTCGGGTTTCACGTTCCGCGCTCTCGTCAGTCAGGTGCCGAATTCCACCTTGATTGACGAGCGCGCGATGCCCGGGTAACTGTGAATTGCGCATAATGTTGGTAAATCCTGATAAGCCATCATTTACTGGATGGGTCAGGAGCCACCGGAGAGCCGGGCCAGTTCCTCCCGGACGTCGGGGTCGTCGGGGGCCAGCGCCGCGGCGGCCTCCAGATCGGCGAGCGCCTGGTCGGTGCGGCCGCAGTCGCGGTGCACCAGGGCCCGGTTGTAGTGCAGGGCAGGGTCGTCGGGGTCCAGCCCGACCGCGCGGTCCAGGTCGTCGGCGGCGGTGGCCAGGTCGCCGGTCGAGTACGCCAGCACGGCGCGTCCGACCAGTCCGGAGACCAGGTCCGGGTCCGCCTTCAGGGCCCGGTCGAAGGCGGCCCTGGCGGCGGCGAAGTCCTCCGCCTCGGCGAACACCTGGCCGAGCACCGCGTGCAGATAGGGGTTCTCCGGGTCGTGTTCGAGGCCGTGCAGGGCGTCGTCGCGCGCGGCGTCCCAGTCGCCCTGCTCCAGGTAGAGGCCAGCCCGGTTGACGTAGGCGTCGACGAAGTCCGGCGACAGCTCCAGCACGTAGCTGAAGTCGGCCAGCGCACCGTCCGTGTCGCCCTCGCCGAACCGCAGGTCGCCCCGGTTGTAGTAGATCTCGGGGAACGGCGGCGACAGCCGCATCGCCGTCGCGTAGTCCGCCGCGGCCTCCTCGGGACGGCCCAGTTGCCGCAGGATGTTGCCGCGCTCCAGGTAGTGCTCGGCGTGGTTCGGGTCCTGCTCGATCACCACGGCGTAGTCGGCCAGCGCGTCCTGGAGCCGGCCGAGGGCCAGGTAGACCCTGGCCCGGTTGTTCTTCAGCACCGAGCGGTGCAGCAGGTGGTCGCCCGGCGGCAGCAGCCGGTCCAGGCTCTCGATGCACTCGTCCACCAGCCGCAGCGCCTCCCCCGGCTGGCCCAGGTTCGCCTCCACCAGAGCCAGGCCGTTGCGGTAGAAGGCGCTCTGGAAGGCGCGCTCGTGCGGGTCCGCGATCAGGGAGGCGGTGGCGATGGCGGCGTTCAGCCAGGACTTGGCCTTGCGCTGGTCGCGCTGCTCGGGGTCCTTGTGGCGGGTGTAGAGCATGGCGGTCGAGTACGCGGCGTTGGTGTGCACGCCCGGTTTCACCGAGTTCAGCCGCGCCTGGTCGTCCATCAGCTCGGCCTCCTCGGTGCGGCCGAGGATCGACAGGGCCAGCGTGGTCCCCTTGACGAAGGCCCACCAGCGGTCGTGCTCGGTCCCGGGGTCGACCAGGGCGATCCCGCGGGCGCCGTACTCGACACAGGCCTCGTAGAAGCCCAGGCAGAGGCAGTGGTCCATGGCGTGGAAGACGGCGAGGACGCCCGCGTCCGCCGGGTCGGTCCCGTGCTCGCGGTGGTGCGCGAGCGCCCCGATCCGCAACGACTCCTGGTCCAGCGCCTCGATCTCGGCGGCCCTGCGGTCGTGCAGCCCGGCCCGGACGGCGGGGTCCAGCGCGGCGTAGGCGGCGAGCAGGGCCGGGTCGTCACCGGTGCAGTCGGCGGCGATATGGCTCCAGGCCAGCTCCTCGTCGGCGTCCGCAGTGGTCGCGGCACCGGGCGCGGCACCGGGCGTCGAGCCGACGACCGGGGTGGTCCGGGCGCTGCTCCGCAGCACGGCCAGCAGGGCGTCGTCGCGCGGGTCGACGTCCGGGGTGCAGACCACGACGCACAGCCGCTCCGCGGGGACCCGGCGCAGCAGTGAGCCGAGGAACTCCAGGTCGGTCGGGTCGGCCTGGTCGACGTTCTCCACCACCAGCACCCGCGGCCCGACCTCGGCCGGGCTGTCCCGGACGAACTCCACCAGGCCGTTGCCGATCCGCACGGTCCGCAGCCGGGCGTAGTAGCGGGTGCGCTCCGCCGGAATCGCCATCGAGGTCAGGGTCTCCCGCGAGCTGGGCACGATGGCGCTCAACTCCGGCGCGGCGGAGAGCAGTTCGATGTCGTAGCGGTGCACGAGATCCGGGTCGAGCGGCAGCACCCGCGGCACCAGTGCGCTGACCAGGCGGCCCGCCGCGGTGTAGGGGCCGCGCAGGCGGCGGTGTGCGTCCAGCACCAGGACGCCGCCGCCGACGTCACCGCCACCGACGTCACCGCCGACGCCGCTCTGCTCGCTCAGTTCGCGCAGGCTCAGTGCCCGGTCGGCGCGCAGGCCGCCGCGCAGCCAGTGATGGGTGCGGAGAAACTCGTTCATCCCAACCTCCTTGCAAGAGAAGCCCGGTAGGGGTCGATCGACCCGGAGACCAGTCCGGGGATCAGCCCGCGATCTCCTCGGCGACCGCGGCGCGGGTCGCCCGGCCGCCCCGCCGCTGCCAGCCGCGGATCGCGAGCACACCGGCGATGGCCAGCTCGCCGAAGTTCAGCACCAGGAAGACGCAGGTGTCGGTGACGTTCAGCGGCGTGGGATCGGCCACCAGCTTGTGCACGGCCAGCTCGGTGATCCGCACCGCGGTCGGGATCACCGCGATCACCAGCAGCGCGGTCATCAGGGTGTATCCGGCGACCATCAGCCAGACGTACCAGCGGGCCACGCTGCGGTCCCGCGGCGTCCAGCCCTCCGGGTCCACCAGCCTCTCCCGCCGTCCGAGCAGGCTCCAGAAGCGGTTCTGCAGCGTCTGCCGGGCGACGGTCTGCAGGTCGTTGCAGCCCAGCACGGTGGTGGCCAGGAAGTACAGGTCGGTGCGCAGGAAGAAGTAGAACTGCCAGGCGAAGCGCATCAGCGTGCCGAACGCCATGGCCAGGAACAGCCGCCCGATCAGCCCGGCCGCCCCGGGCTGCCGCACCAGCGGGATCGCGGCGAGCGTCAGCGCGCACGCCACCAGCAGGTCGACCAGGATTCCGGCCAGCATCGGCAGGTAGCGCTTCCGCCGGGGGACGGCGACCAGCCCGTCCAGCGAGGTGACGAACACCAGGTAGTAGAACCGGCGGCCGATCCGCAGCGTGGAGTTGAGCCCGAGCCGCCGCCCGGCCACGGCGTGCGCGCCCTCGTGCAGCAGGATCCACGGGGCCTGGCCGATCACATTGCCGAGGGTCAGCGCGACCAGCGACGAGCTGGTGAAGAAGATGTTCTGGTAGCGGGGCGCCACATGGCGGTCGAGCACCATGGCCGCGATTCCGGCCCCGATCAGCAGCGCGTAGAGGACCCAGGCCGGCGGCGAGAACAGCGCCGTGCCGAGCCGCTGCCAGCGGACCGCCTTCGCCTCGGCGACCTGTTCGCCCTCGGGGACGAGCATCTCGTACTCGTCGAGCACTTCGAGGAACTCCAGGATGTCGACCTGCTCGCCGTACTCCTCGCCGAACCAGCGGGCCGCCTCGTTCGGCGAGTCCCCCGCCTCCAGCCGCCGCAGCAGCGCCGCCGCGTCCACCGGGAACAGCCCGTAGGAGTCGATGTCGGGCCGCCCGACGGTGACTTCCTCGCCCTCCTCCAGGAAGGTGAGCGGGTAGAGCCTCAGGGATTTGTCGAGATCCAGTGCCGCCAGGTCCATGCCCCCACCTCACCGTCCGCGGATACACTCCAGGAGGGTCCGGGCCGCTATCCGCGCGGCCCGGACCTTTCGCTGAGCCGACTCGGCCGCGAAGGGGCGGAACGTCATCCCCCTACGGCCCGATGACGATGCGTCAGGCGAGGATGACGGGGCCGCCGCCGCAGTAGCAGGTGGTGGAGGCCGAGGTCAGCCGGACGGTACCGGCCTTGCGCACGGTGAACTTCTTCATGGTGAACTCCTTGTCGCTCGTGTGACACGGCTCGGACGCGGTCGCGCCCGAGTCTCCCGACGCTTCGGGAGGTCGCTGGGGAGCTGGTGGCTCCGATCGAGCTCTGCCCGACGCCGCAGCCGGATAGGCGCGGTGCCGGCATTACGGTGCGGTGCAGATGACGTAAAGGCGAAGTGATGGATCCGCGAAGGCGTGTTCGCATGCGTCCACATCGCTGAGAGAGTTCCACGTCACCTGACGGCCCGTCAACATGTCCGCATCAAGGACGTCCGAAAAGCTCCAGGCCGCTGACTTGCCACTCATTCCACGTGAGTTGACTGTCCGTCACCAGATATGTCATGTGCATGATATTCGATGATCGTCCGGACTTCGCCCCGGAATCAGGGCGGGCATGCGGCTGGATTTCCCACACCCCAGTAAACGCGAAGAAAGGGCCGCCCGGAACGGCCGAGGAAATTCGGCGAAATCCGGCGGCCCGGCCCGCTCCTGATTCGCGGGCGTTCCGCGCAGGGCCCCAACAGGCAGGGGTCGACACGCGATCCGCGCGGCGGACCCGGCCCCGTTCCTCAACGGAGCCGCCGCCGCTCCGGCCACTACGACCGGGGCGGCGGCACCTCGTTTGCCGACGATCGACTCCGGGCGGCCACTGCCGGCCCGCCGCCTCACCCCGACCCGGCGCTCCCGCGGCAGACGCCGACGGCGAGCGCGCCGACCGGGTGGATCAGTCCGGCCGACGCGGGTGGTGGCGCAGGGTTCCAAAGGCCACGTCCCGGGCGTTTCGCCCGAACCCCTCCCACCGGCCGTCCCGACGGCGGTTTCCAGCCACCGTCGGGCCCGGACGGCGCTCAGTGCCAGTCGCTGATCTGGACGTCCCGCGGCGCCGGAGCGCCCTCGCCAGTCTCCAGCAGGGACTTCAAACTCATCAGGAACGAACCCCACTTGGTGCTGCAGTGGTGCATGAACTCCACCGGCTCCTTCCAGCCCTGATGCCCGAACAGCACGATCGCGTAGTCGCCCTCCTGGCGGAGCTTCCACTCGACCGTCGTCCCGATCCACTCCTCCGGGCCGTCGACCACCCGCCAGACCACCCGCTCGGACGGCCGCAGCTCGACCACCTCCATGTCGAAGCCGCCCACCGCGAAGCGGAACCGGACGATGCCGCCGACGATGCCGGCGCTCCCCTCGGTGTCGACGGTCCACCAGTCGGCCAGGCCGTCGACGGTCGTCAGCGCCTGGTACACCTTCTCCGGAGCCGAGTCCTTGATGCCGACCCGGTGCAGAATGTCCGCCATCTCAGTTCTCCCTTCCGTCCTGCTCCTGCTGCTCCTGCTGCTCCTGCTGGGCGCGCTGGATCGTCTCGGCGATCCGCTTGATCCGCTGCAGCCTGGCGTCCCAGGCCGAGCCGACCGACGCCAACTGGGCCACCGCGCGGGCGAGCTGGACATCGTCCACCTGGTAGCGCCGCTCTCGCCCGGCCGGGGTCGCCCGGACCAGTCCGGCCCGGTCGAGGACGCCGAGGTGCTTGGCCACCGCCTGACGGGTGACCGGCAGGCTCCGGCTCAGCGTGGTCGCGGTGCCGCCGCCCTCGACCAGCAGCAGGTCGAGCATCCGGCGCCGGGTCGGGTCCCCGATCGCGGACCAGAGGTCGTCGTCCACCTGCCCGGCCACCGCGGTGCTCACGGCCGCAGCTCCAACGTCGCGAGGTACGGCGCCAGCCGCGACAGGTAGAAGTCCCAGCCGCTGCTGTGCTCCTGGTACTGCTGCTCCAGGACGGCGGCCTCCCAGCCCATCTCGCGGAAGCCGGCCTCGGTCATCTTCAGCAGCGTCCCGCCGCCGGACGGCGTCAGCGCGAAGGTGACCAGCAACGAGTTGCCCTCCGCCGCGACCTGGTCGGCCGGGTGCGTCCAGCGGAACGAGAACAACCGCGGCGGTCGCACGTCCACGACGGTGAGCGCCACCACCATCCCGTCGGCGTCGCGGTCACCGAAGACGATCTCCCCCGAGGAGCCGGGGACCGGCTCGTACCGGGCGTCGTCCGGCCACCATTGCTTGAGGTGGTCGGGGCTGCTCACCACCTCGAAGACGACCTCGGGCGAGGCCTCGACGTAGACCTCGCGCTCGATGGTTCCGAATTCCATCTCATCCTCCCGCAACGTTTGGTTGCACATCACACTACGCGGCAGACACGCTCGACGCAACCGTTGGTTGCGCCACGGCGCCGTCCTAGAGTGGTCGTATGAGCGCCCCGCGGCCGACGTCCGCGTTCCATGCCGGGAACATGTCCGATGCGATGACCGAGAGGCTGGTCGGCGCGCTGGACGCGCAGGCCGCGAGCGCGGGGGTGCGGCGCCTGCGCGGGTGGGCGCACCTCGGGCTGGCGGCGAACCCCGGTGAGCGGGCGGTGGACGTCGGCGCGGGCACCGGGTCGGAGACCCTGGCGCTCGCGGCGGCGGTCGGCCCGCACGGCGACGCGGTCGGGGTCGAGCCCAACCCCGGCCTGCGCGCGGTCGCCGAGCAGCGGGCCGCCGCGGCGAGCAGCACGGCCCGCTTCGTCGACGGCGACGCGCTGGCGCTGCCGCTGGACGATGCCGGGGTCGACCTGGTCTGGTGCGAGCGGGTGTTCCAGCACCTCGGCGAACCTGAGCGGGCCGCCTCGGAGATCGCCCGGGTGCTGCGGCCCGGCGGACGGGTCGCCCTGCTCGACACCGACTGGGCGACCACGATCCTGCACCCCGGCGACCCCGCCGTCGTCGCCGCGCTGACCGGCGGCGCGCTGAAGGCCGCGGCCAACCCGTACGCCGGTCGGCGGCTGCTGGAGAATCTGACCGGAGCGGGTCTCCTGGTGGACGACATCGGTTCGCAGGCGCTGGTCCAGAACCCCCGTGAGGTCAACTGGCCGATCGTGCGGATGCTCGGCGAGGGGGCGGTACGCGGCGGGCTGATCAGCGCCGAGCAGCAGGACGCCCTCTACGCCGACCTCACCGCGGCTGCCGCGAGGGGTGCCCTGCACATGTCGGTGACCATGTTCGGCGTCCTGGCCCACCGGCCCGCCTGAGATCTGACGCCGACTCACCCAGGGGCGTCCTCACTCCCCGCAGGCGGCGGCGCGCTCCAGCAGCAGGGTGCGCTCCGCGCCGTTGCGGGTGAGCGCGGCGGCCTGCTCGAACTCCCTGCGCGCCTCGGCCCGCCGTCCGAGCCGGGCGAGCAGGTCGCCGCGGACGCTCGGCAGCAGGTGGTAGCCCTTCAGCGTGTCGGTCTCGGCCAGCGCGTCGACCAGCGCGAGCCCTGCGGCCGGACCGTACGCCTTGGCGACGGCGACCGCCCGGTTCAGCTCGACCACCGGGGACGGCGCCCTGGCGGCAAGGGCTTCGTAGAGCCCGGCGATGCGGGCCCAGTCGGTCTCCGCCGCGGTGAGCGCGCGGGCGTGGCAGGCGGCGATGGCCGCCTGCAGGGTGTACGGGCCGTAGCCGCCGCCCGCGGCCGAGAGCTCCTCGGCCCGGACCAGGGCGGCGAAGCCGCGGCGGATCAGCAGCTGGTCCCAGCGCGAACGGTCCTGGTCGGGCAGCAGCACCGGGGCTCCGGACGCGTCGGTCCTGGCGGCGGAACGCGAGGCCTGGATCTCCAGCAGCGCCACCAGCCCGTGCACCTCCGGCTGCGACGGCATCAGCCCGGCCAGGACCCGGCCCAGCCGCAGCGCGTCCTCGCACAGGCCGGGCCGCATCCAGTCGTCCCCCGCGGTGGCCGAGTAGCCCTCGTTGAAGACCAGGTAGACCACCTCAAGCACGGACCCCAGCCGTTCGTCCAGCTCAGGCCCGTACGGAACCTCGAACGGGACCTCCTCCTTGGCCAGGGTCCGCTTGGCCCGGACGATCCGCTGGGCGACGGTGGGCTCCGGCACCAGGAACGCCCGAGCGATCTCCTCCGTGGTCAGCCCGCCGAGCAGGCGCAGCGTGAGCGCCACCCGGGCCTCCCGGGACAGCACCGGGTGGCAGGCGGTGAACACCAGGCGCAGCAGATCGTCCTGGATGTCCTCCGGGTCGGCCCCGCCGGGCGGGCCGTCCTGCTGCTGCCGCTGCTCGATCTCCTGCTCGTGGCCCAGCAGTTGGAGCTTGCGGGCGAGCCGCTCGTTGCGGCGCAGCAGGTCGACGGCGCGGTGCTTGGCGGTGGCCATCAGCCAGGCGCCCGGATTGCGCGGGACGCCCGACTGCGGCCACTGTTCGAGCGCGGCGACCAGGGCGTCCTGGGCGAGTTCCTCGGCGGTGTCGATGTCGCGGATCAGCCGGGTGAGCCCGGCGATGAGCCGGGGCGACTCGATCCGCCACACCGCCTCGACGGTGTGCCGGATCCGGTCCTGGTCGGCTGCCACAACCACCCATCAGAGCAGCCGCGGGGCGCCCGCGCCAAACGGACGCCCCACGGCTGAGCGACTGAGCGGCTGAGCGGCCGGCCGACTGGGCTCATGCCGCGGGCGGTACGGCTACGACGCCTCCATCACCTGGCGGATCTCCATGACGAACTCCCACTCGTCGCCGTGGATCGCCAGGAACCGCGACCCCCACTCGGCCGCCTCCTCCTTCGACTTCGCCTGGACCAGCAGGTATCCGCCGATGAACTCCTTGGCCTCGGCGAACGGCCCGTCGGTCACGGTCTGCTTGCCTCCGGCGAGGTGGATCCGGGTGCTCTGCTCCAGCGGGCCGAGGCCCGCGGTGTCGAGCAGGACGCCCGCCCGGGTCATCTCCTCGATCAGCTTGCCCATCTCCTCCATCAGCTCGGGGGTGGGTCCGGACTCGGGCATCAGGGCCGGGTCGAGCTGCAGCAGCATCATGTAACGCATGGCGGGGTCCTCTCTCGGTGCGGGCTGTCTTCCAGCCCCTACCTAGGGCGTCGAACGGGCCCCGACCGAATCGACACGCGGGCGGAATCTTTTCCCGGCACTTTTTCTGCGCCGCGGCGGAGACGCCTCGGCGACGGCGCCGCGGCAACGCCCCGCGCAGAAGCTCACCGGTCCGCGGTCGGGTCCGCCGTCCGGTCCGCGGTCAGTCGGGCGACGGCGTCGGGTACCGAGCCGGCCAGCGGGATGAGCCTGGCGACCCCGCTGGCGTGGAGTATCCGCAGGACGCTGCGCTCGGTGGCCACCGCCGCCATCCGGCCCCCGTGGGCGTGCGTCCGGCGCCGGGCGCGGACCAGCAGGCCCAGGCCTCCGGCGTCGATGAAGTCAGCGGTCCGCAGGTCCAGCACCACCCTGGGCCAGAAGCCCCCGGTGACCTGGTCCACGGCCGAGCCGAGCGCGATCGCGGCGAGCAGGTCCAGCTCCCCGCCCAGTTCCACCACCGCCAGTTCCCCGGCCCAGTCCTGCACGCGCACGCTCGGCGCGGGCCGCGCGGGCATCTGCTGTTCCGTCTGCTCGTCGTCCATCGTCGTCCACCGCCCCCGCCCGTGCTCCGTCGGTCCGTGGCTCCGTCCAGGGGATCCGTCCATGGATCCGCGCCACCGTTCGCACGGACTCCTACCCGTTGTGCCGAGGCCATGCCCGGGACCCGCCCCCGTCCTCCGAACGGGTGACACGCGCCCGGAACCGGGGCAGTCGGGCCGGGCGTTGCACAGGACATGAAATCCACCCTCGTCCTCGGTATCGACCCGCACGCCGTGCCCGTGCCCGGTATGGACGGCGACGCGATCCGTGCGGCCCTCGACCAGGAGCTGGCCCGCTTCGGCGAGCACGGCATCGACGCCGCGATGACGCTGGTCGGGCTCGACGCCACCGCCGAGCCCGCGCTGATCGCGGCCCTCACCGAACGTGCGTGGGACGTCGTGGTCATCGGCGGCGGGATTCGCAAGCCCGAGCCGCTGCTGCCGTTCTTCGAGCAGGTGCTGAACCTGGTCCGACGACACGCGCCGGGGGCGGCGCTGGCCTTCAACACCAGCGGCGGCGACAGCGTCGAGGCAGCCGAACGCTGGCTCTGACCTGTGCGTCCACCGGGGCCGGAATCCGCAGCGCGCGGCCGATTATGCTGGGCGCATGGCTGAGTCGTTGGCGTCCGCGGTCACCTCTGCGGGGCGGCAGCGACCGTCCGCCGGGTCCGCCGTGCGCCTGGGGCGTCGCACGCTGCTGGAGTCGCTGTACCTGCTGACCGCGCCGGTGTGCGCGCTGGTCGGCCTGCTGCTGGTGCTCGGCGCGCTGTGCGTCGCTGCGGTCGGCCTGCTGCTGCCGAGCAGGTCGTCGGCCGTGGCCGCGGCCCTGGAGTCGGCCCGCTGGCCTGCCGATCTGGAGCGGTGGCGGATCGCCCGGGTACTCCCGGTACTCCCCGGTGACGGGGCGGGGCGGCGGGTGCACCCTCGACCGCCGAAGGGGACAGCCACCGCCGGGGCGGACCCGGGGCTGTGGCTGGACCTGGCGCATGCCGCGCTGGTGCTCCCCGTCGTCCTGGTCACCTCGGCGCTGACCGCGCTGTGGTGGTTCGTCGGCGTGGCCACCCTGTCGTCCCCGCTGCGCAACCCCTACACCTCCGGGTCGCTCCGGCCGATGAACCTCTACCTGGGCGGCTCCCAGTCGCACATCGCGCTGAGCCTGGGGCTGACCTCGCCGGGCCAGCGGGTGGCCTTCGCGGTCGTGGTCGGCCTGCTCGCGTTGTGCGCCCTGCCGCTGGTGACCCGTGCCTGCGTGGCCGCGCAGGCCGGGCTGGGGGCGGCGCTGCTGTCCGACCTGTCGGCGCTGCACCGCAGGATCAACGGACTTGAGCAGGAACGGGACACCGCCCGCGCGCAGACCGTCGCCGCGGTGACGGCCGAGGCGGCAGCCCTGCGCCGGCTCGAACGCGATATCCACGACGGCCCCCAGCAGCGGCTGGTCCGGCTGGCGATGGAACTGGGCCGGGCACGGCACCACTTCGACAGCAGGCCGGACGCGGCCAGGGAGGCGCTCGCCGACGCGATCGTCCAGGCGGAAGAGGCCCTGGACGAGCTGCGCGCCCTGTCCCGTGGGATCGCCCCGCCGATCCTGGTCGACCGGGGCCTGCCTGCCGCGCTCGCCGACCTGGCCGCGCGCTGCGTCGTCCCGGTCGAGCTCGACACCGCTCGCCCGGACCCCGCCGATCCCCCACGCCCCCGGCCGGACGCCGCGGTCGAGACGGCCGCGTACTTCGTGGTCGCCGAGGCCCTCACCAACGTGGCCAAGCACAGCCGGGCCCGTCGCTGCACCATCGGCATGCGCCACAGCGAGGGGGTGCTCCGGGTCTGGGTCACCGACGACGGCGTGGGCGGCGCGGCGCTGGCCAAGGGACACGGCCTGCGCGGCCTGGACGACCGGCTGCACGCGGTCGGCGGCAGGCTGCGGGTGACCAGCCCCGAAGGCGGCCCGACCACCGTCACCGCGGAGCTGCCATGCCGCTGACCCCGAACGGCACCGCCCCCGACGCGCAGCGGGAGCCGATGGCCCGCAGCCCGCTGCGGATCGTGGTGGCCGATGATGCGGTGCTGCTGCGCGAGGGCCTGGTCCGCCTGCTCACCGAGGACGGCCACCAGGTGGTGGCCGCGGTCGGCGACGGCCCCGCCCTGGTCGAGGCGGTGCTCGCGCACCGTCCGGACGTGTCGGTGGTCGATGTGCGGATGCCGCCGACCCACACCGACGAGGGCCTGCGCGCGGCGATCGCCGCTCGGGCGCAGCTGCCCGGCGCCCCCGTACTGGTGCTCAGCCAGTACGTGGAGCTGTCCTACGCCGCCGAGCTGCTCGCGGACGGCTCCGGCGCGGTCGGCTACCTGCTCAAGGACCGGGTCGCCCGGGTCGAGGAGTTCCTTGACGCCCTGCACCGGGTCGCCCGCGGCGCAACGGTGCTCGACCCGCAGGTGGTGTCGCAGCTGCTGGCCGGGCAGCGCCGGGACGACCCGCTGGAGGCGCTGACCGCACGGGAACGGGAGTTGCTGGCACTGATGGCGGCCGGGCACTCCAACACCGCCATCGCCCGGCAACTGGTGCTCTCCAGCAGCGCGGTGGAGAAGCACATCGGCAATGTCTTCGCCAAGCTCGGCCTACCGCCGGACGGCGCCCAGCACCGCCGGGTGCTGGCCGTCCTCGCCTACCTCAGCGCCTGACCGATGGGGTGGCAGGGTGGCGGGGTGACCGGTGAGTGAATACTCACCAACCGCCCTTGAAGAAGGCCAGCAGCGCCGGCGCCGGGTCCGCAGCGGTAGCGGTGTTCGCCACCGCGACGACGAGCGCGGCCAGCCCCAGCAGCGCCGCAAGGACCCCGAACGCACCCAGCACCCGCCTCGTTCGCCGATCGGCCCCTCGCCGCCGCCACGCCAGCACGCCGACACCGACGAAGACCGCCGCCACGACCGAGGCGAGCACCGCCATCACCGCGTGGTACCAACCGAAGTCACGCACCATCACCGCGACGGCGGGCGCCGCGCCCGCGCCGCCGCCCGGATACCCGGCCAGGCCCTGCCTGACCTGATCAACGGCGTCGGCGAGGCGTCCGCCGGGCGAGCCCAAGGGCAGCATCGACAGCACTGACGAGAGCGGCGCCAGCGCACCCTGGGTGTTCGCCATCAGCGCCAGCAGCGAGAAGAACGCGAGCGCCGCGACGACGGTCCCGGCCGAGGCGAGAGCGATTCTGCCGCCCGCCGCCAGGACGTCACCGGATTTCAGAAACGCCTTCCAGAGCACGGTTCCGAGCGCGATCAGCACCAGCAGCAGAACCGCCGAGATCACACCCTTGGCCACATGGAAACGGAACCAGTAGTCGACCACCCGCGCCATGTCCGGCGACAATGCCCGCTCGCCGGAATTCCAGTAGTCGACGAACGCCGCGCGAAGGGCGCCGACGAGGTTGCGCTGATCGGCGAGGCCGCCGTCCGACGTGCCCGCCGCCGCCAGCCGGGCCGGGGCGAGAACGAAGGCGGCGCCGAGCGCCACGGCCAGGACCGTGAGCAGGGCGAGCGCCCGACCAGGGACGACCGCGCCCGGCGGGGACGGGGCTTCGTGAACGGAACGGCGGTGCGTGGGAAATCCTTCGGCTGTCATGCCGATCACCCTGTCGCGGCACCGGTGCCCCGGTCACTGCGGTGCGCCATCCAGCCGGGGTGTGGCCTGCCCTACCCCGGCTGGACGGGCCCACCCCTCAGTGCCGCGGGCGAGCGGGTCGGTGAGGTGTGGGCGGTGGACCAGGCAGCCATGGCGAGGTTCCACTGCTCACCGCTGAGGGCGGTCAGGGAGGCGGGGAACAGCCCGTCCTCCTCCTTGGCGATGTGGTGCCGCAGCTCGTCGGCTGCCTGCGTGAACGCCGTTCGCTGCGCCGGATCGTCGAGGTCCAGCGCGGCGAGGAAGGCAGCCAGCTCCCGGTGTTCGTCCTCAAGGGCGGCAATGTAGTCGGCGTACTCGTCGTCCTCGCGCATCACCGCGAACAGTCCGTTCTCCTCGCCCGCCCAGTGCAGCCGGAGCAGCTCGGCCATGGGGGCGACCAATGCGCGGGCCCGGTCCAGGTCGCCCTGGTCCATGGCGCGCACAGCGGCGCCGGCCAGGTCGGTCACCGCGTCGTGCTCGGCGATGAACTCCTTGATCAGCGGAATCTCCCGGCATCCGCAGTAGTGGCACACAGCAAGGTCCCCTTCGCTCGCCCCGGCGGCGGTCCGCGGCCGATCGGCCCTCCCATGATCGCCGCGCCCCGGCACCACCCCCGACGCGACACCCTGACCGGGGTCGGCCAGCCGCGGACAAACCCTTGGCCAGTTCTAGTAATGATGTAATCATCGATACATGACTACACGAGATGAGCTGACCGAGAAGCTGCGGGGCTGGTTCGCCGGGCGGCTGCCCGACGGGTTGTTCGAGGAGGCCCCCGGGATCATCGTCGACCGGGAGGAGATCACCGTCATCGGCCGGATCGCCGTCCCCGCGACCGTGCCCGAGGCGTCCGAGACCGAGCGTGCCGTGGCGGTCGCCAGTCGGATCAAGGCGTTCCGCGAGCGCAGCAGGGAGGCCCGCATCGCCGTCGCCTCCGAGGCCGAGCACAGCTTCGGGCGCAAGGTGTCCTGGGGCGTCGTCTGCGGCGACACCACGCAGATGTTCACCACCCTCTCCGTCCCGGTGATGACCCGGCTCCGGCAGAGCGAGCGCACCCTGCTCGACACCCTGGTCGACGCCGGGGTCGCACGCAGCCGCAGCGACGCCCTGGGGTGGTGCGTCCGGCAGGTCGGCGAACGCGCGGAGACCTGGCTCGGCGACCTGCGCGAGGCGATGCGCAAGGTCGAGCAGGTGCGTGCCGCCGGACCGGATTCACAGGGCTGAGCCCGAGCCGCGAGCGGCTTTCCGCGCCGTCCCCGTCAGTTCGTCGGCCATGCGCCTGTCGAACATTTCGTAATCCTGCAATATTCAGAGCGTTGTGAGCGGTCGTCAGCCGCTGATATCAATGATCCAGGTGGCGTGGACCGCGCCGGTCGCGGGTAGACCCCTGCGAACAGACGTGACATGTCCATGGCACGCAACGCTGTGAGGACGAGGAAGACGAGGACGGGCATGCGCGTTATCCAACGACTGAGACTCGCCGCGGGCGCGGCGGCCCTGACCCTGGTGGCCGTCGGCTGCTCCGGCGGTGGAGGGGGTGGCGGCGGGGCGATAGGCAACGGCGAGAGCGCCAGTGCCAGCCAGGCCGCGGTGAAGCAGGGCGGGACGGTCACCATCGCCGAGGTGGGCTCGCAGCCCGACTTCATCTTCCCGCTGGCTCCGGCGACCAACCAGAACGGCTACAACGTCAACCTCACCCAGCCGCTGTGGCCGTTCCTGGTGTACACGGGCGACGGCGCCGACTCGGTGGTGAACAAGGCCAAGAGCCTGTACAGCTCGCTGGCCTACTCCAACGGCGACAAGCGGATCACCATCACCCTCAAGGACTGGAACTGGTCCGACGGAAAGCCGATCACCAGCCGGGACTTCACCTTCGTCTACAACCTGCTGAAGGCGAACGCCGCCAACTGGAATGCCCACCTCGTCGGGCTCTTCCCCGAGGACGTCGCCAAGGTCTCCACCCCGGACGCCCACACCGTGGTGCTGGACCTCACCCGGGCCTACAACCCGGACTTCTACACCGACGACGTCCTCAGCACCATCCCGCTGCTGCCCCAGCACGCCTGGGACAAGACCTCGGCGACCGGCGCGGTCGGCGACAACGACACCACCACCGCGGGTGCCAAGGCGGTGTACTCCTACCTGCAGAAGGAGGGCGCCAAGACCACCGAGTTCACCACCGACCCGCTGTGGCAGGTCGTCGACGGACCCTGGAAGCTCTCCGAGTTCCGCAGCAACGGCTACTACAGCTACGTGCCCAACTCCGGCTACTCAGGCTCCCCGCGGCCGGTCCTGGACAAGGTCGTCTTCACGCCCTTCACCACGGACACCCCGGAGATCAACGCGCTGCGCTCGGGCGGTTCGCTGGACCTCGCCGCGCTGCCGCTGAACGACATCAAGCAGGCGCAGGCGCTGCAGTCCAGCGGATACGCCATCGCGAGCGTGCCCACTCCCGGCGTCGCGGAGATCGAACCCAACCTCTACAACGCCCAAGTCGGCCCGCTGCTCCAGCAGCTGTACATCCGTCAGGCGATGGAGGAGCTGATCGACCGGCCGCAGATCGTCTCCAAGGTCTACAGCGGCTACGCGGACCCGGGCAACGGCCCGGTGCCGGTCAAGGCCAGCGGGGCCTGGGCCTCGCCGCTGGAGAAGGCCGGCGGCCCCTACCCGTACGACCCGGCCAAGGCCAAGGCACTGCTGCAGGCCCACGGTTGGAAGGTGGTGCCGGGCGGGGCGACGACCTGCCAGAGCCCGGGGACCGGAGCCGCGCAGTGCGGGGCCGGGATCGCCGCGGGACAGGCGCTGACCTTCAACCTGGTGTACTCCTCGGGCCGTGCCACCACGGACGAGCAGAACGCCGCCATCAAGTCCTCCGAAGCCCAGGCGGGCATCACCGTCAACCTCAAGTCCGAGCCGTTCAACACGCTGATCAGCACCATCGGCGCCTGCACCGCGAAGTCCCACCCGGCCTCCGGCTGCGGCTGGCAGCTGGCTGAGTTCGGCTACGACCCGTACCCGCTCTACCCCAACGGCACCGGGTTCTTCGACACCGGCGGCTACAACAACTCCGGCGGCTACTCCGACCCGACCATGGACCAGCTGATCAAGGCCACCGAGTACGGCTCCTCGGCCCAGGCGTTCACCGCCTACGAGGACTACGCGGCCCGTCAACTCCCCTGGCTGTGGCTGCCGTTGCGCGAAGGCATCCTGGTCTACCGGAAGAACCTGCAGGGCGTCGTCCCGCTCAACCCGTTCTCGGGCGGACTGGACTACGAGGACTGGGCCTACACCTCGTGACCGGCTACCTGCTCCGCAGGACCGGCGAGGCGCTGGTGGTGGTGATCGGGGTCATGGTGCTGACCTTCGTCCTGATCCACCTCGTCCCCGGCGACGCGGCGAGGGCCACCCTCGGGACCCGGGCCACCGCCGAGCGGATCGCCGTGTTCAACGCCGCCAACGGCCTGGACCGGCCGTTGGCGGCGCAGTTCCTGAGCTTCGTGAAGCAGGCCGCCGAGGGCAATTTCGGCACCTCCTACTCGCTCAACCAGCCGGTGTCCACGCTGATCGCGCAGCGGCTGCCGCGGGACGCCGTGCTGCTGGGGCTCTCCACCCTGCTCGCGCTCGCGGTCGCGCTGCCGATGGGGATCTACCAGGCGGTACGGCGCGGGCGGGCGGCGGACCACGCCTTCACCGTGGTCTCCTTCGTGCTGTACTCGATGCCGGACTTCTTCTTCGCGCTGCTGCTGGTCGCGGTCTTCTCGGTGCAGCTGCACCTGCTGCCGTCGCAGGCGCCGCAGGCGGAGTCGGTCGGCGGCATCCTGGCCGACCCGCGCGCCCTGGTGCTGCCGGTGGTCACACTGACCCTGGTCAGCGTGGCCGGCTTCAGCCGCTACATGCGGTCCTCGGCGATCGGCACCCTGGCCCAGGAGTACGTGCAGGTCGCCCGCGCCAAGGGGCTGCCGGAGCGGCTGGTGCTGCGCCGGCACGTGCTGCGGAACTCGCTGCTACCGGTGATCACCGTGCTGGGGCTGTCGGCCCCGGGCATCGTGGCCGGGGCGGTGATCGCCGAGTCGGTGTTCAACTACCCGGGCATGGGCCTGCTCTTCTACCAGGCCGCCACCAGCAAGGACTACCCGATCATGCTCGGGTCGACCCTGGTGGTCGGGGTGGCCACCGTGGTCGGCAGCCTGCTCGCCGACATCGCCTACAGCCTCCTCGACCCCCGGATCCGCTATGTCGCTTGAGCCCCCGACCTTCGACCCGACGGCCGCCAAGGCCAGGGTCGTTGACCCCCTGGACGTTGAGCCCGCGGCCGTCGAACCCCTGCACGCCGAGCCTCTGGACGCACCGGCACCGGCGCCACCCGGCTCCGGACGGCTGCTGGTCACGGCACTGCTCCGGAACCGGCGGGCGCTGGTCGGGCTGTGCCTGGTCGCGGTGATCGCCGCGTTCTGCTTCGTCGGGCCGCTGCTCTACCGGACCGACCAGGTCACCGTCCAGCTGGACCTGGCCCAACTCCCGCCCGGCGGCGGGCATCCACTCGGCACCGACGCCTCCGGCTACGACGTGCTGGGGCGGCTGATGACCGGCGGGCGGTCCTCGCTGGAACTCGGCTTCGCGGTGGCCGTCACCACGACCGTCATCGGCAGCCTCTACGGCGCGGTGGCCGGCTACCTCGGCGGCCTGGTCGACGCGGTGATGATGCGGGTCGTCGACACCTTCCTCGCCGTCCCCGGCATCGTGCTGCTGCTGATCATGGTCAGCATGTTCGCGCCGACGCTCTGGGGCATCGTGCTGCTGCTGTCGCTGCTCTCCTGGCTCGGCGCCGCGCGGCTGGTCCGAGGGGAGGTGCTCAGCCTGCGGACCAGGGAGTTCGTCCAGGCGGCGCGGATGATGGGCGGCACCGGCGGACGCGTCGTGCTGCGGCACCTGGTGCCGAACGCGGCCGGGGTGATCATCGTCAGCGGCACCTTCACCGTCGCCGACTCGATCCTCACCCTGTCCGCGCTCAGCTTCCTCGGGCTCGGGCTGCCGCCGCCGCACGCCGACTGGGGCACCATGCTCTCCGCCGGGCTCAACTCCCTCTACGACGGCTACTGGTGGCTGGTGTATCCGCCCGCGGCGATCCTGATCACCACCGTGGTCGCCTTCAACCTCATCGGCGACGCCGTCCACGACGCGCTGGACGTCCGCCTGCGACGCCCCTGACCCGCCGCGACCCGCACCCCGCCCACCCCGCCGCGACCTGCCTGCCTGCCTGCCGCACCCCGTCGCCGCACCCCCGCCTGCCGCAACAGAACCGAGGACCCGCGTGCCACCGCTCCTTGAGGTCAGCAACCTCACCACCCACATCACCACCCGCCGCGGCGTCGTCCGCGCCGTGGACGACGTGTCCTTCACCCTGGAGGCCGGCGAGACCCTGGGCCTGGTCGGCGAATCCGGTTGCGGCAAGTCGATGACCGGTCTCTCCCTGCTGGGGCTGCTGCCGCCGGGCGGGGCGCTGGTCGGCGGGTCCTCGGTGCGGCTGGACGGGCGCGAGCTGGTCGGGCTGCCGGAGCGCGAACTGCGCCGGGTGCGCGGCAACGACATCGCGATGGTGTTCCAGGACCCGATGACCTCCCTCGACCCGACCAAGACCATCGGCCACCAGGTCGCCGAACCCGTGCTGCTGCACCGCGGCTGCACCAGGGCCGAGGCGGCCGAACGGGCCGCCGAGGTGCTCGGGCTGGTCGGCCTGCCGCACCCGCGCGAGCGGCTGCGGGACTACCCGCACCAGCTCTCCGGCGGCCTGCGCCAGCGGGTGCTGATCGCCATGGCGCTCGCCAACGAGCCCCGGGTGCTGATCGCGGACGAGCCCACCACCGCCCTGGACGTCACCATCCAGGCGCAGATCCTCGCCCTGCTGGCCGACCTGCGCAGCCGGCTGAGCATGGCGATGATCCTGATCACCCATGACATGGGGGTCACCGCCGGACACACCGACCGGGTCAACGTCATGTACGCGGGCCGGATCGCCGAGAGCACCGGCACCGACCGGCTGTTCCGCGGCATGCGCCACCCCTACACGCAGAGCCTGCTGGCCTCCGTGCCCCGGCTGGACCAGGACCCGGACCGGCAGCTCCGCACCATCCCCGGCCTGCCCCCCGACCTCACCGACCCGCCCGGCGGATGCCGCTTCGCCGCCCGCTGCGACTACGCCACCGACCGCTGCCGCGAGGAGGAACCGGAGCTCACCGGCCCCGAGGGCCCGGACGGCCACCGGTACGCCTGCTGGCATCCCACCAGCGGCCCACTGCCCCCGGACGCCACCGCGACCGTGCCCCGCCCGAAGGTGCTGCCGCTGCCGAAGATCCGACCGGAGTCCCGCCCGCTCCCCCTGCCGAAGGTTTCACCGACGCCGCACCCGCTGCCGACGACCGCCGTCCCCGACCGGCCTCCGCTGCTCGAAGCACGGAACCTGGTGCGCGAGTTCCCGATCCCCGGCACCCGTCTGCCGGGCCGCGCCCGGCGCGTGGTGCACGCCCTCTCCGGCGTCTCGCTGACCCTCGCCCCCGGCGAGACCTTCGGGCTGGTCGGCGAGTCGGGCTGCGGCAAGACGACGCTCGGCCGGCTCCTGGTCGGCCTGGACCGGCCCGACTCCGGCACGGTCGCCCTGGACGGCGCCGACCTCGGCCGACTCCGCGGCCGTGAGCTGCGCCGACGGCGGCGCGACCTGCAGATGATGTTCCAGGACCCGTTCTCCTCGCTGGACCCCCGGATGCGGGTCGGCGGCATCCTGCGCGAGCCGCTGCAGATCCAGGGCATCGGCACGGCCCGTCAGCAGAAGGCCCGGGTGGCCGAGTTGCTGGCCGAGGTCGGCCTGCCCGAGCGCGGCGCGGAGCTGTACCCGCACGAGTTCTCCGGCGGCCAGCGCCAGCGGATCGGCCTGGCCAGAGCGCTCGCGCTCACCCCGCAGCTGATCGTCGCCGACGAACCGGTCTCCGCACTGGACGTGTCGGTCCGGGCCCAGGTGCTCAATCTGATGAACCGGCTCCAGGCCGCGCACGGCCTGTCCTACGTGGTGGTCTCGCACGACCTGGCGGTGGTCCGCTACCTCGCCGACCGGATCGGCGTCATGTACCTCGGCCGGATGGTCGAGGTCGGCAGCGCCGACGACATCCACCTGCGTGCCGCCCACCCGTACACCGCCGGGCTGTTGAAGGCCGTCCCGGTGCCGGATCCGGCGCTGGAACGGGCCAAGCGCGGCACCGGGATCAGCGGCGAACTGCCCAGCCCGATCGACCCGCCCTCGGGCTGCCGCTTCCGCACCCGCTGCCCGCTGGCCCAGGACCGCTGCGCGCAGGAGGAACCGGCCCTGCGCCTGTTCGACACCGGCCACACCGCCGCCTGCCACTTCCCACTGCGGTCGCCGCTCCCCGACACCCCGGCGCTCGCCACCGAGGACGCCTCCGGCGGCTAGTCACCCCCCAGCCGTTCCCCCGCCCCGCAAGCGCCGCAAGCGCCGGAAACGGCGGCGGGGGAACGCCGTTTCCGGCGCTCCCCCACTCCCCCGCTCCCCCCGGTTTCCCCCCGGCCCGGTTCCCCCCGGTTTCGGGACTCCCCCCGGCTCCCGATTCCCCCCGGTCTCGGTCGCCCCCTGCCGCTTCTCCCTTACGGCTGGGTGCGGACGTGGTCGGGACGAATCGGGGAGCCGCCCGAGTCGGACGTGCCATCCGGCTGGGTGTCGTCGGCCGAGGCGTCGGCTGCCGTGTCGTCCGCGTCGGTGACGACGGACTCCACAGCGGTCTGGTCCTGGTCGGCCGGAACTGCTGACTCCTCCGGTGTGCTCATGGCGCATCTCCTTGTTTGACTCACCCGATGCGGACTCTCCCGCACGACCGCCATTCTGGCGGACTCTGATCAATATCCGATCAACGAGGTCAGCCGACCGCCTTGATCGGCCCCGGCGACCGCCCCCGCTCCGCTCTCCCGACCGGCCCCGGTTCCCGCCAGCAGGACCCGCACCCCCGCCGCCTCGGGCGAGTTCAGCTCCTCGTAGATCCGCAGCGCCTCGGCCAGGCACCCTCCGGCCCGGTACTCCTGACCCAGCATCAGCAGGGCGCGCCCCAGCGCGGCCTGGCCGAGCGCCTGGCAGTAGCGCAGGTCATGGGTGCTGCCCAGGTCGAGGGCCTGCTCGGCGAGGACCACCGCCGCGGCGGGGCTGCCCAGGTCGGTGCGGCAGTCGGCCAGTCGGGCCAGCGCCGGGCCCTCCAGCGAGGGGCGCTGCTGCGCCCGGAACAGGCCGACCGCCTCCAGGAAGCGCTCGGCCGCGGCGGCCGGTTCGCCCGAACCCTGCTGGGCGATGCCCAACTGGTAGACGGCGTCGGCCAGGCAGCCGCGGTTGCCCGAGGTCTGCGCGATCGCGAAGGCGGACTCAGCGGCGCGGACCGCCTCGGCGCTGCGTCCCGCGGTCAGATGGGCTCGGGCGATGTTGCCCAGCAGCCGGGCCTCGTCGGCCAGATGGCCGAGTTCCGCGCTGAGCCGGCGGGCGAGCTCCAGGTAGGGCAGCGCCTGCTCCGGGCGGCCGGACGAGTTGAGGGTCAGCGCAAGCTCGGCGGCGGCGGTGTAGCGGATCTCCAGGTTGTCGTCGGTCTCCAGCAGCTCCAGGGCGTCCCTCAGGTGCTGCTCCGCCTCGGCCGTGCGACCGGCCAGAGCGGCCAGCAGCCCGGTGAGGTAGGCCAGTCGGCCGGTGCTGCGCGGGTCGTCCTGCTCCCGGGCGGTGTCCAGGGCGAACGCCAGGACCGGGGCGAAGCCCTGCGCGGCGGCCTCGTTCTCGAACAGCCAGATCCAGCCGATCAACAGGTCCACCACCGCCCGCAGGCCCTGCGCCGGGGTGTGCCGCAGCACCTGCTCGGCGACGGCGGGCACCAACTGCCGCTCGGCCCGCAGCCAGCCCCACGCGGAGTCCTCGTCGGCGAAGCCCGGGGCCAGGCCCGGGGCCTGGCCTGAGCCGAGGCCGCCCGTGCCCGAGAGCACGCCCTGCCCGGCCGTCCCGCTCGTGCCCGGGTGCAGCCGCCAGGTCAGGGTCTGATCGCCGATCAGGGTGCGCCAGGCGTCGCAGACCCGCTCCAGCAGCCGTTCCAGCAGCACCAGCGGCACCCCGCCGCACAGCTCCGCCCCGTCCTCGGCCTCGGCCCGGGAGCGGGCGAACAGCCGGAGCAGGTCGTGGTAGCGGTAGCGGCCGGCCCCGTCCGCCTCCAGCAGGCCCGCGTCCACCAGCGACTCGGCGAGTTCCTCCGCCTCCCGCTCGCGTCCGCCGAGCACGGTCGCCGCGCCGAGGACCGGCAGCGAGGGCCCGTCCGGCAGCGCCAGCAGTCGGAAGGCCCGTGCCTGACGCTCCGTCAACTGCTGGTAGCCGAGCTGGAAGGTGGCCTCCACGGCGAGGCTGCCGACCCGCAGCTCGTCCAGCCGCCGACGCTGGTCCTCCAGCCGGGCCAGCAGCGATCCGACCGTCCAGGACGGTCGCGCGGCCAGCCGGGCGGCGACGATCCGGACCGCCAGTGGCAGCAGCGCGCAGGCGTTGACCAGGGCCCGCGCGGCCGGTTCCTCGTCGGCGATCCGGCCCGGACCCGCGACCGCGGCCAGCAGCGACACCGCCTCGTCCTGTTCCAGCGCGCCGACGTCCAGCAGCCGCACCCCGGGCAGCTCGGCCGGACGGGTGCGGCTGGTGACCAGGACGGCGTTGCCGGACGTCCCCGGCAGCAGCGGGCGGACCTGGTCGGCGTCCCTGGCGTTGTCCAGCAGCATCAGCACGGACCGGTCCGCGAGCAGCGAGCGCAGCAGCGAGCTGCGCTGGTCCAGCCGTTCCGGCAGTTGGTCGGGGGCGGTGCCGAGGGCGGTCAGGAACTGGGCCAGCACGTCGGCGGGGTCGGCCGGGACCGACTGGGTGCCGTTCAGGTCCGCGTAGAGCTGGCCGTCCGGGAAGGACTCGCGGGCCCGGTGCGCCACATGGACGGCCAGGGTGGTCTTGCCGACGCCGCCGAGGCCGGAGAGCGCGTGCACCCCCACCGCCGAGCCCTGCTGCGCCTCGGTGAGGGCCCGGAGCAGATAGTCGACGGTGTCCGCGCGGCCGATGAAGTCGGGTATGTCGGACGGGAGTTGAGACGGGCGGACGACCGCAGCCGCGGTGTCGTCCGGGCCGCTGGGCGGCGGCGCGAGGTCGAGGTCCGGGTCGGCCGCCAGGATCCGCTGGTGCAGCGCGGCCAGCTCGGAGCCCGGCTCGACGCCCAGCTCGGCGACCAGCAGCCGCCGGGTGTCCGCGTAGACGCCCAGCGCCTCGGCCTGCCGGCCGCCGCGGTAGAGCGCGAGCATCAGCTGCGCCCTGGGCCGCTCCCGCATCGGCTGCTCGGCGACCAGCGGCCCGAGCAGGGCCAGCGCCTGGCCGTGCAGTCCCAGCGCCAGGTCCGCCGCGGCCTTCTCCTCGACCGTGTCGAAGCGCAGCGCCGCGATGCGGTCCCGTTCCCGCTCGGCGAACCCGCCGGGGACCCCGGCCAGCGGTTCGCCGCTCCACATCGCCAGCGCCCGGTCCAGCAGCGCCCCGGCGGCGGCCTGGTCGCCCGCGCCCCGCTGCTCGGCGGCGCGGGCGCGCAGCCGCAGGAAGGCGGTCAGGTCCAGCGATCCTTCGGGAATCCGCAGCGTGTAGCCGTCGCCGACCGAGAGCAGCACCTCGTCCCGGCCGCGAGCGGCCCGCCCCGGGTCGAGCAGGGCGCGCAGCCGCGACACGTAGGTGCGCACCGTCCCCACCGCGCGCGGGGGCGAGGACTCACCCCAGATGCCGTCGACCAGGTCCTGGATCGGGACGACGCGGCCCGCGGCGAGCAGCAGCCGGGCCAGCACGGCGAGCTGCTGCGGCGAGCCCAGTTCGAGCCGCGCCCCGTCCAGCCGGGCCTGCACCGGTCCGAGCAGCTGGAACTCCAGCGGAGGACCCGCCTGGTCCTCCTCCGTCTTGTCCATGGTCCGTCTCGTCTCCCCTGCGACGCGGAACCCGGGAGTGGAACTCCCGTGCGGCGTCCACGGACCCTAGCACCGGCGGCGGTTCCACCACATCCGCCCGCCGCCGAAACGGTATGCGGCGGTATCCGGGACATTCCCCGCAACGGCCCGATTCCGCCACGTTGAACGGGTGTTGACCATCTGCTCCTACCGTCTCCCCCCTGACGCCGACACCCTGGTCGGCGCACC
Organism: Streptacidiphilus cavernicola; assembly: GCF_042510955.1. Taxonomy (NCBI): domain Bacteria; kingdom Bacillati; phylum Actinomycetota; class Actinomycetes; order Kitasatosporales; family Streptomycetaceae; genus Streptacidiphilus; species Streptacidiphilus cavernicola. The sequence continues at coordinate 171,109 of NZ_JBHFAB010000002.1, forward strand.
GGTCCGAGCCCTAAGAGCGTGAAGCGTGAGACGCACAGCTGTCCTCTCCTCCCGGCCCGCGGTCAGAGTCGCCGCCGCACTGACCGCCGCCGAATCCCCCTACCTGGCCTTCCTCGGCCCGGTCAGGGCCTGGTCCGGCGGCCGTCCGCTGCTGACCGGATCGCCGCGGCAGCGGGCGGTGCTGGCCGTGCTGGCGCTCCGGGCGGGCCAGGAGGTCAGCCGCGCGGAACTGGTCGACGGCCTGTACGGGGAGGGGACGCACGCCGCGGACGCGGACGGCTGGGCCGCCGAGGAGCTCCGCCGGGACGCCGACCGGCTGCGCACCCTGCTCGGCGGACCGTCCTGGCCGGACCAGGCCGCTTCGCTGCTGCACCGCACCGACGACGGCTACCTGCTGGACATCGCGCCGGGACGCGTCGACGGCATCGCCTTCGAGCGGCTGGTCGGCGCGGCCCACGCGCTCCGCGAGGGTTCGCCGAGCGACTCGGCCGACCTGCTGGCGCGGGCGTTCGCGCTCTGGCGCGGGACGCCGCTGAGCGGGCTGCCCGGCCCCTTCGCCGCCGCCGAGCGGATCAGGCTGCAGGCCCTGCACGAGGTCGCCTCCGACCTCTGGCGCGAACACGGCACCCCGGCGCCCCGCCCACCGCACCCGGACGGGCCGCCGCTGGCCTGGTGAGCACCGTCCGACCCGCCGTCCGAGCGACCGCCGGCCGACCGACGACTACGGCTCGCGGAAGGACACCGGCCGCCCGCCGACTACGGCTCGCGGCGGAACACCAGCAGCGCCGCGTCGTCCGTCAGCCCGTCCGGGACGTAGCCGACGACGTCGGCGAGCAGCTGGTCCAGCACCCCGTCCGGGTCCTGCGCCGGGAGCGCCGCCAGCCGCTCGGGGAGCGGGTAGAAGCGCCCCTCCCGGTCCCTGGCCTCGGACACTCCGTCGGTGTAGAGCAGCAGCAGATCGCCGGGGCGCAGGTCCAGCGGACCGGCCCGGTAGTGCCCGCCGGTCAGCCCGAGCAGGGACAGCGGCGGCGCGAAGGACGGCGGTTCCACCGCCTCGACCCGTCCGCCGCGGCGCAGCAGCGGTGGCGGATGGCCGCAGTTGACCACCTCGGCCGGTTGGTCGGCCAGGTGCGGCACGGTGAGCAGCACGGCGGTGACGAACCGCTCGCCGCCCGGACGCCGGGCGAGCGCGGCGTCCAGCCGCTCCGCCACCCGGGCCAGGTCGGGCTCGGTTCTGGCGGTGTCCCGGAACACGCCCAGCACGTCGGCCGCGGTCTCCACCGCGGCCAGTCCCTTCCCCTGAACGTCCCCGAGCAGGATCCGGATCCCGTACGGCGTGTCCAGCAGGTCGTAGAGGTCGCCGCCGATGCGGGCCTCGGCGGCTGCCGCCACATAGCGCACGGCGACCCGCAGCGGCCCGACCCGCCCGGCGACGGGGCGCAGCAGCGCCCGCTGGGCCGCCTCGGACACCGTCCGCACCTGCAGCAGCTCCCGTTCCCTGGCCAGCACCAGGACCACATTGGCCGCGCTGGCCAGGGTGACCGCCAGCACCGCGATCAGGGCGGCGACGTGGACGTCGGCCGGAACGGCCCGGTTCGCCAGGGCCAGCAGCCCGACGCAGGCGGCGGCGAACGCCCCGGCGATGAGCGGGACCTTCACCGAGCGGGTGACCGCCCCGGCCAGCACCGGGATCGCGGCGAGGGCGGGCGAGACGGTGGAGGCCGGCCCGGTGACCAGGTCGACCACAGCGGCGGCGGCCAGCAGCGCGAACGCGCCGACCAGCAGATGCCGCGCCCGCACCGGCAGCCGGGCCCATCCAGGCCTCAGCCCCGGCTTCGGCCCGAGCAGCGCTTTCTCGGCCACGGCACGCTCCTCCCGGAGGCTCTACCGACAAGTCTGCGGGCTACGGCGCCCGCCAGCCCGGGGACGGCGGCTCAGCGGCGGCGGGCCGGCCGGAGGAACGCTTCGTCGGTGTAGCACCAGGCCCAGGTCTCGCCCTGCTCCAGCGGTCGCCCCACGTCGTGGCCGGGCCGGGCATGAGCGTGGGCATGCTGACCCGGTGAACTGTCGCAGCAGCCGACGTGTCCGCAGGTCAGGCACTGCCGCAGATGGACCCATCGGCCGCCGCCGCGCAGGCACTCCGCACAGCCGAGCGGTTCCGGCAGCGGCGGATCCCCGGTTTCGAGGTGGTCGCAGGACGGCTGGACAGAAGCCCCGGGCACCTCGGCGACCTGCCACACGGTCACGCTCATACCGGTCACGCTACCCGCGCCTCCAGCCCCGCCGCCTGTCGCACCCGAGGCCGCCGTGGCACGGTGGAGGCATGTGCTTCCCTGGCAAGTCATTGTGTAGGCCCTGGCGTGATCACGGAGCATGGGGTTGACGAGTTGGACTGGTCAGGGCCGAAAGGGGCCAGTCGAAGATCGCTTCGCGAAATCGAGTCGCTGGTGGCCAGGGCACCCGGCCAGACTTCTGGGGTGGATACCCGTCGGCCTTGTCCCTGCTGTGGTCATCTCGTCTTCGATATCGAGGAGGGGTGGCCCGGTTCGCACGTCATCTGCCCTGTCTGCTTCTGGGAGGACGACGCGGTGCAGTTCCGATGGCCGTTCATGCCGAGCGGCGCTAACCGGGTCTCGCTGGTCCAGGCCCAGCGGAACTTCCAGGACTTCGAGGCTTGCGATCAGCAAGGTAGGCGGTCTGTGCGACCACCGGCAGCTGATGAGCCGCTCTGCCTCGACTGGCGACCGATCGACCCGGCCATGGACACTTTCGAGGACTGGGGGAGCGAAGATCGCCGCCCCTGGCCCGATGACCGGTCAGTTCTGTGCTGGTGGCTCCCCTCCTTCTGGGGGCTCTCCGAGGAGCCGGAGCCGGGCGCCGGCGATTACGTGGTGATGAGCAATAGTCAAGATTTGTGGATGAGGTGACCTGCGGCTCAGTGTGAGCTGTGCCGCTGGAGGGTGGTCTTGGCGGTGCTGCGGATCCGTTTGGTGCGGCCTTGCTCGGCGAGGAGGCTGACCGCGTCGGTGTTCGACGTGGTGGCCATCGTGAGCTGAAGCCAGTTGGATGAGCCCAGGAGGGTGTCCGGGTGCCAGGGCTGACCCAGCGCGACGGCCCGGAGGAGGGACCATTCATGCAGGCGCTGCCCCAGGAACGGAGAGCCCGTCGTGGCTTGGGTCATCATCTCGGCCCAGGGCACGTAGTCAGGTCCGAGGTGGAGTGCGCTGGCGCGGTGGTCCAGGTGCCGTAGGACGGCGGACGCGGCCATCATCTGGCCCGGATCGGCGAGGACTTCACGGATCAGCCCGGGCTCGTCGGCGTCGGTGACCTGTTCCAGCGCGCTCAGGTAGGCCCGGAAGCGCAGGTGCTCGGCCGGCTCCTGCGACTGGAGTGCGTCGTCGGTCATGCGACCTGCTCCTGCCGCTCGACAAGGGCACCGTTCTCGAAAGTGGCGCCGGCGCGAACGAGTGCGACCAGGTGGGCGCCGGTGATCGCGCGCCATCGGTCCTGGGCGGACTCGACCAGCTTGAAGACCATGGCCAGGGCTGCGGCGGGGCTGCCCGCGCCGCGGGTGACCTTGGTGCGGAGCTTGACGGTGGAGAACGTGGACTCGATGGGGTTCGTGGTGCGCAGGTGGATCCAGTGCTCGGCGGGGAAGTCGTAGAACGCCAGCAGTTCCTCTTGGTCGTTGGTGATCTTTGCGGCGGCCTTGGGCCACTTGGTGCCGTAGGTCTTCGCGATCGCCTCGATCGCCTTCTCGGCGTGGGTGCGGTCCTCGGCGTTGTAGATCTCCTGCATCGCCTTCGTCGCGCCCGGCTGTGCGGACTTCGGCAGGGCATTGTTTACATTTCGGGTTTTGTGGACCCAGCATCGCTGGTGTCGGGCCGCGGGGAAGACCTCGGCCAGGGCCTTCCACAGGCCCATCGCGCCGTCGCCGACCACCAGCTCCGGGTCGCGCATGCCGCGACGGCGGCAGTCGCGCAGCAGGTCGGCCCACGACTCGGTGGACTCGCGCAGGCCCTCGGCGATGGCGATCAGCTTCTTGGTGCCGTCCACGCGCACTCCGAGTAGGACCAGGACGCACGAGTGGGCCTGGCCCAGGCGGACTTTGGGGTGGACGCCGTCGGCCCACACGTAGACGAAGTCGCGGTCGGACAGGTCGCGGGCCTGGAAGGCGGCGTGGTCCTCGCCCCACTGCTTCGTCAGCCGGGTCACGGTGGCCGGCGAGAGCCCGGCGGCGGAGCCGAGGAACTGCTCCAGAGCGGGCACGAAGTCCCCCGACGACAGTCCGTGCAGGTAGAGCAGCGGCAGGGCCTCGCTGACCTTGGGCGACTTGCGCACCACGGCGGCAGGATCTTGGAGGAGAACCGCTTGCGCTCGCCCGTGGACTCGTCGATGCGGCGGTCGTTCACCCGGGGCGCGGTGACCTCGATGGCCCCGGCGGCCGTGGCCACGGTCCGGGGACGGTGGCGGCCGTTGCGGACCACCAGGCGTCGACCAGCCTCGTCGGTCTCAGCCGCCAACTCGGCTATGTACTGGTTGACTTCCGCCTCCAGGGCGGCGGCCAGCATGCGGCGGGCACCTTCGCGGACAATCTCATCGATCAGGGAGCCGGACTGGGTGGAGCCGTCGTCGGTGACTACGCTGAGCACGGGGCGTACCTTCCCGACCCGCGCTGCAACGCGGGCCTACTCGGAGACCTTAAGGATCATTCGGGAAGGTACGCCCTCCACGTGCCCTCCCGGAACCGATCCACAAGTCTTGAGCATTGCTCCGTGGTGATCGACGTGGGCCCCGTACGCACTGAGCGCGACCTCCACGCGCTCCTCAAGGCACAGCTCAAGTTCCCCGCGTTCTATGGCATGAACTGGGACGCATTCTGGGATGCGATCACTGGCCTCGTCGAGATGCCCACGGAACTTCGCTTCGTCCATTGGGCCGAGTTGGAACTTCGAGCACCACTGGCAGCAGCGACGCTCCGCCGCCTACTGGCGAGGTACGAGGCCGCCGCCGAAGCGTTCAACATCGTCTATGACGGTGTGCTTGAGGTGAGCGAGGACGCCTACGGTCCCGTGGCCGAGATCTTCCGCCTGGTGCGCGCACAGGTGCCGGGCCTGTCAGTGGAGCTTGAGGTCGTTCATCCGTTTGAACGGGTAGCCCTCCAGCAGTCCGCCGTAGGTCGAGGACATCCGTAGCTCTGCCAGCCCGATGGTGCGTCCGGAGGCGAGGTTGATACGGGTCAGTGTCATGGGGTTGTGATCTCCGGTGGCGGGTTGGGGACTGGGTGGACGGTTCCGGTCCACCGATCCGCCTGATCGCTGGCCTTCCAGGCGACGGCGACGGGCTGCTGGAAGGTGTCCTGGATCCACTGGCGCATGGCTGCCTGGGCGGATTCGGGCGGGCCGTCGGCCGGCTCGTCGGTCAAAGCGCCGTCGAATACACCGCCGGGCTCGGCGAAGTAGACCGCGTAGCGCCATCTGAGCGGGGTTCTGAACAGCACGACCATGGCGGGCCGGCCGAGTCTGTCCCGCCACTCCTGCCTGGTCTTGGACATCACATCCCCTCCTCACTCCCGTCGAGCCTGATTCTCACCTGGCAGTTGTGGTCTGCGTGGCCGAGGACTTCGCCGCCAACCCGCTCTCCTAGCTGTGGCAACGCCGCTTCACGGGGCATCGAGATGATCTCGGCCAGGCCGAGCGCGTCGGGCACCGCGTCTATGCGGAGGAAGACGCCGAAGGGCTGGTGACCGATGACCTCGCCGGTGATTTGGGTTCCCAGCGGCAGGGCCCGGCAGGTCGCCGCCCAGGCGGCCTGGGCTCGCGCCCCGACGAGGGGCCCGTCGTCGGGCCAGGAGTACTCACTCATCCGCAGATGATGGCATGGGCCGGTTTCACTGCGATCGGTTCCCAGGCGGGGACAGTCTTCGGCGGCGTGGGGGCAGCAGGGATGATGGCGCGATGACGAACATCAGCGCCGACCATGTGAAGGTCCACTTCCGGATGGACAGGGCCTGCACTGGGCTGGGGAGACGGTCAGGGCGTCGGAGAACTGCACGATCCGGTTGATCGTGCTGAAGGACGGCGGTTCAGCAGCTGCCCGGCAGAGCGTGCTGGAGGTCTTCCACCGGCTCGGTACGACCGGTGAGGGAATCGAGAAGTACCGGATGGTCGCGCTGGATGTCCCGCCGGGAGCGGACCTCCCGAGAATTCAGAAGCTGTTGCAGCACGGGGCTGCCAAGGAGTGGTGGCACTGGGAGGAAGGTTGCGTCACCGCCGCCTGGAGGGCAGCTGCAACCGGGTGACCTGGGCGGGCTCGGCCCGGCATGATGTGGCCGTGACAGACGACGAGTACCTGGACGGCCCCGACACCTGGGCCCGGGCTTTGGTGAACGCACTGGGCCGTATCGTCGGCGAGGTGCGGATGATGCACAGCGTCGAACCGGCCAGGAGGGCCGAGCGGGCCGCGTGCCTCAGCAGTGCCGCGGAGTCGGTGGAGCAGATCACGGCAAGGCTCGACGAACTGAGCGATCCCGACCGACCCCTGGCGCTCGGCCCGATACCGGGTCTACCGCTTCCCGACGATCGGCACCCGTACGTCAATCCGCACCAGTTGTTCATCGAGGTCCTGAGTCACCGCTTCTCCGGCTCGCAGCGGCGAGCCCTGACCGGGGAGATGATCACTGCCTATGCGGAGGTCAACTATCTCCTGGCGTGCACCAAGGGCGGAGCGATCGGTGATGCCTGGTGGGACTGCACCGCCGAGCTCGAGCGGTGCACGAATCTGTACAGGACCGCATGGAAGCGGTTCGCCGCAGCAGTCGGCGACGGCGTTTGGGACACTCCGCCGTCTCCGACACTGGGGCCGGAGACCACGAAGGCATTCCAATCAGCTGTGGAAGGGCTTCGGGCAGCGCTCGACGTGTTGAGGAGAGAGGCACGCCTGGTCGGCCGCGACAGTTGGGTTCGCTGACCGCGGATGCAGCTGCTGGGATCCGTAGCTGGCGGCCGTCTCCAGGTTGGACTCGATCACCTGGAACTGGGCGGTGACGTAGTCGACCCAGGTGCAGTTGGGGAAGACCCTGAGGTGGGTGCGGTCGCGCAGGCCGGGGCCAGATGCGGGGTATGAGGTCGGGAGCAGTTGTCGTAGCGGGCTGGCAGACTGCGCGCCATGACCTCAATTGATCAGGATGCAGTACGGGAGTCATGGGACCGAATCGGCCTCTGGCTGAAGGCCCGTGCCCGGTGGGTTCCGCTCAGACCAGCAGTGGACCCTGGCCGCCTGGAGACCGTAGAGGTCTCACTTGCCGTGCCACTCCCGGTGGACCTGCAGGAGTGGTGGGCCCTGGCCGACGTCAGCGCCGGTTACTGGATTCCCGGGTCGTTCGCCCCGGTCTCACTGGACGAGGCGCTGGAAACCAGGGAGACCTGGCTGCTCGTCGCAGAGCAGGAGGGGCCCACACTCGACGCGAACGGGGAGCCGGAACCTCGGTTCCTGCCGGAGTTCATGCCGATCGCGATGAGCCCCGGCGGTGACGGCCTGATTGTTGACCTTCGGCCCGGCGGATCTTACGGGGCGGTATTCCTCTGGGACCACGAGCGCTGGGGACTGGGGGTACCCCTGTGGGACTCGGTCGGCTCGATGCTTCGGGATGTCGCTGCCGCACTCGAGACACAGACGCCGGTGCTGCTGCGGCATGCCGCTCTCGGCGGCGCCGAGGCGACGTGTGTGGGCGAAGTCGACGAGCAGGGCGACTTGAACTGGAAGCCTGCGGGTTGAGCAGGAACTGGCATCTCAAGAGGGCATGACCTGCGGCTTGGAAAAGGAACTGCTGGACGGATGATTGGCCGCCTATGATCGGCACCGTGATGTCGCAAAGGTCGGATGCCGCGTAAGCCCCCACGTCTGCTGCGTGCCGGCCGTACGGATCGCCAGGGGCACGCCTCAGTCAGCACACTGCTGGTCGCCACCTGCCCCGGGCCGCCCACCTGCGGCACCGTGCACACGTACCTCTTTGTCGACGGCCTCGACTTGATCGCGCGCGCCTACAACGGCGCGGTCGGCGGCCATCCCAGTCAGTTGCTCAGGCCTGGAGGCCCGCTCTACCCGACCGATCAAGCCCGGAGTGTGGACGTGGCAACCTACGGGCAGGGCTCCGACACTGTCTCGGTGGTCGGAATCCGGATCCGGCTTCGGAAGCAGACCGTGATCTGGGGCGATCTGATGTACCCAGGTGTCGGGGACCGTGTCGTCGAAGAAGTCCGCTTTGACCTGGCCCAGTACCTGGCTGAGATCGAGCGGGGCTACTCGCGATGGGGCAGCGGCACGTAGGACGTCGGGCCAGAGTCACTGTCAGCGGCCTGGACCGGACCGCAGCGGCGTGACGTTGGCGGCTGTCCCGCTGAGCACGTCGCGCAGTTCCTGGTTCTCGAGCGTGAGTCTGGTGTTCTCCGCGAGGAACCCGTTGACGTCGTCTTTGAGCCGGGCGATCTCGGCGTTCTTGTTCGCGATCGTCGTCTTGAGTGTGACGATTTTCGTGTGGAGGCGGGTCTCGACCTCGCTGGTGCCGCCCTGGATCTTGACCCGTTTGTAGAACTCGTTCTTCAGGTCCAGGTGACGCTGAGTCAGGGCATTTCTGGGGAAATCGGCTTCGATGGCCAGGGCGACGATGGTCAGGGCGCCGTTGGAGCGCTCGGGGGCGCCGGCGAGGATACGGTCCATGGCGGCACGGATACGGTCGCGTTCGTCGGGCGCGGGGCTCACGCGGGGTCCTCCTCAGCAGCGATGCGGGTGCGGTCGTGGTCGTCGGCCCAGGTACGGAGCCGTTTGGCGTTGACGCGCAGGCGCTCGCCGATGGGCTCGGGAAGGAGCCCGGCCCTGACCTCCGCGCGCTGCTCGGGCAGCCCGCCGCCGGACACCTCACCGCACGCCCCGTCAGCACCGCGGTCAACAGCGTCCGGAACAACGGCCCCGAGTTGCTGAAGGACGCGCCCCCGCTCGCCGAGTAGGCCTGGGATACTGACGTCCATGGCGAAGCGCAGGCTTGAGATCGCGGCAGACAAAGGCGAGTTCCTCACCCTGGACGAGGTCGCGGCCTGGGTCCAGGACGCGATGCGGGCCGGAGCCGACGGCAGCACCGTCGTGAGCGCGACGGTGTCGTTCGGCCAGAAGCTCCAGAAGATCAGCATCGAGGCCGACACCGCCAAGCAGCCGTCCGACCGCACTCCGTGACTGTTCGTCAGCTGACGGATCGACAGCACGGCCCTCGGCCAGCCGCAAGGGACACGTGCCCTGCCGTGAGGGGGCCCGCGCCCTGCCGCGAGGGGCCCGCACCGCGTTTCCCTTGGCTCTCGCGTTTCCCTTGGCTCTCGCGTTTCCCTTGACTCTATTGACGCTGTACAACCCACCTGCTTCACTTCCCTGCGAGAGCGCTCTCTCGCGCTCGTGGACAGCCGCACCACCCTCCCCCACCCACCACTCCAGGGAGAGCCATGTCCGTCACACCCAACCGCCGTACCCTGCTGCGCGGCGCAGCCGTCGCCGCCGCGCTGCCCCTGGTCGGCCCGCTCTCCGCCGGGTCGGCCTTCGCCTCCTCGCCCGACCACGGGTCCGGTGCCCCGGCCCACGGCCATCCCGGCGACCCCTGCCACTCCAGCCTGCTGGGCCCGAACGTGCTGGTGTTCGACCCCTCGATGGGTGACGCCGCGATCCAGGCCCAGGTCGACGCGGTGTTCACCACCCAGCAGTCCAACCAGTTCGGCACCGAGCGCTACGCCCTGGCCTTCAAGCCCGGCACCTACAACGTGGACGTCAACGTCGGCTTCTACACCCATGTGCTCGGGCTCGGCGACAGCCCCGACGACGTCGTGATCAACGGTCATGTCACGGTCGACGCCCAGTGGTTGCAGGGCAACGGCACCCAGAACTTCTGGCGCACCGCCGAGAACCTGTGCATCGTCCCGCCGGACGGCCTGGAGCGCTGGGCGGTGGCCCAGGCGGGACCGATGCGCCGGACCCACGTCAAGGGCGACATGACGCTGTGGCCCAGCCCGCCCGGCAACCAGTGGTCCAGCGGCGGGTTCCTGGCCGACAGCGTGGTGGACGGCCAGGTCGACTCGGGTTCGCAGCAGCAGTGGCTGTCCCGCAACGACGCCTTCGGCAGCTGGACCGGCTCCAACTGGAACATGGTCTTCGTCGGCACCAAGGGCGCTCCGGCCCAGCACTTCCCCAACCCGGCCTGGACGGTGGCCGACCGGACCCCGACCGTCCGGGAGAAGCCGTTCCTCACCGTGGACGCCCACGGCTCCTACCGGGTCTTCGTCCCCGCGCTCCGCCGCGACTCCGCCGGGACCAGCTGGGCCTCCGGCCGGACCGCGGGACAGAGCATTCCGCTGGACCGCTTCCACGTGGCCAAGCCCGGCGACTCCGCCAACACCATCAACGCGGCCCTGGCCCGGGGTCAGCACCTGCTGTTCACCCCCGGCGTCTACGCCCTCTCCTCCGCCCTGCGGGTGAACCGCCCCGGCACCGTCGTGCTCGGCCTGGGACTGACCACTCTCCAGGCCACGCACGGCAATTCACTGATCGAGGTGGCCGACGTCGGCGGCGTCTCGGTGGCCGGAGTGCTGCTGGAGGCCGCCTCGGCGCACTCCCCGGTGCTGCTCCGGGTCGGCCACGGCCGCAGCCGGACCAGCCACAGCGGGAACCCCACCGTGCTCTACGACGTCTACGCCCGGATCGGCGGCGCGCTGGCCGGCGGCGCGACCGTCAGCGTCCAGCTCGACAGCAACGACGTGGTCTGCGACAACCTCTGGCTGTGGCGCGCCGACCACGGCAACGACGGCACCGTCGGCTGGTCGGTCAACCCGGCCGACACCGGCTTCCTGGTCAACGGCGACCGGGTGACCGCCTACGGCCTCGCCGTCGAGCACTACCAGAAGTACGAGGTGCTCTGGAACGGCGACCACGGCCGCACCTACTTCTTCCAGAACGAGCACCCCTACGACGTCCCCACCCAGTCCGCCTGGGTCCACGGCGGCACCAACGGCTACGCCGCCTACAAGGTCGCCGACTCGGTCCGCCACCACCAGGCCTGGGGGCTGGGCAGCTACTGCTTCTTCGACCTCAACGCCGACATCTACACCGACCGGGCCTACGAGGTCCCGGACACCCCCGGCGTGGTCTTCACCGACCTGATGACCGTCTGCCTCAACGGGCCCGGTGGCGGAGGCATCCTGCACTGCATCAACAACAGCGGCGACCCGGTGCAGAACGGCTTCGGCACCTACAACATGACGGGCTACTCCGACGGGGTCGGCAGCGTCTGAGCGACGGCCTCGCCACCTGACACGTGACGCTCCGCAACCTGACACCCGCCGGTAGGCCCGGCGGGTGTCAGGGGTGTCAGGGGTGTCGGGGGTCTCAGGGGTGTCGGGGGTCTCAGGGGTGTCGGCTGGGCATCGGCGGGTGTCGGCCCGTCCGTGCTCAGTCCCCCGCCGCGACCGGCGGAAGGCCGTGCCGGTCGAGCCAGCCGCCCAGGGCCGCGTACGCCTGCTCACGCGGCTCGGCCAGGGACAGGAACACGTCGTGGCGTGCTCCCTCGATCGGGACGACGGTGGTCTCCCCGCCCAGGCAGCCGGCCCACCGGGCGATCTGGGCGACGTCCAGCACGGTGTCGGCGCGGTCGCTCAGTTCCGAGTACCGGGTCGAGAAGTGGGTGCGGTCGGAGCGCAGCACCAGCGACGGGACGCCGACGTCCAGGCCCCGGTGCAGTCGGGCGTGTCCGCGCCGCACCGCGTTGAGCCAGCCGACGGTGACCGGGAAGCCCGCCAACGGCTTCAGCCGGAGGTCGAAGTCCCACTCTCCGGTGCCGCTGGTGTGCAGGGTCTCCCCGTAGACGCTCGGCGGCAGCTTCAGCGCCCGGTTCGGCAGCGCCCGCGCCAGCAGGCGCAGCGCCTGGGTCGCCGCTCCGCGCTGCACCGGCTTGCCCTGCAGGTCGAACCACGGGCTGTTGAGCACCAGGCCGGCGACCGGCGCGACCCGCCCCGCGGCCCGGCGGCGGTCCAGCCACAGCGGGACGATCAGGCCGCCGGTGGAGTGCGCGACCAGGGTCACCGGTAGCCCGGGATGGGCCTCGGCGACGATCTCCAGCGCGCGTTCGAGCTCGACGTCGCACAGAGCGAGGTCCGAGACGTAGTGCGCGGTCTGCCCCGGACGCAGGGCCCGGCCCGACTTGCGCAGGTCCAGGGCGTAGAACGGCAGGCCGCGGCGGGCGAAGGCGTCGGCCAGCCCGGTCTGGAAGAAGTAGTCGGAGAACCCGTGCACATAGAGGACGGCGCCCCGGGCCACCTCGTCCGCGCGGACCTCACGCCGCACCAGCACGGCGGCGACCGCGCCCTCCCGGTCCGGGTCGGCGCCCAGCTCGATCTCCCGCCGACGGTAGCCGTCGCCGAGGATGTCCGGCTGCCAGTCGGTGTCGATGCAGGCGGGCTGCTCAGCCATTCCGCTCCCTCTCGTCAGACGTCTCGGCGTGCGCTGTGATCCCATCACACGGTTCCATGATTCCCCCCATCAGGCTTGGCGGCACTCCACAACGCGATATAGCGTTAGTTCTTACCGCGCGGCCGTGTCCCCGACACCTCGCGCGAGGACCTCCCCACACGACCAGGACGGACGGGACCATGCCCGGAGACAGTTCGCTCCCCGAGAAGCGCCCTGACGGGAAGCGCTTTGACGGCGGCTCACCCCACCCCGAGCTGCGGGCCTCTCACGCGGACCGGGACCGGGTGGTCGACGTCCTGCGGGTCGGAGCGGGCGACGGCCGGCTGACCGCGGTCGAACTGGACGAGCGGGTGGAGGCCGCCCTGGCCGCCCGGACGCTCAGTGAACTGACCGCGCTCACCGCCGACCTGCCGCCCGTCTCCGCCTCCGGCGGCGCGGTGCTCGGGGAGGTCAAGGACGTGCTCCGGATCGACCAGAGGTTCAGCCCGGTCGAACGCGCGGGACGCTGGGCGGTGCCCCGGCGACTGGAACTGGCAACGGAGTTCTGCGAGGTGACGCTCGACTTCACCCAGGCGGTGATCACCCAGGACACCCTGCGGATCGACATGGAGATGCACGGCAAGAACCTGACCCTGATCACCGCTCCGGGCATCGTGGTCGACGCCGACGCCCTGAACCTGGCCTTCAGCAAGGTCAGGATCCACCACCCGCCGAACCCCGACACCCCGGTCACCCTCCGCGTCGAACTGACCGGCAAGAAGACCTTCGGCCGCGTCGTGGTCCGCCGCCCCCGACGGTCACCCGGCCAGTGGCTGCTCCGGAAGCCCAGGCACCTGTAGGTACCCGCCCGCCACGGGCCGTGAAGAACGGACAGGCGATGGCGGCCCCAGTCGGGAGCTAGCCCGGCTCGGATTCCAGGTGGGCTTTGAGTGTGGCCAGGTTGGCGGGCATCTCCTTGCGGGCCGAGCCGGGTCGGGCCGGGCCGGGCCGGGCCGGTGGCGTAGGCGAACACCCGTTCCGCGGGGCGGTTCACCTCGGTGCTCACGGCGATCGGAGCGGTTGAGGCCGTCGGAGCCATTCAACTCACCTCGGGAAAGAGCGCGCCGTAGCGGGCCAGGTACAGCGGCCAGCCCTGGTCCCCCGCCACGCCGTCCCTGAGGGACTGCCAGCCGGGGCCGTGCCGGTCGATCCGGCGGTGTTCGAGCTCGACGCGAGTCCGCCCCGGCGCTTCCGCGACGAAGCGCACCTCGACCTCGCTGCAGTGGTCCGGATCGGACTCGATCTGCCAGCGAAGGTGATGCCCCAGCCAAAGGCAGGGCCGCGGGAGTGCCGCGGCCCTGCCGGTGTGCGATGGACGAGGTGCGATGCGCTGTACGGGTCGGGATCAGCTGCTGCCGAAGGCCTGGAGTTCCCAGAGGGAGTAGCCGTACTGGGTGGCTCGGGCGGTGCCGTTCATGCGCAGGTAGCGCCCGCTGCCGGTGACGTTGAGGGTCTGCGTGCCGCCCGTGCCCGTCGTGGTGGAGTAGATCGTGGTCCAGTTGGTCCCGTCATTGGAGGTCTGCAGCTGGAAGGCCGTGGCATAAGCGGTCTCCCAGTACAGCACCACCTTGCAGATCGACTGCGTCGACCCGAGGTCCACCTGCAACCACTGCGGGTCCGAGAACGCACTCGACCACCTGGTGCCCGTGGTGTCACCGTCCACCGCCGCACTCGCCGGGAAGGCGATGTTCTCCTGCGAGGACGCGGTCGCGGTCTTGTTCAGCGCGAGGTCGGTGCTACCGCAACCGCCGCCTGCCGCGGTCACGGTCCAGGTGAAGGCGGCGGTCCCGGAAGCACCGGTACCGTCGGTGGCCTTGACAGTGACGTTGGACGTGCCCGCCGCCGTCGGCGTGCCCGAGACCAACCCGGTCGCCGCATTGATCGACAACCCGGCAGGCAACCCGGTCGCGCTGTAGCTCAAGGTCTGGCCTGACGCCGAGTCACTCGCCTTCACCTGCAGGCTCGCTGCCGAACCCACCGTCGAACTCTGGTTGCCGGGACCGGTCACCGTGACCGTGTTCCCGCCACCACCACCGCCCGTGCCCGCGAAGGCCTGGAGTTCCCAGAGGGAGTAGCCGTACTGGGTGGCTCGGGCGGTGCCGTTCATGCGCAGGTAGCGCCCGCTGCCGGTGACGTTGAGGGTCTGCGTGCCGCCCGTGCCCGTCGTGGTGGAGTAGATCGTGGTCCAGTTGGTCCCGTCGTTGGAGGTCTGCAGCTGGAAGGCCGTGGCATACGCCGTCTCCCAGTACAGCACCACCTTGCAGATCGACTGCGTCGAACCGAGGTCCACCTGCAACCACTGCGGGTCCGAGAACGCACTCGACCACCTGGTGCCGTTGGTGTCACCGTCCACCGCCGCACTCGCCGGGGTGCCCGCGTTCTCGGTGGACGAGGCGGTCGCGGTCTTGTTGAGCGCGACGTCGGTCGTGCCGCAACCGCCGCCGCCCGCGGCGGCCACCGTCCAACTGAACGCCGCAGTACCGGAAGCACCGGTGCCGTCCGTCGCCTTGACGGTGACGTTGGACGTGCCCGCCGCCGTCGGCGTGCCCGAGACCAACCCGGTCGCCGCATTGATCGACAACCCAGCGGGCAGACCGGTCGCGCTGTAGCTCAAGGTCTGACCTGACGCCGAGTCACTCGCCTTCACCTGCAGGCTCGCCGCCGAACCCACCGTCGAACTCTGGTTGCCGGGACCGGTCACCGTGACCGTGTTCCCACCACCACCGCCCCCGCTGGGCAGGGTCCACAGCTGCTGGGCCGAGCCGGTGCAGGTCTCGATGTCCAGCCGACTGCCGGTGTTGCCGCCCGGGTCGGTCAGGCACAGACCCGAACTCGGGTTCACCAGCTCGCCGTTGGCCTGATGGGTCCAGCCCTGCGCGGCGGTGGCGTTGCAGGCGTACCAGTCGACGTTGGTCCCGCTGGTCGTCCCGGCGCTCACCACGTCGAGGCAGCCGCCCTGACCGCGGAGGGTGCCGTCGGAGTACGGGGACCACTGCTGGCCCGCACTGCCGTCGCAGGCGCTCACGTTGATCGGGTTGCCCTCGGTGTTCAGGGAGTTCTGGTTGGCGAGGCACAGCCCGTTGATGCCCTTGACTGTGCCGGTCGCGGTGGCCGTGCCGGTGGGGGTGGAGTTGCCACCCTTCTCGTACACCGCCACATAGGCCACGCTCATCGACGCGCCCGAACTGGTGGCCGCGGTCGGGGTCGGCGAACCGTAGATCCCGTCCGGGTAGTTGCCGCCCATGGCCAGGTCCCAGATGATGAAGAACCCGTGGTCGACGGCCTGCTGCCAGGCGGTCGTGCCGACCGAGGCCTCGGTGATGGTGGTCTCGACCGTGCCGTCCATCAGGAACTGCATCGTCTCGGCGCTGGTGTTGGTGCGGTCGACGATCACCGAGTAGGTGTGGTATCCGGTCTGGCAGCTGGAGCCCGCACCGGGACAGGCGATCAGCGCGTGCCCGGGGCTGTTCGCCGAGTCGTGCAGGGTCTGCGAGGCCTGGTTGGAGCCGTTGACGTCCTCCATCATGTCGATCTCACCGGAGGTGGGCCAGCCGCCGCCGGTCCGCATCGGGGCGCCGAGCGCCCAGAACGCGGGCCAGTAGCCGAGGCCGTTGGCCGGGTTCGGCTGCTGGATCGAGGCGGTCATCTCCAACTCGCCGCCGGCCGGGGCCTGGAAGTCGTCCCTCGTGCTCTCCAGCCGCGCGGAGGTCCAGGTCCCGCCGTTGTTGATCGCCTTGAGGACCAGGTGGCCGTTGCCGTCCAGGTAGGAGTTGTTGGTCGAGTTGGTGGTCTGCTCGATCTCTCCGGTCCCGTAGCCGCTGCCGATGTCGTAGAACCAGTTCGAGGACGACGGCGCCGAGCCCGCGGCCCCGGCGAAGTCGTCCCCGAAGACGGTGTTCCAGCCCGCGGGCGCGGCCGGCACGGTGTCGGCCATCGCCGCCGGCGCGGTGACCACCGTCGCGGCGACCGCGCCGGTCAGGCATCCGGCGAGGAGTGCCACCGTGGCCAGGATCGAACGGCCCCTCAACGCGGCTTTTCGGCGGCCGACTTGTCGGCCCTGACGGGGTATGAAGGACACGTTGCCTTCCCTTCAGCGCGGATCGCGCTCTCTCGGTTCCGGCGGCGCGCAGCGCAAAGTTGCGGCACCTGATCTGCCACAACACGCTTACTGGGCAAGCCGGTTGGCTCTTCCGTGCGATTTAGAGAGCGCTCTCTAGCAGCTGATTTCTACGGCTCTGTTACGAGCCTGTCAAGCCTTCGCGCACGGATGCGGGAACCGGAACCGACCGGCTCCCGGCCTCCCCCCGGCCCGCCTGGGCTTCCCTTCTCGCGGACGGCGGCCCACCCTGTGGCCATGCGACGACTGGACGGACACGCGGCGATCGTCACCGGCGGCTCCCGGGGAATCGGACTCGCAGTCGCCGACGGGTTGTTGACGGCCGGTGCGGACGTGCTGCTGACCGCCAGGGACGCCGCCGGCGTCGCGGACGCCGTCCAACGGCTGCGGGCGAAGCACGCAGAACCGACCGACGGCCGACGCCATGGCCGGGTCGAGGGCCGCACCGGCTCCGCGGGCAGCCCCGCCGACACCGCCGACTGGGTCGGCGCCTGCCTGGAACTGTTCGGCGGGGTCGACCTCGTGGTGAACAACGCCGGGGCCAACCAGCCGCTGGCCCCGGCCGTCGACGGCGATCCGGCGGTCTGGCTGGAAACGTTCGCCGTGAATGTGCACGGCCCGCTCGCCCTGGTCCGCGGCGCCTGGCAGGCGTGGATGCGGGAGCACGGCGGCGCGGTGGTGAACATCGTCACCGAGGGGGTCCACGGCGCGGGGCCCCGGTTGGCCGCCTACGAGACCAGCAAGGCCGCGCTGCTGCAGCTCACCCGGCACCTGGCCGCCGAACTCGCCCCCGGGGTACGGGTCAACTCGGTCTCCCCCGGCCTGGTCCGCACCGAACTCGCGCGCCACTACTGGGAGTCGACCGAACCCCGGTTGGCCGCCGCCACCCCGCTACGACGCCTCGGCGAGCCGGAGGACATCGCCGAGGCGGTGCTCTGGCTGCTCTCCCCCGCCGCCGCCTGGGTCACCGGCACCGACCTGCTGGTCGACGGCGGCCGACGCGTCGCCCCACGGCACTGACCCCCTGCGGGGCGCCTCCACAGAACCGGACGGGGGCGGCCCCGGCGAACTCCGCCGTGACCGCCCCGCCCTGTCCAGCGCCCCGCTACGCGTCCTCCGCCGCGTGCGGGAGTTTGGCGGCGATCAGGTCCATCACCGAGGCGTCGGTGAGCGTGGTGGTGTCGCCCAGCGACCGCTCCTCGGCCACGTCCTTCAGCAGCCGACGCATGATCTTGCCGGACCTGGTCTTCGGCAGCTCCGCGACGAACTGGATCTGCCGGGGCCTGGCGATCGGCCCGATCTCCTTGGTGACGTGCGCCTTGAGTTCGGCGTCGAGGCCCGGGTCCTCCTCCCGTCCGCCGCGCAGGATCACGAAGGACACGATCCGCTGGCCGGTCGTCTCGTCCTTCGCGCCGACCACCGCCGCCTCCGCCACCGCGGGATGGGAGACCAGCGCGGACTCCACCTCCGTGGTGGAGATGTTGTGGCCGGAGACCAGCATGATGTCGTCGACCCGGCCCAGCAGCCACAGGTCGCCGTCCGCGTCCTTCTTCGCCCCGTCGCCGGCGAAGTAGTAGCCCTGCTCCGGGAAGCGGGACCAGTAGGTGTCGCGGAAGCGCTCCGGGTCGCCCCAGACCCCGCGCAGCATGGACGGCCAGGGCTGGTCCAGCACCAGCAGTCCGCCGCCGCCGTCCGGGACCGGCACGCCCGCGTTGGTCACCACCTGGGCCGAGATCCCCGGCAGCGGACGCATCGCCGAGCCCGGCTTGGTCGCGGCCACGCCGGGCAGCGGCGCGATCATCATCGCCCCGGTCTCGGTCTGCCACCAGGTGTCCACGATCGGGCAGCGCCCGCCGCCGATGTGCTCCCGGTACCAGATCCAGGCCTCGGGGTTGATCGGCTCGCCGACGCTGCCCAGGATCCGCAGCGACGACAGGTCCGACTTGGCCGGGATGTCCCCGCCCCACTTCATGAACGTGCGGATCGCGGTGGGCGCGGTGTAGAGGATCGACACCTTGTACTTGGCCACGTTGTGCCAGAACCGGCCCCGGTCCGGGGTGTCCGGGGTCCCCTCGTAGAGCACCTGGGTGGCCCGGTTGCTGAGCGGGCCGTAGACGATGTACGAGTGGCCGGTCACCCAGCCCACGTCGGCCGTGCACCAGTAGACGTCGGTGTCCGGCTTGAGGTCGAACACGGCGTGGTGGGTGTAGGAGACCTGGGTCAGGTAGCCGCCGGTGGTGTGCAGGATGCCCTTGGGCCTCCCGGTGGTGCCGGAGGTGTAGAGGATGAACAGCGGGTGCTCGGAGTCGAAGGCCTCCGCGGTGTGCTGGTCGGACTGACGGTCCGTCAGCTCGTGCCACCACAGGTCGCGGCCGTCCTGCCACGGCACCTGCTGGCCGGTGCGGCGCACCACCAGGACCTTCTCGATCGACTCGGCGCCGTCCACCGCCTCGTCCGCCTGCGGCTTGAGGTCGACCACCGTGCCGCGGCGGTGGTAGCCGTCCGCGGTGATCAGCACCTTCGCCTCGGCGTCGTCGATGCGCGAGCGCAGCGCGGCGGCGGAGAAGGCGGCGAAGACCACCGAGTGCGGGGCGCCGATCCGGGCGCAGGCCAGCATGGCGACCACGGTCTCCGGGATCATCGGCATGTAGATGGCGACCCGGTCCCCGGCGACGACGCCCAGCTCGGTCAGCGCGTTGGCCGCCCGGCAGACCTCGCGCTGCAGCTCGGCGTAGCTGACCGAGCGGCTGTCGCCGGGCTCGCCCTCGAAGTGGATCGCGATCTGCTCGCCGTGTCCGGCCTCGACGTGCCGGTCCACGCAGTTGTAGGCCACGTTCAGCCTGCCGCCGGTGAACCAGCGGGCGAACGGGCGGTCGGACCAGTCGAGCACCTCGTCCCAGGGCTGCTCCCAGTGCAGCCGCGCGGCCTGCTCGGCCCAGAAGCCGAGCCGGTCGGCTGCCGCCTGCCGGTAGGCCTCCTCGGTCACGTTGGCGGTGGCGGCCAGCTCGGCGGGCGGCGGGAACCGGCGGGTCTCGTTCAGCAGGTTCGACAGGGTCTCCTCGGACACGGCTACCGCCTTCTCAGCGCGGGCCGGTCGGGAGCAGGCTCCGCCGGTGCGTGGCGTTGACCACGGTCGCGGCGGAGGCGTACAGGGCGGCGACGCCGGTGGCGATGCCGAGCCAGCCGCCGACCTTGGTCATCGCGTCCGGAGCCGGCATGCCGTTCTGGAAGCTGCCGATGGCCAGGAACACGAAGGTCAGCGTCAGCAGCACGAACACGGCCAGGACGGCGCTGGAGACGCGCAGCGAGGCGACCGCCATATAGGCCGTGAAGACCGCCCAGAGCAGCAGGAACAGCCCGAGCGCCTGGTGCACGTCGCCGCTGGCGGCGTTCAGGTGGGTGACAATCCACCAGTAGCTGAGCCAGAACGCGCCGTAGGAGGCGAACGCCGTGGCGCCGAAGGTGTTGCCGCGGCGGAACTCGAACAGGCCCGCCGCGAACTGGGCGATGCCTCCGTAGAACGCGGCGAGGCCCAGCACCACGATGATCGCGCCGTCCTCCTTGATGATGTGGGTGTTGATGAAGGACAGCATCAGCGTGGTCACCGCGAACCCGGCCAGTCCGAGCGGCGCGGGGTCGGCGGAGGACGCGGCGGGGGCCGCTGCGGAGGCGGCGGTGGCGGTTGCGGCTACCGGGGTCGGGGGCGGGACTTCGGCAGCCGCGGGGGTCTCGGCGGGGATTTCGCTGCTCATGATCGGGTCCTTCCGATCGAGAACGGATGAAGAGGCAAAGACGGGCGACGCCGCGTCGAATGGTGACGGGCGTCACCACAAAATCCACCAAATCCGAGACTACGCGCGGTACCACGCGAACGGACACCCCGCGGACACGACAACCGATCGCGGCCGGAAGACCGGGCTCCGACCCGGGGCCCAGGCCTCCCGCCGCGGGGGCTCAGGCTCCGACGAGATCGCCCGGGTCCGCGGCCGGCACACCGGCGGCGGCCGCCGCCCGACGACCGGCCAGTCGGCCAGAGAGCCGGTAGCCGCCGGCCATGACCGCGATCACCGCGATCGTCTCGACGGTGCCCCAGGCCCAGGTGGAGCCGCCGGCCGTCTTCGGCGCCAGCTTGGGCAGCTGCTTCGCGTCCACGGTGGCAGAAGCCGAGTGCTTGGCCAGGTCGGCCTGGTAGGCCTGGTTGCGGGCCGAGCCGTGCAGGAACGGGGCGACGAACAGCACCGCGAGCCCGAGCAGCACCTCCACCGCGACCACAACCGGGAACCGCCGCAGCAGCACGGTGGCCAGCGGGCGCTGGTCGCCCGCGGCGCGCAGGGCGTCGATCCGCGGGTGCAGCCAGAACTGGTTGAACACGCCCAGCACCAGCAGCCCGCCGAAGATCAGGATCTTCACCCCGAGCACCCGCCCGTACATGGTGGTGACCAGCTGGGTCGGCCCGTCGACGTGCTCCCAGTAGAGGAACAGGCCGGACAGCGCGATGGCGGCGACGCAGCTCATGGCGCAGACCGAGAAGCGGCGGATGGCGGCCGACCAGAACGCGCCGCGCTCGGCGGCGGGGACCGCGCCGAGCGCGGCGATGACCACCAGCCCGGCCAGCCCGCCGAGCCAGACGCCGCCGCCGATCAGGTGCAGCATCCACATCAGCGTCTCGAAGACGGTGCGGCCCCAGTTGTCGGGCGTCTTGTCGGGGAACCTGGTGCTGCCGAGCGCGACCGTGCCCGCGGCCAGACCGGCCCCGAGCAGCCAGCGCCGGGCTCGGCCCGCCGCGACCGTACGCAGCGTCAGCGGCGCCAGCAGCGCGGCGCCGACCAGGGAGAAGGTGACTTCGAGGCCGGACAGGCGGCCGTCGTTGCTGCCGTCGTAGAGCGAGTTCCAGGCCGCCGAGTAGTCGTAGCCCCCGCTCTGCGACGCGCCGTGGGCCAGGTCGGTGAGCACGGCGGGGACCGCGAGGACGCCGACCACGACCGCGACCAGGGCCAGCCGCGAGGTGATCGCGGCTATCGCCCCGGGCACGGTGCGGGCCGCCGCGGGCCCGGCGACCAGCAGCGCCAGGGCGGCCAGTCCGACGAAGCCCATCAGGGTGACCCAGGTGGTCCACGCCACAGCACTGTCCGCGAACGGACCCAACGGTGTCGACGGCGCATCAGCCGCGAGCTGCGGCAGGGCAGGGGACAGCAACGGCAGGGGCACGGGTGTGGCCTTCCTCGCAGATACGGGGGCACGTGAAGCAACAGGAACTTAGGTTAGCCATACCTAACCCACAATGGTCAATACCGCCCCCGCACTCCCCGGGCGTGGTGCCGCCCGGCGACCGCCCCGGTGCGGTAGTAATGGCGCAATGGAGCAGCTCGCCGCGGACAGTGGCCGGGTCACCCTGCTGGTGATGCTGCTGTCCTTCATCGCCACCTTCGGCGTGACCCGGCTGGTGGTGCGCCTGATCCGGTCCGGCCGCGGCCCGTTCGGCGACGTGCAGGTCGACGGCGTGCATGTGCACCACCTGGTACCGGGGATCTTCATCATGCTGGCCAGCGCCCCGCTGGAGTTCGTCCTCGCCCCGCACGGCGCCGCGCGCAACGCGCTGGCGGGCGTGTTCAGCGCCGGAGCAGCGTTGACGCTGGACGAGTTCGCGCTGTGGCTGCACCTGACCGACGTGTACTGGGAGCAGGAGGGGCGCCAGTCGGTCGACGCGGTGGTCGGCGTCGCCGGGCTGGGCACGGTCGGACTGGTCGCGGCCAACCCGCTGTCCCGGCAACAGGGCGAGGGGATCTGGTTCTTCGTCGGGGTGCTGTTGCTGCACGCCGCGACCTCGCTGGTGGCGGCGCTCAAGGGGCGGTACTGGTTCGCCCTGGCCGGGATCCTGGTGCCGTTCGCCTCGCTGGTGGTCGCGCTGCGGCTGGCCCGCCCCGGATCGTGGTGGTTCCGCCGCTTCTACCCTGCGGGTCAGCGCAAGGAGCAGGCGGCCAGCCGCCGGGCCGCCCGGCCGGGGCTGACCGGCCGGGCCGAGGGGGCGATCGGCGGCTTCCCACCCCGCGACGAGCCGTGAGCCCGGCGGCCGGGCTCACGGCTAGGGTTTCGGCGAACGAACAGACAACCCGTCAGAAACAGACAGTCCGTCAGGACGGCAGCGTCCACTGCTGGTTGGCTCCGCCGTCACAGGTCCAGATGTCGAGCTGGGTGCCGTTGGTGCTGCTGAACGCCGGGTCGTCCAGGCACTTGCCGGTGCCGGGGTTCACCAGGGCGCCGTTCTCCGGCTCCCACTGCTGGTTGGCTCCGCCGTTGCAGTCCCACAGCTCGGCCAGGGTGCCGTTGGCGCTGCCGGCCCCGGTGATGTCCAGGCACTTGCCCGCCGTCTGCAGCGTGCCGTCGGTGAAGGCCCAGCGCTGCGCCGCGGTCCCGTTGCAGTCCCACAGGTCGGCCTTGGTCCCGGAGACGGACGAGCCGGTGTAGTCGTCCAGGCACTTGCCGCTGATGCCGGAGGTGACCGGCCCCACCGGGGGCTGGGCGGTGCCGGTGCCCGGGGTGATCGAGAGGTTGTCGAACTGGTCGGTGCGGTAGCCCTGGATGCCGAGCCCGGCCTGCCCGGACAGGAACGAGGAGTCCGCCACCGACCCGACCGTGTGCCCGTCGACCGCGGCGCTGATCTGCGTGCCCTGGAAGGTGAACGACAGCTTGTGCCAGGTGCCGGTCCCCAGCGCGGTCGTGGTTCCGGTGGCCAGGGTGTGGTTGGAGCCGTCGGTGTACATCTTCTCGATCCACCACTGCCCGGTGTCGCGGATCCGGAAGTAGTAGGCGTTCATGTGCGACTGCGGGCGCTCCTGCTCATTGGCCCGGCCCAACAGTTCCGTCGTCCCCGCACTGCGCAGGAACACGTCCAAGTTGACCGTGTAGTTGGACCAACTGGTGTCCCCGATCAGCGAGTAGGCGTCGGAGTCGTCCTGCCACTCGATCGGCTTGACCGGCGCCATCTGCTGCAGGCACTGCCCGGAACGGCCACCCGCGCAGGGCTGCACCTCGTAGGCGCCCTGCATGTCGGACAGGTAGGTCGCCTCGGTGCCGCTGGCGTCGGCGTCGAAGTCGTCGGCGTAGGGCAGCGCCAGCGGGTGGGCCGCGGGCGAGGTCGCGGTGCCCTTGCCCTGCCCGGTGGTGCTGGTCACGGTGTAGACGTAGCCGGGCTGCATGGTCAGCGAGAAGCTCCCGCCGACCGGGGTGATGTCCTGGGTGTGGACGAAGTCGGTGGCCGCCTTCGGCGCGTTCACGTCGGTGGCCCACACGTGCACCGCGCCGGTGGACAGCCCGCCCTTGACCGTGAACGTCGCAGTCTGCGCGGCAGTGGCGGTGGTGGTCTCCAGGACCGTGGACCAGTCCTTGCCGTTGGGCGACTTCAGCGTGGTGTAGCTGCCGTTGGACTCGGCGCCGCCGAGGTAGCCGGAGCCGGAGTCGATGAACTTCCATCCCGGCTGCGCGAACTGGGTGACCTGCGCGGTGGCCCAGGTGTTCTCACCGATGCTGTAGTTCCCCGACCAGGGCGAGGCGGCGGTGGCCAGGCCGACGGTGGCGTAGGGCAGGTTGGGGTAGATCGCGGCGACCAGCGGCCAGTTGAGCGAGCCGGTGATGTCGGCGTCGACATAGCCGCGGGTGATCGAGCGGATCAGCGCGGGCGCGCCGCTGTTCATGTCCTGCGACCCGTTCTCGCTGGCCCACAGCGGTTTGCCGTTGTTCTTGGCGTTCGCCGTGCTGGAGCAGGTGTCCGAGTTCCCGCCGTCGCCGCCCTGGCAGGGGTAGTGCGCGCCGATGATCTGGACCGCGTTGTTGAAGGCGGAGTTGCTCGCCATGTCGTCGGCGACGCTCCAGCCGCTGTCGTCACCGACGATCTGCACGGCGCCGTAGCCGGCCGCGTTCAGCGCCGAGCGCAGCTGGATGTACCAGTTGACGTCGTGTCCGCGCTCGTTCCAGCCGCCGAGGTAGTCAATCGTCAGATTGTGCTGCTTGGCGCAACCAAGCCAGGAGATCAGGTAGTTGATGGTGTCGGTGGACCAGAATCCACCGCTGATCCAGCCGGGCGCGGCCCAGGCCAGACCGTACAGCTTGATGTTCGGGTTCCGCGCCTTGGCCTGCTGCATCAGCCAGAACTCGTAGCCCGCGTTGCAGTTGACCGTGCCCTTGCTGTGCTCGATCGACGGCTCGGAGCCGTCGGTGGAGTTGGCGTCCCCGCCGATCTCCGCCTTGAGGAGCTGCAGGTTCGCGCCGTAGTCGGGCTTGAACAGGTAGTCCAGGATCTGGCTCTGCTGGGTCGCCGGATAGTCGGCCAGCAGACGGGAGTTGCCACCGCCGCCGCTGATCGCGCCGATGCCGTCGAAGGTCCGCCCGCCCTGGGTGCCGTCCACGGTGACGGACGTGGCCGCGGCAGCCGCGTGCGCGGGGGCGCCGACCGCCAGCAGGGCGGCCAGCAGCGCCAGAATCCACAGGGGGGTGAGTCGGAGTAAGCGCGCCATGGTCAACGCCCTTCGTGTGGCGTGGATGTGGCCCACAGTGTGTTGTCGTGTTCATTTAAGTGTCAATACTCTCCACAAAAGACCAGAAGCCAACACTGTTGATCAAGGGATGCCGGAGGACATCAGGGGGTCTGATGGGGCGTCAATGGTCGTGCCCGGTAACGCCGCAGCAGCAACCAGAGGGTGAACCACACATACGCGTTCGCGCCCAGGAAGCCCACCACGCCCGCCACGCCCGGCCACCCGGGGGCGTCGAAGCGCCACAGCCACACCAGGCTGCTGCACAGCAGCACATGGCCGACCGCGGACCGCGCCAGCACCAGTGCCGGGAGCAGCCAGACCAGATGGTGCACCCAGGTCACCGGGCTGACCAGGCAGGCCGCCGCGCCGGTGAGGGCGAACGCGGTCAGCTGGTCCGGCGCCCGGCGCACCCGGTGCGCCCAGACCGCGAGCACCGCCAGCACCAGCAGCGGCCACAGCACCGGGTGCCCCGGATCGCCGAGCCGGGCCAGCACCCCGCGCAGCGACTGGTTCGAGACGTAGGCCGGATCGCCGACGCGTCCGGTGTCCCACAGCGCGGACGTCCAGTACCGCCGCGACGGGCCCGGCGCCAGCAGCCAACCGGCCCCGGTGGCGGCGAGGGCGACCCCGGTCGCCGTACCCGCCGCCCGCCGGCGCCGGGTCAGCAGCAGGGAGCCGATGAACAGCGCGGGCGTCAGCTTCACCGCCGCCGCGAGCCCGATGCCGACCCCGGAGAACCGGTGCGGCCGGAGGTCGGTCAGCACCAGCGCCAGCAGCGGCAGATTGACCTGGCCCAGGCTGAAGCTGTCCCGCACCGGCTCCAGCATCGCGAACAGGCACACCGCGACGACCGGGGGCCAGCCGGGAACCAGCCGCCGCAGCAGGTACACCGAGGCCGCGGTGTTCAGCGCGAACGCCAGACCCACCGCGACCCCGCGCGGCACCAGCGCATCCGGCAGCATGCACAGCGCGGCGAACGGCGGGTAGGTGAAGCCGTACGGCGTGCCGGGCAGCAGGTAGTCGTAGATCTGGCCGCTGTGCCGGACCCAGTCGTTGATCGTCCCGTAGTAGACGTACAGGTCGAACCAGCCCCGGTAGAACGGCACGGTGACCATGAAGACGACGGTGAAGCCCAGCAGCGCACCCTGCCCCAGGACCCCCGGCCGCTGAGCGCCCAGCCGCCTCCTAGCGCCCGCCTGCCTCGGGACCCCCGACCGAGGGACCCCCAGCCGCCGCAGCGCTCCCCGCCACGGGGCCCGCGGCCTCACCGGGCCGGACGTACGCACAGCAGGGCGACCAACGCGAGCAGGCCGCCGCCGGTGGCGAGCAGCAGCGGCGCGGCCCACACCGCCAGCGTCAGCAGCAGTTCCCGGCTGGACGGCGGCCGGTCCGACCGGACCGTCCGGCCGAGCCGCCACCACGCCCCCACCAGCAGCACCAGGCCGAAGTAGGCCAGGAACAAGCCGATCGAGGGATGCCGGACGCCCGCGGCCGACGGCAGCGCGCCCGCGCCGTCCGCCCCGCCCAGGGCCAGTGCGGTCGTTCCCGCGAGCCCCACCCACCGGTTCCGGTTCCGCACCCGAGCAGCGTGACCGCCGCAGGCGAACCCCGGGCCAACGCCGCCCGAAGGACGTACGGCGGGTCAGCGGTGACGGCGGGGCAGGGGCCGCGGCGGGGTGTTGGCGGGGCGGCAGGGCAAGCGGGGGGCGGGGAGGTTGCGGCGGGGCAGAGGTCGCGACAGGTCGGCGGTAGCGGCGGGCACCGCCACCGCCGGCCTGCGGCTCAGGCCGGGATGTTGTCCCGCACCGCCGCGCCGTGCCGCCGCACCGCGGCGGGGGCGCCCCGGTCCCGGGTCAGCAGGGCGTCCAGGGCCCAGGCGCCCGGCCCGGCGACGGCGATGAGCAGGAAGGCCCAGCAGAACATCACGGCCGGTTCCCCGGAGTTCTGGATCGGCAGCAGGGCCTTGGCCTGGTGGATGCTGAAGTACGCGTAGGCCATCGAGCCCGAGCACAGCAGCGCCGCGGGCCGGGCGCCGAGGCCCAGCACGACCAGGGCCCCACCGATGAGCTGGATCAGCGCGGCCCACCATCCGGGCCAGACGCCGGCCTGCAGGCTGTGGCCCGAGCCCATGTTGCCGCCCATGATCCCGAAGATCGTGGCGACGCCGTGGCACAGGAACAGCGCCCCTACGACGACGCGGAACAGGGAAAGGACATGCGGCCAGAATTTGTCGAACAGCACGGTGGTCCTCCGTCGGAGTCTGCGTGGCGGGTCCCCACGGGCCACCGGACCGGTGCGTCGGCGTACTGCTGCTGCGCTACGGCCAGATCGCCCATCGGGCCACTGCCCGCAAGGGGAACGGCGTGCCTGCCTGTTCGCCTGCGCGGTGCCGGGATGGGGGTGTACGGTCCCGCTCCGGTTCTGACCTGACCGGCGCTGAACCGATAGTTACGCACATGCCAAGGGTGGTCAACAGGGTGGCGGTTCCGGAACCCAGCCCGCCCCTTGCACGGGAATTCGTATACGTCGCGTTCACCAGAGAGCGCTCTCTGGTTTCATGTACCCGGACCTGCGCAAACACCCTCTCGGCCCGCTCCACGCGCCGGACCGGGGAGAATTCCACACCTACGGGGATATTGACGCCGTGTCACCGGCACTGCTTCACTCTGCTTCGGAGAGCGCTCTCCCCACGATGCGGCGCTCCGGCCTTCCCCACCCCCAGGAGGCATCCCATGAACCCCCATCGGGCGTTCCACCCTCCTCGCTGACTGTCCGTCACCGGTGCCCGGCCTTCCCCGCCCCGCACCGGTCTCTTGCTGCGCGGGCCACCCACCCGCGTTCCACCTAGGTAAAGAGGTGCGGTCCCCCATGACCGAGTTCAGTAGCAGTGACAGACCCGATGTGGCAGCCGGGCGCCCCGCGCTCCGGCGCGGGGCCGCAACACCGGGCCGCCGAGCCCGTACCAGCGCGGCGCTCCTCGCCGTCGGCGCGGTCGTGGTGGCGCTCGGCGCCCCCGCGGTCAGCGCGGGCGCGGCCGGCACCGAGACCACACTGGGCCGCACCGGGTGGACCGCCACCGCCAGCACCAACTCGGCTGCCGGGGACGCTCCTTCGAACGCGATCGACGGCAGCGCCAACTCCCGCTTCAGCTCCGACGCGGCAGCGGCGACCGGGATGTGGTTCCAGGTCGACCTGGGTTCGGCCAAGTCCTTCAACCAGGTCGTGATGGACTCCACCAACTGGGCCGGTGACACCGCGCCCGGCTACAAGGTCGAGGTCTCCAACGACGGCACCACCTTCACCACCGTCGACACCGAGGCGGCGCAGACCGGGATCGAGACCGCGACCTTCGCGGACCAGACCGACCGCTACATCCGGATCGTGCTGACCGGCAACTCCACCGGGGCCTGGTGGTCCATCGGCGAGTTCAACCTCGCCACCGACGGCGGCACGGGCACCGGCGGGGGCGGCACCGGGGGCGGGACCGGCGGCGCCGAGACCACCCTCAGCCGCACCGGCTGGACCGCCACCGCGAGCACCAACTCCGGTGCCGGGGACGCTCCTTCGAACGCCATCGACGGCAACGCCGGCACCCGCTACAGCTCGGACGCGGTGGCCGCGCCGGGGATGTGGTTCCAGGTCGACCTGGGTTCGGCCAAGTCCTTCAACCAGGTCGTCATGGACTCCACCAACTGGGCCGGCGACACCGCGCCCGGCTACCAGGTCCAGGTCTCCAACGACGGCAGCACCTTCACCACCGTCGACACCGAGGCCGGCAAGGCCACCAGCGAGACCGCGACCTTCGCCGACCAGAACGCCCGCTACGTCCGGATCGTGCTGACCACCGCGTCCACCGGCGCCTGGTGGTCCATCGGCGAGTTCAACCTCGCCACCGACGGCGGCACCGGAACCGGCGGAGGCGGCACCGGCACCCCGGCCCCGCCCACCGGCGGCAGCCTCGGCGCCAACGTGATCGTGTTCAGCCCGACCCAGGCGCAGAGCGACATCCAGAACCAGCTGAACACCATCGCCAACCAGCAGTCCGACAACGAGTTCGGCACCCAGCGCTACGCGCTGTTCTTCAAGCCGGGCACCTACGGCTCCGCGGCGAACCCGCTGGTGTTCACCGTCGGCTACTACACCGAGGTCGCGGGCCTGGGCAAGAACCCGGGCGACGTCACCATCAACGGCTCCATCAACGCCTTCAACCGCTGCCAGGGCGGCGGCTACAGCAACTGCAACGCCACCGACAACTTCTGGCGCTCCATCAACAACCTGACCGTCAACGTGATGGGCAACTCCGGCTGCTACTCCGGCGACGACTTCTGGGCCGCGTCCCAGGCGTCCCCGATGCGCAGGGTGCACATGAACGGCAACGTCACGCTGATGGACTACTGCACCGGCGCGCCCGACTACGCCTC
This sequence comes from Streptacidiphilus cavernicola, assembly GCF_042510955.1. Taxonomy (NCBI): domain Bacteria; kingdom Bacillati; phylum Actinomycetota; class Actinomycetes; order Kitasatosporales; family Streptomycetaceae; genus Streptacidiphilus; species Streptacidiphilus cavernicola. Next base: position 200,715 of record NZ_JBHFAB010000002.1, read on the forward strand.
CGGCGGCTTCATCTCGGACTCGCAGTTCACCGGCGGCACCATCACCAACGGCTCGCAGCAGCAGTACCTGACCCGCAACTCCGCCCTGGACGGATGGAGCAACGGCGTCTGGAACCAGGTGTTCAGCGGTGACACCGGCGCCCCGGCGCAGAGCTTCGCCGCCAACTCCGGTGCCAGCGGCGGCCCCCAGCCGTACACCACGCTGGCCGCCAGCCCGGTGACGCAGGAGGAGCCCTACCTCTACACCGACGCCGCGGGCAACTACAACGTGTTCGTCCCGGCCAAGCAGACCAACTCCACCGGTCCGACCTGGCTGAACGGCAGCACCCCCGGCACCTCGCTGCCGCTGAGCACGTTCTACGTGGTCAACGCGTCCAGCACGGTGGACCAGATCAACGCCGCGCTGAACGCCGGTGACAACCTGCTGTTCACCCCGGGCGTCTACAACGTCCCGAGCACCATCCAGGTCACCCACCCGGACACCAAGATCATCGGTCTGGGCTTCCCGACCCTGGTCCCGACCAACGGCAACACCACCATGTCGGTCGCCGACGTGGACGGTGTAAACGTCTCCGCGATCATCTTCGACGCCGGACCGGTCAAGTCCCCCTCGCTGCTGCAGATCGGCACCGCGGGCTCGACCGTCAGCCACGCCAGTGACCCGGTCACCGTGGACGACGTCTTCCTGCGCGTCGGCGGCGCCACCGCCGGTTCGGTCACCACGGCCTTCATCGACAACAGCAACAACTCGATCATCGACGACATGTGGTCCTGGCGTGCCGACCACGGCGCCGGCGGCGGCGTCTGGACCAGCGACCAGGCCGACACCGGCGTCATCGTCAACGGCAACAACGTCACCGCCTACGGCCTCGCCTCCGAGCACTACCAGAAGGACGAGACCGACTGGAACGGCCAGGGCGGCACCGTCGTCTTCTACCAGAACGAGAACCCCTACGACGTGCCGAACCAGGCCGCGTGGATGGCGAGCGGGACGCAGAAGGGATACCCGGCCTTCCACGTCGCCAACAACGTCACCTCGTTCCAGGGCTACGGGATGGGCGCCTACTCCTACTTCAACCAGGGGGTGGACATCCACAGCTCGATGGCCTTCCAGGCGCCCAACACCGCCGGGGTCCAGTTCCACGACATCCTGACCGTGTTCCTCAACGGCTCGGGCGGGATCGACTCCGTGGTCAACGGCACCGGAGCGGCGGTCTCGCCGACCTTCGGCGGGCCGAGCAACGTGGTCTCGTACCCGTGACTCGTTGACCCGCGCGTTGTGTTGAAGGGGAACTGACGCACCGACAGTAGCGACGAGGGCCGGGGAGCAGCCGTAACAGGCTGTTCCCCGGCCCTCCGCCGTGTCCCTCCTTCAGGCGGGGCCGACGGCGTCGACGCTGCGGAGGAAGGCGAGCAGGGCTCGGGTGAACTGCTCGGGCGCCTCCTGGGTGGTGTAGTGGGCGGCGCCGTCCAGGAGGACGGTGCGGCCGTTCGGGACGGTCCGGATCAGGTGGTCGGTGGTGGCGAGGACGCCGGGGGCGTCGAGGGCGCCGTTGACGGCGAGGACCGGGACCCGGATTCCCTTGGCGCGGCCGGGCACGTCCTCGACCGGGACGACGTGGTTGGGCTCGTCCGGGGTGTGCTTCGCCAGGGTGCACAGGGCCATCTCCCTGACGTGGGCGACGATCGCCGGGTCGACGTCGGCGAGGGGGCGTCGGGGGCCCGCGATCCACTGGACGAAGTGGTCGAGGTAGCCCTGGATGTCTCCGGCGGCGAGCGCGTCGAACTGGCGCTGGTGCAGGGCGGCGGCCCAGGCGTCGTCCAGGTCCGGTTCGCCGAGGCCGCGACCGCTGACGACCAGGGCGCGGACCAGGTCCGGGTGTTCGATCGCGGTGTCGACACCGGTCATCGCGCCCATCGAGACTCCGACCAGCACCACCTGACGCAGCCCCAGATGGCGCAGCAGCGCGGCGAGGTCGTCGGTGGGCCGGAACGGGCGGCTCGCGTTCGCGGAACGGCCGTGGCCGCGGGCGTCCGGGGCGATGACGCGGTAGCCGAGGGCGGTCAGCCCGGGGATCAGGTTGTCGAACTGGGTGTGGTCGACGAAGCCGCTGTGCAGCAGCACCAGCACGGCAGGGGCGTCGGCAGCGGCGTCGGCGTCGCGCGGACCGGCGTCGCGGTAGGCGAGGGGGCCGTCCTGGGATTCGAAGATGCTGAGGGCGTCGAGGGCGAGGGCGTCGTCGGGGGCGGTGTCGGGGGTCCGGGCGTTCGCGAAGGTCTCGGGCTCAATCATGACACCTAAGGTGTCATGATTGAGGAAGAACGGCAACTAGGTTGTCATGAGGCATAGTGGTGCCGTGACCACACCCGACCACGCCCCCCTCCCCGCCGAGCAGTTGCCGGAGCGGCTGATGGAGGTCTTCGCCCTCGTCGGCCCGCTCTACCGGCGGGTCCAACGGCGGATCGAGCAGGACGCCACCCAGGGCATCTCCGTCGGCGTCCGCGCCGTACTCGATCTGCTGCGCGAGCAGGGGCCGCTGACGGTCCCGCAGATGGGCCGGGCCCAGTCGCTCAGCCGCCAGTTCGTGCAGCGGATGGTCAACGACGCGACTGCGGCCGGGCTGGTGCGGAGCATCCCCAATCCGACCCACCAGCGCTCGTCCCTGATCCAGCTCACCGAACCGGGCCGGGCCGCCATCGCCGCCGTGACCGCCCGCGAGCACGCGCTGCTGCGGCAGGTCGGCGGCGACCTGACCGAAGCCGACCTGGCCACCTGCGTGCATGTGCTCAGCCGGATGCTGGAGCTGTTCGCGGACGTGGACCTGACCGGCGCCGAGCCGCCCTGCTGAGAGCGGTGACCGAGGGCCCCCGCGGTCACCCGGTCTCGGCGGCCTCCCGCAGTGCGGCCCAGGTCAGGGTGGTGGCGGTGCGGACGATGCTGGCGACGGCGGTCTCCGGCTCCAACCCGTGCAGGTCGGTCAGGCTGAACAGCGCCTCCGCGCTGACCACGACCGCGAGGCCGTTCTTGAGCTGGGCCATCGCGGCAGGGTCGGTGACCGCGAGGGTCCGGTCCAGCGGGGACAGCGCGTGGTCGATCAGGCCGAAGCGCAGGCCCGGACGGGCCGTGGCCTCGCCCGGCCGGACGACGGTGGCCGCGATCATCGCGCGGACCACGCCCTGCCGGGCCAGCACATGGCGCAGCAGGAACTCGGTGGCGACGGCGACCCGTGCGACCGGATCCTCGGAGTGGGCGACCGGCGCGAGCGCCTCGGCCGGGTCGGGCAGCTGCCCGGCGATGGACTCCTGGAGCAGGCTGGCCAGGTCGGGGAAGTAGCGGTAGGCGGTGGCCTCGGAGACCAGCGCGGCCTTGGCGACCTCGGGCATGGTCACTTCGCGGCCGGTGCGGCCCAACTCGGCCGCTGCCTGCACGATCGCGGTGCGCGTGCGCAGTTTCTGGTTGGCACGCCCCGCTGTGCCCTGCGACGACGTCATCGGTCGTTCCGCCTCTCGTCCGCGCGGTCGGGTAGGGAGTTCACTCCCACGCCCCCAGGAACAGGAGGGAGCTTGCACATCATAACGCAAGCATCCTACAGTCATGAGAGCATCCTCTCACAAAGGAGTCGGCCCCATGGCCATGGACACTGTCTCGATCGTGCCCCCGGACGGCGGCGAGGTCATCGAACTGGGCCCGGCCCGGATCCGCATCCTGGAGGACGGCAGCACCACCGCGCACCGGCTCGGCATCGGGGAGATCACTCTCGCCCCGCACAGCGCCGGCCCGCCCCAGCACCGTCACGCCCGGCACGACGAGGGCTTCTACGTCGTCTCCGGCACCGCCAGGTTCACCGTCGGCGACACCGAGTACGAGGCGCCGACCGGCAGCACGGTGATGGTCCCGCCCGGCGTCCCGCACACCTTCGCCAACCCCGGGGACCAGCCGGTCGTGCTGCTCAACACCTTCACCCCGGACCTGTATGTGCAGTACTTCCGGGATCTCCGCGACGCCATCGCCCGGGACGGCGGGCTGACCGCGCAGGCGACCGCCGAGACGATGGCCCGCTACGCCACCACACCGGCCACCGACTTCGCCTGACGCCCCGTCGGCATCCCCCGCAGACTGTCGTCGGACCGCCCGAGTCAAACGGCCCGGTCAGACCGTCTCATCCGGCTTCACGACGGTGTCGACGAACTCGCCGATGGCCCCGAGAGTCTGCCCCGGCTGCTCGATGTGCGGGAAGTGCCCGGCGTCGGCGACCGGCACGAAGTGGCCGTCAGCGAACGCGTCGGCGTAGCCGCGGCCGTAGTCCAGGGGCGCGATGCCGTCCTGCTCGCCCCAGACGACCAGCGTCGGCACGGTCACCCGGCGCAGGCGGCGGCGCAGCTTCGGATCGTGCGTGAACGTCTCGCCCGCGTACGTCGCCAGGGTCTTCTGGTTGGCGGCCATCCCGGCCCGCTGCGCGTCGCTGAACGAGGAGAAGTCGGGACGGAAGGCCGGGTTGGCGAAGGACAGCCTGCTCATCTCGGCCGGTGCCATGCCCCGGACGTCCACGACGCCGGGGCCGCCGTCGGCGGCGGCTATGCCCACGGCATTGAGCAGGACCAGGCAGCCGACCCGGCCGCGGGTGTCGCGCAGGGCCATCTCGGCGGCGATCCAGCCGCCGATGGAGTTCCCGACGACCATGACCCCGGTCAGGTCCAGGGCGTCGAGCAGGTCCAGGTAGGCGATGGCCAGGTCGGCGATGGTGTCGGCCCACTCCGGACGGGGCGTGCCGTCGAAGCCGGGATGGGTCGGCGCGACGGCGTACACCTGCCCGGAGAGCGCGGCACCCAGACCGGCCATGGTGCGGGGTCCGGCGCCGCCGTGCAGCAGCAGTACGCCGCTGCCGTCGGAGGCGGTGCCGTACTCCTCGATGGTGACGGACAGGCCGTCGGTGAGCTCGACGGTACGGGCGGAGGCGGTGGCAGCGGCGGCAGGAGCAGCGGTATCGGTGGCACTCATGATGCGATTTCCCCTTTACGAGAGTTGACTCTCATAAATATAGGAGGCTCGCACGCCTTATGCAAGTCCACTCTCACGAATCCACGCACAACGGCCCCGACTCCGCCGAGGGAGTCGGGGCCATCAGCACTGGTCAGTACTGGTAGTAGCCGATCAGGTTGCCTCCCGCCGCGATGGTGTTGGTCTGCACATTGGTTCCGGTCTCGTAGGCGTTGATCATCTTGCCGTTGCCGATGTAGATGCCGACGTGGTCGGTGTCCGAGGCGCTGCTTCCGAAGAAGGCCAGGTCGCCGGGCACCGGGGAGCTGACCCGGCTCATCTCGTTGATCTGCTGGCCGGTGGGCCCTGCGCCGAGGACGTCGGACCCGTAGGCGAGGGAGTAGACCCAGCGGGCGAAGCCCGAGCAGTCCACTCCGACCGCGGCGGGGTTGGTGCAGCTGAGCGACTGCGGGTCGCCGACGCAGGTCCCGGTGGACGGGCCGGGGGTGCCACGGTGGCCGCCGCCCCACACGTACTGGACGTAGCCGCCGCCCCAGCCGGTCTCGGCCGAGCCGTTCTCGATCGCCTGCGCATAGCTGACGATCTTGGACAGCGTGCTCCCGGTGGGCGGGGGCGGGGTGGGGCCTGTGGTTGACGTTCCGTCAAGGGACGCCTTGGTGTCCGGTCCGACGATGCCGTCGGCGGACAGGCCGTGCGCGCTCTGGTAACTCTTCACCGCGGCCAGCGTCCCGGCCCCGAAGTCGCCGTCCACGGACAGGCCCGCACCATGGCTGTTGAGCAGTTCCTGCAGCTCGGTGACACAGCCGTCGATCTCGCCCTCGCTGATGTCGGCCGGACACTGCGCCGACGTCAACGGGATCGGCGCCGGCACGGTGCTGGAAACGCTGTCCAGCGACGCCTTGGTGTTGGGCCCGACGATGCCGTCGGCGGACAGGCCGTGCGCGCTCTGGTAGCTCTTCACCGCGGCCAGCGTCCCGGCCCCGAAGTCACCGTCCACCGTCAGCTTGGCGCCGTGGCTGTTGAGCAGCTGCTGCAGCTTGGTCACGCAGCCGTCTATCTCGCCCTCGCTGATGTCGGCCGGGCACTGCGCCGACGTCAGCGCTATCGGCGCGGGCGCGGTGCCGCCCACCAGCGCGGCCTTGGTGTCGGGCCCGACGACGCCGTCCGCGGACAGGCCGTGCGCGCTCTGGTAGCTCTTCACCGCGGCCAGCGTCCCGGCCCCGAAGTCACCGTCCACCGTCAGCTTGGCGCCGTTGTCGTTCAGCAGCTGCTGCAGTTCGGTGACGCAGCCGTCGTCCTCTCCCTCGGCGATGTCGGTGGGGCAGCGGGACGAGTCGAGCGCGATCGGGCCGGGCGCCGAGGTGCCGGTGTTGTCGAGGGCGGCCTTGGTGAGCGGGCCGACCACGCCGTCGGCGGACAGGCTGTGGCCGCTCTGGAACGTCTTGACCGCGGCCAGCGTGCCCGCGCCGAAGTCGCCGTCGACGGTCAGGCCCGCGCCGTTGCGGTTCAGCAGGTCCTGCAGTTCGGTGACACAGCCGTCCGACTCGCCCTCGGCGATGTTGGTGGGGCACGCCGACGAGGTGAGCGCTATCGGCGTCGGAGCGGCGGCCATCGCCGGGGACGCGGTCACCACCACCCCCGCGCCGAGCAGGGCGACCGTGACGGCGAGCGAGGCCCATGCGCGGAGCGGGGACCTTCGAGGCCGTGTCGTAGTCGTCGTAGTCGCGCGGAGACGGCGGGTGCTGCGGTCGGCGTTACGGCGGGCGCTGGGGCCGCGCCTGCGCCCGACGGGCGGGGAATCGGCATCCACGGGAAAGGACTCCTCTGGCTTGTCGACAGCGGAACAGAGACGGAGCCGGCCGGAATCCGGCTGCGACAGAACTGTTCCCGACCGGACCCGCCCGGTGCAGCCGATTCGGCTGCTGTGGGACGCTCCCCCGTCGTCCCACAGCTCTGACCAGCGGATTGAGTCGAGGATAGGCCCGTGCTTGAGCCGTTCCGGGCATTGCGGCGAACTTTTGACGACGGGTCACCGAGGTGCCTTGAAGGGGGTCCGGCGGTGTGGAACACTGCGGATCATTCGGAGATCCGAGCCGACCCCAACCGATCAGTGTTCAGCGGCCACGCGCTGGAAGCAACGACCTCGCTCCCACGACCCCGCTCCCACCGTGAGGATTCATGGCGTCAAGCTGGAAACCCCTCCCCGCCCATCTGTCCTCCCCGGCCCGCCTGCTGACGGAGCGTCTGCGCGAGGTCAAGGACACCCGGCAGCTGTCGTTGGCGGACATCGCCGGGCGCACCCACTACAGCAAGGCATCGTGGCAGCGCTGGCTCAACGGCGAACGGCTGGTCACCGCACAGGCGTTGGAGAGCCTGCTGACCCAGGTCGGCGGCGACGCGGACGCGCTGCGCGGTCTGCTGGCGCAGGCAGCGGTGGCGGCGTCCACGGGCGCGTCGGACGATGACGCGCCGGACGGCCCGGGTGCGCGTCCGGACGCGAGTCCGGCCGTGGCCGACGCCGTCCCTCTGCCAACGGACCCTTTAGCGGTCGGCTCACCCGCTGGCCCCGCACCTGTCGGCCCCTTGCCGGTCGGCGCCGCACCGGTCGGACCCGGCCGACGGTCGCCGTTACGTGAGCCGCGATTTCTGCTCTCGCTGGCGAACCTGGCCGCGCTCGTCGCGCTGATCGTCGTCGGCGTGGCCCTGCTCGCCGCCCCGGCCGCCCACTCGGCCCGGCCACGGACGACCCCCACCCCAACCGCCACCGCCACCGCAGCCGCAGCCGCCGCGGGCACGCCGGACTGCGTGGGCGTCGGCTGCACCGGCCGGGACCCCCAGCTCACCGGATGCGGGGCCGACGCGGTGACCCTGCTCACCGGCAACGTCGGCAAGGTCATCCTGTACATCCGCTACAGCCCGTCCTGCCGGGCCGCCTGGGCCAAGCTCACCGACGCGGCACCGCGGGACACCGCGACCATCACCACCAACGCGGGTCAGAGCGCCGTCGCCCTGGTCCACTGGGGCTATGACGCCTACTCACCCATGGTCGACGCCGACAGCGGCACAGTGACGCTGCGGGTCTGCGGGCAGCAGCCGCAGGGGAAGGGGTGCACCCTGCCGGTCTCCGACCCGGCGGCCCGCCACTGGCCCTCCCCGGGCACCCCCGACCCGCGCAGCGCGTCAGCCGCCGTCCGCTAGCCCCAACCGTCCCCGCAGGAACCGGCGTTCGGCGTCGGTGGGGGCCAGGGCGAGGGCCGCGCGGTAGCTCTCGTCCGCCTCCGGCTGTCGTCCGGCCCGGCGCAGCAGGTCGGCCCTGGTCGCGTGCAGCAGGTAGTACTGGTCCAGCCGCCCGGTCGCGGCGACCGCGTCGACCAGCGGCAGCGCCGCCTCCGGGCCCTCGGCCATGCCGACCGCGACCGCGCGGTTCAGCTCGACCACCGCACCCGGCGCCACCGCGGCCAGCCGCTCGTAGAGTCCGACGATCTGCGGCCAGTCGGTGTCGGCCGCGACCGGCGCGGTGGCGTGGCAGGCGGCAATGGCCGCCTGGATCTGGAACGGCCCGGCCCGGCGCCGGCGCAGCGCCCGTTCGACCAGTTCCGCGCCTTCGGCGATCCGGTCCCGGTCCCACAGCGAGCGGTCCTGCCGGTCCAGGGTGACCAGGTCTCCGTCCGCGTCGACGCGCCCGGCCCGGCGGGCGTCGTGCAGCAGCATCAGCGCGAGCATGCCCTGCGCCTCCGGCTCGTCGGGCATCAGCCCGGTCAGCACCCTGGCGAGCCGGATCGCCTCCTGGCACAGCCTGGCCTTCCGCTGGTCCCCGTAGCCCTCGTTGAACAGCAGGTACAGCACCTGGAGCACGGCCGGAAGCCGCTCCGGCAGCAGGTGTCCGGGCGGCACCCGCAGCGGGACGGCCGCGTGCGCGATCTTCTGCTTGGCCCGGAACAGGCGCTGGCCCATGGTCCGCTCCGGTACCAGGAAGGCGCGGGCGATCTCGGCCGTGCTCATCCCGGCCAGGCTTCGCAGCGTCAACGCCACCTGGGCGTCCAGGTTCAGCGCCGGGTGGCAGCAGGTGAACATCAGCTCCAGGCGCTCGTCCGGGATCTCGCCGTCACTGGTGTACACCGGCGGGTGCGCCGACGGGTCGGGGTCGGAGTCGGGTTCCGTGGCGGCCACCTCCCGCAGTTTCGCCGCCTCGGTGGCGGCCCGGCGGATCCGGTCGACGGCGCGGTTGCGCGCGGTGGTGGTGAGCCACGCCAGCGGCTGCTCCGGCAGGCCGGTCCCGGGCCACTTCCTGAGCGCCTGCGCGAACGCGTCCTGCGCGCACTCCTCGGCCAGGTCCCAGTCGCCGCCGGTGAACCGGATCATGGTGGCCACGATCCGGCCCCAACCGTCGGCGTAGATCCCGGCGATCCGGTCCCGCACCTGATCAGGCACCGGATCACGCACCTGTTCCGGTGCCTGATCAGGTTCCTGACCCGGCGGTTGCTCCGGCAGCTGTTCCGACACGGATGGTGTGCCTAGTCCTCGTCGTCGGGCCAGAACGGGCGCAGTTCGATCATGCCGCCCCAGGCCATCGGGTGCTTGGAGGCGACCTCGATGGCCTCGTCGAGGTCGGCGCACTCCAGGATGTCGAAGCCGGCCATCTGGTCCTTGGTCTCGGCGTACGGGCCGTCCGTCAGCAGCACCTCCCGGTTGCGGACCCGGACCGTGGTGGCGTCGGCGGCGGGCCGGGTGCGGTTGCCCATCAGCCGGATGCCCTTGCCGTCCATCTCGGTGACCCAGTCCTCGACGTCCGGCGCTCCGTCGTCCTGGCCGGGCTTGAAGTCGGGGTCGGTGCAGACGAGCATCAGGTACTTCATGATCGAGAACTCCCATCGCGGGTTCGGGTTCGTCATCTGGATGACGAACGGGTCGGGCGTTCTACTACAGGTCCGCTCAATATTTTTTCACAGCGCTCATGATTCATGGATGTGAACAATCTGAGCCCGCACCTCGAGGCTGCATATCCATTGACGCTGGAAAAGCAGCCGTGCTATCCAGATCTGACGGGCCATTGGACTAGACCTAGTTCATGTATATGAACGCCATCCAAGCTTCGGAAGGACCCCCACATGCGCACCCGTTCCAGGATCCTCGCCACGGCCGTCACCGTGGGCATAGCAGGCACCCTCGGCGTCATGGGCACCAACGCGGACGCCGCCTCCCCCTCGAAGGCGCCCGGCGGCAACTTCAACCTCTCGGTGTGGGAGCTGCAGGAGCCGGTCGGCTCCCCCGGCTCGCCGACGACCATCCCGTCCTCCGAGCTCCAGGGCTCGAACGGCTACCAGGACTCGTACTTCTACACCGACACCCGCGACGGTGCGATGACCTTCTGGGCCCCGGAGAAGGGCGTCACCACCCCCAACTCCAACTACGCCCGCTCCGAGCTGCGCGAGATGAACTCCAACGGCACCGCCGCGGACTGGGCGCTCAGCGGCAGCCACAAGCTGAGCGCGACACTGCGGGTGGTCTCCGTGACCTCGAACGTCTGCGTCGGGCAGATCCACCTCGGCTCGGGCGGCTCGTCCACCAAGCCGCTGATCGAGCTGTACTACCACTCCAGCGGCGACATCGTCGCGGGCGTGGAGAACTCGCCCTCCGGCGGCCAGACCACGCACACGGTGGGCCATGTGTCGATCGGCAAGACCTGGACCTACACGATCGCCGTCTCCGGCGGCAACACGATCGACCTGACCGTCAACGGCAGCACCACCCACTACGCCATCCCGTCGTCCTTCGACGCCTACAAGGACTACTTCAAGGCCGGCTCCTACAACCAGTCCTCCTCGAACAGCACCACCAAGGGCGCCCGCGTCGCCTTCTACGGACTGACCGTCTCGCACAGCGGCTGACCCCCAGCCGGCACCCGAACGGACCGACCGACCGGCCCGACCGGCCACCGACCGGCCCGGCGGCGTGGAGCTACGCCGCCGGGCCGAAGCGGCGCCGGTAGTCCAGCGGGCTGAGCCCGGTCCCGCGGCGCATCACCGCGCGCAGGTTCGCGGCGGTGCCGAGGCCGCTCTGCCGGGCGACCACCGCGAGCCGGGACTCCCCGCGCTCGATCAACCGGCAGGCCAGCGCCAGCCGCTGCCCGTTCAGCCAGGCCAGCGGGGTCGTCCCCAGCTGCGCCCGGAAGCGCCGGTGCAGCGTCGCCGGGCTGACCCGCGCTCGCTCCGCCAGCGCGGACACCGTCAGCGGCGTCTCCAACCGCTGCTCGGCCCAGGCCAGCACCGGCGCCAGCGACTCGTCCGGCAGGTCGGGCATCGGCCGCTCCACGAACTGCCGCTGGCCGCCGTCCCGGTGGGCGGCGAAGACCAGCCTGCGGCTGACCGAGTTGGCCGCCTCCGCGCCGTGGTCCCGCCGCACCACATGCAGCCCCAGGTCGAGCGCGGCGGCGCTGCCCGCCGCGGTCAGGATGTCGCCGTCGTCCACGAACAGCACGTCGGGCTCCAGCCGCACCAGCAGGAAGCGGGCCCGGAACGCGTCGGCCCACTGCCAGTGCGCGGTGGCCCGGCGCCCGTCCAGGACGCCCGCCTCGGCCAGGGTGAACGCCCCGCTGCAGAAGCCGACCAGCCGGGCCCCGCGCGCGTGCGCCCGCCGGACGGCGTCGAGTACGGCCGGACGGCGCGGCACGTCGGTGTCGGGCCGGTTGGGGACGATCAGGGTGTCCGCCGACTCGGCCGCCTCCAGGCCGGGGACCTCGCTGAGCGCGAAGAAGCCGTCCCGCATCAGCGTCCGCGGCTCGGGCGAGCAGAGGGTGAAGTCGTAGAGTTCGCGGCCCAGTTCCGGTCTGCGCAGGCCGAACACCTCGATGGCGCAGCTGAGCTCGAAGGGGTTGGAGTTCTCGTCCACGACGACCACGACCCGGTGCAGCGGGTGCTGCGAGGATTCTTGCGGCATGTGCTATTCCTAGCACTCACCCGGGGCCGTCCGCACCGGGAAGGATGGGTCCCATGACCCAACGACCGATTGTCCTCGCCGAAGCCCTGGCCTCCTTCGACGCACTGTGGAGCCCCCGTATCGTCACCCGCGTCAACGACTACGACGTGCGCGTGGCCAAGGTCGACGGCGAGCACGTCTGGCACGCCCACGACGACACCGACGAGTTCTTCCTGGTACTGGACGGCGAACTGCACATCGCGCTGCGCGAGCCCGCGGCTGAGCCCGAGCCCGCGGGTGAGCGCACCGTGGTCCTGCCGCGGGGAGCGGTCTTCACCGTGCCGCGCGGCGTCTGGCACCGGCCGTCCGCTCCCGGCGGAGCGTCGATCATGATGTTCGAGCCCACCGGGACACCCACGGTCGGCGACCGCCACGACGAGGTCCCGGCCCACGTGGACGCCACCACGGGCCATCCGCTCGGCGGATGAGGGCTTCTGAGGTCGCGTCATCCGCCGCTCAGTGCACCGCCGACTGGTACACCGCCGGGGCGGGTGCGGCGGTGCGGGCCGGGCGGCGCAGGCGGACGGCGGTGGCCAGTGCCGCCGTCGCGCTCAGCACGGCGGTGGCGGCGAAGCCGTAGCGGGTGTCGCTGTGGTCGGTGACGGTCGCGACCAGCAGCATGGCCACCACCGTGGCGGCCAGGCCGCCGCCGTTGGCCAGGCCGAAGGCCCTGCCCACCCGGGTCGCGTCCACCGAGGCCATCAGCAGGTTGCGGGACGCGATCCGGGCCTGGCCGAAGACGAAGGCGCCGAGCGGGACCTGCACTGCCAGCCCGATCACCCCGAACTGCGGCTCAAGGACGAACAGCACGTCGCAGAGCAGGAAGGCAGTGGTGGCGACGCCGAGATCGCCGAAGCGGCGGCCGAGGACCTTGTAGGCGCCGGTGGCGAACAGGAAGCCGAGGCTGCCGAGCGCGTCGATCGCCCCGAAGGTGCCCGCGCCCCGGTGCAGTTCGCCCAGGACCAGCTTGGGCAGCAGCGCGTTGAAGACGGTGACCACGACGCTGCCCTGGGCGAAGAGCAGGATCAGCCAGCCCATCGGGAAGCCCGCGCCGGTCGGGGCCGTCGGGGCCTCCGCAGCCGCCGAAGCTGCTGTCTCCGGGAGCGCCGGGCCAGCGAGCGCGGCGGCCGGGCGGCGGCCGACCCCGATCACGCAGAGCGCCGACACCGCGAAGGTGCCCGCGTTGACCAGCAGCAGCGGCACCGCCCCGAACGCCTGGACGGCCAGGCCGCCGACGGTCGCCGAGAGCAGCATTCCGGCCTGGGTGGCCATCTCGTAGTTGGCGTTGAACGACCGCAGCCGCTCCGACCGCACCCGTTCCTTGATCAGTGCGGCGCTGGCCGGGAAGAACAGCGCGCTGACCACCGCCAGCGCGAATCCGGCCAGGTAGATCCCGGGGCCCGGCGCGCCGCCCCAGGCGAGCCAGACCGGCAGCGCCAGCGCGGTGACGGCGCTGGTCAGGTCGCTGCCGATCCACAGCCTCCGCCGGTCGAAGCGGTCGACCAGCCGTCCGAAGAACGGCGACAGCAGCGCCTGCGGGACGGCGACCGCGATGAACAGCCAGCCGACCGCCAGCATCGTCGGGTCGGACTTGATCACCAGCAGTGCGCCCGCGATCAGCTGGACGTTGTTGCCGAGGGCGGTGATGAAGGCGGCGGGGACGAGCAGTCGCTCGGCCCGGCCGACGGGGTGTGGGGAAGCCATGACGTCAGTGAAGCGGGCATCCCCTGACACCGTCTGTCAGTGGATGCTGGGAGACTCTCCCCATGCGTGCGAGCCGTCTGCTGTCGATCGTCCTGCTGCTGCAGAGCCGCGGCCGGATGACGGCGCAGGAGCTGGCGGACGAGCTGGAGGTCTCGGTCCGCACGGTCTACCGGGACATGGAGTCGCTCGGCGCGGCCGGTGTCCCGGTCTACGGCGACCCGGGCCACGACGGCGGCTACGCCCTGCTCGACGGCTACCGCACCCGGCTGACCGGACTGCACGGCGACGAGGCCGACGCCCTGTCGCTGGCCGGGCTGCCGGGACCGGCGGCCGAGCTGGGCCTCGGCTCCGTGCTCGCGGTGGCCCAGCTGAAACTGGACGCGGCCCTGCCGCCGGTGCTGCGCGAGCGCTCGGCCCGGATCCGCGAGCGGTTCCACCTGGACGCGCCCGGCTGGTACCGCGCCGCCGAACCGCTGCCCCACCTCACCGCGGTCGCCGACGCGGTGTGGAACGAACGGCCGCTGCGGCTCCGCTACCGGCGCTGGGCCGAGCCGCGGGAGGTGGAGCGCGAGGTCAGCCCGCTCGGCGTGGTGCTCAAGGGCGGGGTCTGGTACCTGGTGGCGGCGGCAGGTTCCGGGGCCGGGGCCGGGCCCGTCGTCCGCACCTACCGGGTGTCGCAGATCCTGGAGCTGGCCCCGGGCGCCCCGGACGGCGGGTTCGAGCGGCCGGACGGGTTCGACCTGGCCGGGTACTGGCAGGCCTCGCTCGCCGACTTCGACGCCCGGCGCTTCCACGGCGAGGCCGTGCTTCGGCTGTCCCCGGAGGCGCTGCGGCGGATGCCGGACCTGTTCGACTCGGCGGTGCTGGCCGCGGTCGAGGCCAGCGCGGGGGCGCCGGACGCGCGGGGCTGGGTCCGGGCCGTCATCCCGATCGAGTCCACCGCGCACGCCCTGGGCGAGGTGTTCCGGCTCGGCTGGGGCGTCGAGGTGCTCGCCCCGACCGAGCTGCGCCGACTCGTCGCCAGGACCGCCGCGGAGATGCAGCGTCTGCACGCGGACGACCGGCCGGACGACGGACCCGACGACGGACCGGACGGCTGACGGAGCGTCAGCGGGAGGTGGCTGGGGACCTCCCCGGTGGGTGACCCTGATGGTTCTCCGCCTCAGGTACCGGCGGTCGGCACCTCAGGCGGAGGTGCCGGGCCGGGCCGGCTTCCTAGGCTCCGGATATGAGCAGCGCGAGCACCACTGTCACCACCCGTCCCAGCACCGCCGAGCCCGGACCGACCCTGATCGGCGATCCCCGGGTCGCCCGGATCCCGGTCCGGGACAACGGCGAGCGGCTGGTCGCCCTGGACTGGATGTCCGGTCCGGCCGCCGGTGCCGCGCGGCTGGTCAGGGCGGGACTCGCCGACCGGCTCGCGGCGGCGCAGCAGGCGCTGCCGGACGGGATCGGGCTGCATCTGTCCGAGGGCTTCCGGCAGGCGTCGGCGCAGGAGGCCGTCATCCGCTCCTACCGCGCGCTGCTCCGCCGCGACCGGCCTGCTCTCCCGGCGGCCGAGCTGGAGCGGCTGACCAGCAGGTACGTCGCTCCGCTCGCGGTCGCCCCGCATGTCGCGGGCGCCGCGGTGGACCTGACCCTGGCCGACGCGGACGGCCGGCCTCTCCCGCTGGGCTGCGCGCTGGACGCGACGCCGGAGGAGAGCGACGGCGCGTGCTACTTCGCCGCCCCCGGCATCAGCGCGGAGGCACGGCGGAACCGCGAGCTGCTGCGGCGGGCGCTGGGCGGGGCGGGGCTGGTCAACTATCCGACCGAGTGGTGGCACTGGAGCTTCGGCGACCGCTACTGGGCCTACCGGGTCGGAGCCGGCCAGGCCTGCTACGGACCGGTCCGCACCGGAGCCGACGCGTGACCGCACCGACCGCCCGCACCGTCAGCCCGGTCCCCGGCCCCGCTGCCCCTGTTCCCGGCCCCGCCGGTCCGCGGTTGCGGATCGACCTCGGGGCCGTGGCCGCCAACACCCGGCTGCTGGCGGACCGTGCCGTCGCGCTGATGGCCGTGGTCAAGGCGGACGGCTTCGGACACGGCGCCGCCGACGTCGCCCGTACCGTCCTCGCCGAGGGGGCGACCGCGCTGGGGGTGACCACGCTGCACGAGGGGCTGGAGCTGCGCGCCGCGGGCATCGCCGCCCCGGTCCTCAGCTGGCTCAACCCGGTGGACGCCGACTTCACCGCCGCTCTGCGGGCCCGGCTGCAGTTGGCCGTGCCGAGCCGGGAGCACCTGGACGCCGTGATCGCCGCCGCCGCGCGGACCGGCCGCCGGGCGCAGTTGCACCTGCACATCGACACCGGGATGGCCAGGGACGGCGCCGCCCCGGCCCGCTGGCAGGAGCTGTGCCGGTCGGCGGCGCGGGCCGAGCGGCGCGGGCTGGTGGAGGTGGTCGGCGTGATGAGCCACCTCGGCTGCGCCGACACCCCCGGCGACCCGTGCACCGACGCGGCGCTGACTGCATTCCGGGCCGCGGTCGGCACTGCCCGCGCCGCCGGGCTGCGGCCCCGGCTGCGCCACCTGGCCGCCACCTCGGCGACGCTGACCGACCCGCGCACGCACTTCGACCTCAGCCGGGTCGGCGCGGGCCTGGTCGGGATCGACCCGTCCGGCACGGTCCGGCTGCGGCCCGCGCTCACCCTGACCGCACCGGTGGTGTCGGTCCGCGAGGTCCCCGCCGGCGTCCACGTCGGCTACGGCCATGCCTGCACCACCACCCGGCGGACCCACCTGGTGCTGCTGCCGCTCGGCTACGGCGATGGGCTGCCGCGGGCCGCGAACGGGCGGGCGGAGGTGCTGTTGCAGGGGCGGCGCTGCCCGGTGGTCGGCCGGATATCGATGGACCAGATCGTCGTCAGCACCGGCGACCGCCCGGCGGCGCCGGGCGACACGGCCGTGGTCTTCGGGCCCGGCGACCGGGGCGAGCCGACCGCGGCCGACTGGGCCCGCTGGGCCGGAACGATCGAGCACGAGCTGCTGACCGGCCTCGGCCGCCGCCTCCACCGCACGGTCTCGCCCTGACGTGCAGAGCCCCTGAAGCACACCCACCCACCCACCCGAAGGACGGTCCCTCCCGCCATGATCGACACCCAACTCTCCCCGCTCCCCCGGCGTATCCGGGTCGCCGTCATCGGCGGCGGCCAGAACAGCGAGCACGAGGTCTCACTCGCCTCGGCCGCCTCGGTCCGCGCGGCGCTCGACCCCGCCGTGTTCGAGGTGCAGTCCCTGACCGTCGACCGGGACGGCTACTGGCTCCGCGCCGACGGCCAGCCGCTGGCGGCGACCCGGGCCCGCAGCTTCGCCGCGGCCGTCGGGCTGATCGCCGACTGCGACGTGGCCTTCCCCGCCGTGCACGGTCCGCGCGGCGAGGACGGCTCGCTGGCCGCGCTGTTCGAGCTGGCCGGGGTGCCCTACGTCGGCGCCGGGGTGCGCGGCGGGGCGCTGGCGATGGACAAGTGGGCCACCAAGCTGGTCGCGGCCGAGCTCGGCATCCGCACCGCGGCCGGTCGGCTGGTCGATGCCGGGACCGCGGCCGGGCTGCGCCCGGACCGGTTCCCGGTGGTGGTCAAGCCGGTCGCGGCCGGTTCCAGCCACGGCGTCGGCCTGGTCCACCGGATCGAGGAGCTGGACGGCGCGCTGGCGGACGCCCTCGCCCACGACCACCGGGTCCTGGTCGAGGAGTTCGTGACCGGTCGTGAGGTGGACCTGGCCGTCCTGGAGCGGGCCGACGGCAGCCTGCTGGTCGGGCCCGCGCTGGAGATCGTGGTGGCCGGGGCGGCGGAGCGGACCGCGCTGTTCGACACCGCGCAGAAGTACGACGGCAGCGCCGTGTTCCGGATACCGGCCCCGCTCGCGGACGCCGAGGAGAAGGCCCTGCGGGAGGCGGCGCTCGCCCTCTTCACCGCGCTGGGCTGCCGCTCCGTCGCCCGCTTCGACTTCTTCCTCACACCGGAAGGACCGGTGCTGAACGAGGTCAACACGATGCCGGGGATGACCGCCCAGTCACAGGTGCCGAAGATGTTCGAGCAGGCGGGGCTGCCCTACCCGGCCCTGCTCGACCAGCTGCTGCGTTCCGCGCTCAGCGACAGGACTCAAGATCATCGGTGACCGCGCAGCTCAGCACCATGGTTCGATGGTGGGAGCAGCCGCACACCCCGTTCACAGGAGATTCCCCCCTTTGCCAGCCCCGACCGCAGCCCGTCCAGCGCTGACCCGGCTGCTGACCCGTGCGCCCGACCTGCTGCTCGGCCTCGCCGTCGCCGGGTACGGGCTCAGCGAGGCGAACCGGTTCGTCGTCGCGGCCAGCACCCCCGTCCACCAGGTCCAGCTGGCGGTACTGCTCACCGCCGTCGCGGTCACGCTGTTCCGGACGCTGCCCGGCACCGCGCTCGCCCTGGTCTGGGTGACCGCCCTGTTCCAGCTGGTAGACGGCCCGCCCGCGCTGATGGTGCAGCTCTCCTTCGGTGTGGTCGCCTACGGCGCCGCGCGCCACGGGGACCGGACGGTGCTGTGGCTGAGCGGGCTCTCGCTGCCCTGCGGCGCGGTGATGGCGGTGATGGTGATCACCCGTCGCGGGATCGATCTGACCAGCCCGCTGGCCGACCTGGTCCGGACCCTGGGCGCGCTCCGGCTGGCGTCGCTGACGCTGGTCGGCGCGGCGCTGCTGGCCGTGGTCACCGTGCCGTGGCTGGTCGGCCTGCTGCAACGGGTCAGGGCCGCGGCGGAGCGCGACCAGGCCGAGGCGGAGGCCCGTCGGCTGCGGGCCGAGACCGAGCGCACCCAGGCCGAGGAGATCGCGGAGCTGAGGGACGGCCAGGCCCGGCTGGCCCGGGACGTGCACGACGTGGTCGGGCACTCGCTCGCGGTGATCCTGGTGCAGGCCGAGTCGGCCCAGTTCCTGCCGCGGGACGACACCGACGCGATGCACCGGACCATGGAGAACATCGCGGCCTCGGCCCGCCAGTCGCTCCGCGACGTGCGCGAGGTGCTCGCCAGCACCACGGACGACGGGCAGCGCACCGGCGCGCTGCCGCCCGGCAGCATGGACAGCCTGCTCGACGGCGTCGGGACGGCCGGCAGTCCGCTCCGGTCGACCGTCCAGGGCCGACCGCAGCCGCTCCCGCCGGAGCTGGAGGCGGTGGCCTTCCGAGTGCTGCAGGAGATGCTGACCAACGCGCTCAAGCACGGCCGCCGCGGCGAACCGGTGCTGGTGGAGCGGCACTGGGCGGACGCGCTGCGGCTGGAGGTCCGCAACACCGTCTCGGACGGGCTCCCGGAGCAGGACGGGCCCCGCGGGGCCGCGGGCGTGGAACGGAGCGGGTCGGGGATCGACGGCATGCGGCGGCGGCTCGACGCCGTCGGCGGCAGGCTGGACGTGCGCTGCCGCGAGGAGGCCGACAGCGGCACGGTGTTCACCGCCACCGCGTGGATGCCGCTGCGAGCGGGGGGAACGGCATGACCGAGGGACCGATCAGGGTGCTGCTGGTGGACGACCAGGAGCTGTTCCGGGCCGGGGTCGCGGTGATCGTCGACGCCCAGCCGGAGATGTGCGTGGTCGGGCAGGCCGGTGACGGGCACCAGGCGGTCCGGCTGGTGGACGAGCTGGCCCCGGACGTGGTGCTGATGGATGTGCGGATGCCGGAGCTGGACGGGGTGGGGGCGACCCGGCAGATCTTCGCCCCGGCCCGGGTGTCCGCACGGCCGCGCCCGGTCCGGGTGGTGGTGCTGACCACCTTCAACCTCGACGACCGGGCCGCCACCGCGATCCGCTGCGGCGCCAGCGGGTTCTTGCTCAAGGACACCACCCCGGCCATGCTCATCGACGCCATCCGCACCGTCCACGCCGGGAACGCGGTGCTGGCGCCGCAGGACCTGGGGGTGCTGCTGGAGGGCCGGTTCCGGCCGCGGACGCCGGTGCCGCCCGGCTACGAGTCGCTGACCGACAAGGAGCGGGAGATCCTCCGGGCGGTGGCCCGCGGTCTGAGCAACGCCGAGATCGCCCAGCAGGTGTTCGCGGGCGAGTCCACGGTGAAGACCCATGTCGGCGGCATCCTGCGCAAGCTCGACCTGCGGGACCGGGTGCAGATCGTGGTCTTCGCCCATGAGCACGGCCTGGTCGACTGACGGCGGTCACGCGGAAATAGTCGAACAGAGGTGCAACGGTTCACCGGCCGATCGGCATCCTTCAAGGAGACCGGGGCACGCGACCGTGCAACGCAACGAACGCATTCGGCAGGGGCAGGGGCAACGCAGTGGGACTGATCAGGAACGGCGTCATCGCACTCGGGCTGGCGGGCATGGTGCTCGCCGGGGTGAGCGGCTGCAAGAGCGGCGGGAGCAGCGGCTCGGCCGCCGGGAGCCCGTCCGGGACGGCCGCGAGCAGCGGGGCCGGGGCGAGCACCAGCGCCAGCAGCAGCCCGTCCCCGACCCGTCCGTCGGGGCCGCCGCTGCAGTTGGACTCGATCACGCCCGCGACCGGCAGCACCGTCGGGGTGGCGATGCCGATATCCATCGTCTTCACCAACCCGGTCGCCACCTCCGCCCGCGCCGCGGTGGAGCAGCACCTGAAGGTGAGCGCCTCGGCCCCGGTGCTGGGCGCCTGGCACTGGTTCAGCAGCCGCCGGGTCGACTGGCGGCCGCAGAAGTTCTGGTCGCCGAACACCAAGGTGACCGTGGACGCCGCGCTGACCGACGTCGGCGACGGCAACGGCCGCTACGGGACCCACGACTACACCCACAGCTTCACCGTCGGCTCGGACCTGGAGACCAAGATCGACGTGCCGAGCCACAGCATGAAGGTCTACAGCGACGGGGTGCTGAAGCACTCCTACCCGATCGACGCGGGCAACCCGAAGTTCCCCACCTGGGACGGCACCATGGCGGTGCTCGACAAGGCCGCCTCGGTCCACATGACCTCGTGCAGCGTCCACATCACCTGCGACCGGGCCAACCCGAACTTCTACGACCTCACCCTGCCCTGGGACGTGCACCTGACCTTCTCCGGCACCTACGTGCACTACTCCACCGGCGACCCGGTCCCCGGGCACGGCTACGGCTCGCACGGCTGCGTGCACCTCTCGCTGGCCAACGCCAAGGCGTACTACGGCATGGTCAAGCAGGGCGACCCGGTGACCATCACCGGCTCCCCGCGTGGCAACGCGGCGGGCGACAACGGCTACGCGGCCTTCAACCTCAGCTGGACCCAGTGGCTGGCCGCCAGCGCCACCGGCGCGCAGACCACCACCGCCCAGGCCTGACACACCGTCACAGCGGTTCAGGCCTGGGCCGACCGCTCCCCCAGTACCGAGAGCATCCGCAGCTTGTCGTGGCTCTCGGTGCCGGGGGTGGCGGTGTAGACGAGCAGGACCTGGGCCTGGTCGTGGTCGAACAGGACCTGGCAGTGCAGCTCCAGGACGCCCAGTTCGGGGTGCTGGATGCGCTTGGGCTCCTCGGGGCGGCGCAGGCTGACCTCGTGGGCGTGCCACAGCGCGGCGAACTCCTCGCTGCGCTCCAGCAGCGCGTCGAGGACTTCGTTGACCCGCGGGTCGTCCCCCAACCGCGAGTAGACGGCCCGCAGTTCGGAGGTGATGATCCGGCTGTGCCGCGCGTGGTCGGCCTCGGGGTGGATCCTGCGGGCCCTCGGATCGGTGAACCAGCGGTAGGCGAGGCAGCGGTCCAGGCCGGTGAACACGGTCTCGTCGCCGAGCAGCGCGACCGCCGGGCGGGTCTGCACCAGGGTCTCCCCCAGCAGGCTGACCACCTGGGCCGGGGTGTCGTCCAGGCGGTCCAGGATCCGCATGATGCCGGGGTTGACGTGGTCGGTGCGCAGGCTGCGGGTGGGGGTGCTGTGACCGGCCGTCCGGAACAGGTGGTCCCGCTCGTCCAGCGACAGGTGCAGCCCGCGGGCGATGGCGGCGAGCATCGGCTCCGAGGGCTGCGGGCCGCGCTGCTGCTCGATCCGGCTGTAGTAGTCGGGGGACATCCCGCACAGGGCCGCGACCTCCTCGCGCCGCAGGCCCGCGGTGCGGCGGCGGGAGCCGCGCGGCAGGCCGACGTCCTCGGGTTGCAGCGCCTCCCGGCGGGTCCGCAGGAAGTCCGCCAGCTGGGCCCGGTCCATGGCTCGGTCCACGGTCAGGCGATCTCGGCCAGGCGGGGGACCACCCGGGCGCCGACCGCCTCGATGAAGCCGACCGGGTCCGGGGTCATCGGCATCACCTGCACGGTGTCGATGCCCACCCGGGCGTACTGCTCCATCAGGCCGAGGAACCCGTCCGGATCGCCGAACGGGTCGCCGCCGCCGAGGATGGTCTTCCGGATGGCGGCCGGGTCGCGGCCCTCGCGCTCGCAGTGCTCGGTGAGCACCCGGAGCTTGTGGGCGACCTCCTCCGGCGAGGTGGCGAACAGGTTGCAGGCGTCACCGTACTTGGCCACCAGCCGCAGCGTCTTCTTCTCACCGCTGCCGCCGATCACGATCGGCGGGTACGGCTGCTGGAGCGGGCGCGGCGAGCAGATGGTCTCGGCGAGCCGGTAGTGCCGCCCGGTGTAGGGGCCCTCGTCGTCGCTCCACATCTGCCGCACGATCTGCAGGGTCTCCTCCAGCCGTTCGAACCGCTCGGACACCGGCGGGTACGGCACGCCGTAGGCCAGGTGCTCGCGCTCGTACCAGGCCGCGCCGATGCCGAGCAGGGCCCGGCCGCCGGACAGCACGTCCAGGGTGGTCACGATCTTCGCCAGCAGCGCGGGGTGACGGTAGGTCACCCCGGTGACCAGCAGCCCGAGCCGCAGCCGGCGGGTGCGCCCGGCCAGGAAGCCCAGCGAGGTGTAGCCCTCCAGCATCGGGTCGTGCGCGGTGGCGAAGCTCTCCATCTGCAGCCAGTGGTCCATCAGCGTGAACGAGGCGCAGCCCGCCTGTTCGGCGGTCTCGGCGGCGGCGGCCAGGGTGGCGCCCAGCGCGGGGGCGCCGCCGGGCAGGGTGTGGTTGGCGAAGTGGATGCCCAGGTGCACGGCGGCTCCTCGTTCCTCTGCGGGGGCAGGCGGCGGGGTGTTCGGACGGGGTGTCAGGCGGGTTTCAGACGTGGGGTGTCAGGTGGGACGGCGGCGTTGGTCGGGTCCAGTCTGGGGCAGTGGGCCCGCTGTCCGGGTGTCCCGGGCCGGGTCAGCGCGTCGGTGTCGGTGTCGGGTAGTGAACGCTCACCAACTCCTCGGAGACCTCCCACAGCCTGCGGGCGGCGGCCTCGTCGCGTCCGGGCCGGTAGACCTCCTGCTCGGCCGGCGCCCCGCCCAGGTGCAGCGGGCCCTTCGGCCCGTAGAACCTGCCGCCGAGCGCGGCCGGGTCCACCGCCGCGTACAGGGCCGGCAGCACGCCGCCCTCGACCTGGTTGACCAGGATCCCGGTGCGGGCGAGCCGGCGGACCACCTTCACCCCCGCGGTGTCCCGTTGACGGCCCATCCCCGGCTGGGCGGCCAGCAGGTTGGTCGGCGCGACCCCGGGATGGGCGACGTTGCTGCTGATCCCCCAGCCCGCCGCCCGGCTGCGGCGGTCGAGCTCCAGGCCGAACAGCAGCACCGCGATCTTGGACTGGCTGTAGGCAGCCGAGCCGCGGTACCTGGCCCGCCAGGCCAGATCGTCCCAGTGGATGCCGCCGCTGCGGGCGGCGATGCTGGTCTGCGAGGTCACCCGGGCCGAACCGGCCCGCAGCAGCGGCAGCAGCCGCGCGGTCAGCGCGAAGTGGCCCAGGTGGTTGGTGCCGAACTGCAGCTCGAAGCCGTCCTCGGTCTCCCGGCGGTCCGGCGGGGTCATCACCCCGGCGTTGTTGACCAGCAGGTGGATCGGCCGCCCCTCGGCGGCCAGGGTCGCGGCGAGGGCCTCGACCGACTCCAGCGAGGAGAGGTCCAGGTCGCGGAGGGAGACCCGGGCCTCCGGGGCGGCGGCCCTGATCCGCTCGACCGCGGCGGCGCCCTTGGCGCGGTCGCGCACCGGCAGCACCACCTCGGCCCCGGCCGCGGCGAGCCGCCCGGCCAGGCCCAGGCCGATGCCGTCGCTGCCGCCGGTGACCACGGCGAGGCGGCCGGAGAGGTCGGGGACGGTGATGTCGGGCAGGGTGCGGGGCATGGCGCTGTCCTCCTGGGTCGACGCGGGCTGAATTCCGGCCCGCTACTCCACCACTGTGACCCGAAACGAATCCCGGATGAAGGCCCGGCCGATCCAGGGACCGGCGATCCCCCCATCCCCCCGCCTCTCCATCCCCCCATAAATAAAGCGTTCCCATTTAGAGCGGACATGACAATTAATTCCGGCCGAATTACCGTCCGGATACCCCGCCTCGGCCGCGGTTCCGGAACCTCTCAGGTATGCCCGACAACCCCACCGGGCGCCGTCCCGCACGTTATTATCTGACGGACCGCCGGGGCTGGACCCCGCAGCCACACAGGAAGGCTGACGGAATGACGGGTTCGGTCGAGCGGATAACCGTCGCGTTCGAGGGCGACGGCGCCGGTGAGGGCGAATTGTCCTGGGGCCAGAGCGAGAACTGGTCCACGATCACCGCCATCGGGAACTGGTTCCCGCTGGGCGGGGTCAAGCCGCTCCCGCCGGAGACCACGGTCGAGGACATCACCGCCGAGCTGGCCTACCTGATGGGCCGCTACCCGCCGCTGCGCACCCGGCTGCGGTTCGCCGAGGACGGCCGCCCGCTCCAGGTGGTGAGCGGTTCCGGCGAGATCGCGCTGGAGCTCCTCGACGCCGAGGACGACGACGACCCGGACAAGGCCGCCGACGCGCTCAGCGAGCGCTACCGCGGCGCCGACCTGGACTTCAGCACCGACTGGCCGGTCCGGATGGGCCTGGTCCGGCACCGCGGCAGACTGACCCACCTGGTGGTGCTGATGAGCCATCTCGCGGTCGACGGCGCCGGCGCCCTGATCATGATGGGCGAGGTCGCCGCCAGGACCGCCGCCCCCGCCCCCGAGCTGCAGCCGCTGGCCCAGGCCCGCTGGCAGCAGTCCCCGGCCGGGCAGCGGCAGAACGCCGCCGCGCTGCGGCACCACGAGTCCATCCTGCGCGGGGTCGATCCGCGCCGCTACCGCCCTCAGCCGACGCCTGATCAGCCCCGGTACTGGCAGGGCGAGTTCGACTCCCCGGCGATGCTGCCCGCGGTGCTGGCCATCGCCGAGCGCACCGGGCTCGGCTCGTCCACGGTGCTGCTCGCGCTGTTCGCCAGGTCGCTCAGCGCGGTCACCGGGATCCAGCCGGTGGTGCTGCGGCCGATCGTCGGCAACCGGTTCCGGCCGGGCCTGGCCGAGGTGGTCTGCACCCTGGCCCAGGCCGGGCTCTGCGTGCTGGACGTGGCCGGGGAGGACTTCGACGCGGTGGTCGGGAAGGCGCAGAAGTCGCTGGTGAGCGCCTACAAGCACGGCTACTTCGACCCGGCCGCGATGGAGCGGCTGCGGCTGCGGGTGGCCGCCGACCGCGGCGCCGCGGTCGACACCGCCTGCTTCTTCAACGACCGCCGCGGCGCCGCCCAGCAACTGGCGGTCCGGCCGGAGCCGACCGCCGGAGCCGCCGACGGAACGCCCCGGCCCGGCAGCTTCCGGTGGGTGCTGGGCCAGGACAGCCCGTCGCTGGAGTCGCTGTTCCTCCAGGTCGACGACGCCCCGGGGACGGTGCACCTCACCTTTGTGATGGACACCCACTGCCTGTCGCTGGCCGACGGCGAGGCCCTGGTGCGCGGAATGGAGACGGCCGCCCTGGCGGAGGCGGCCGACCCGGTCGTGGCGGGGGCGGTCAGCGACCGCTGAGGGCGAGCCGGGAGAACCACTCGATGGTCATGGTCAGGCCCTTGTCGAAGCCGACCACCGGCTGCCATCCCAGCTCCGCCCTGGCCAGGCCGATGTCGGGCCGGCGCAGGCTGGGGTCGTCGCCGGGCCGCTCGACGAAGACGATCGGCGAGGCCGAGCCGCACAGCTCGCGGACGTGCCGGGCCAGGTCGAGGACGCTCAGCTCGACCGGGTTGCCGAGGTTGACCGGCCCGCGGTGGCCGCTGGCGGCGGCGGCCAGGATGCCGCTGACGGTGTCGTCCACGTAGCAGATGGACCTGGTCTGCGCGCCGTCCCCGGCGACCGTGATCGGCTCCCCGGCCAGGGCCTGGGTGATGAAGGTGGGCACCGCCCGGCCGTCCTTGGGGCGCATCCGCGGGCCGTAGGTGTTGAACAGCCGCACGATCACCGTGTCCACCCCCCGGGCGTCGCGGTAGGCGGTGGTCAGCGCCTCGGCGTAGCGCTTGGCCTCGTCGTACTGGCTGCGCGGGCCGACCGGGTTGACGTTGCCCCAGTAGGACTCGACCTGGGGGTGCACCAGCGGGTCCCCGTACACCTCCGAGGTGGAGGCGAGCAGGAAGCGGGCGCCCTTGCGCTCGGCCAGCTCCAGGGCGTTCAGGGTGCCGTGGGCGCCGGCCCGGAGCGTCTCGATCGGGTGCCTGGCGTAGTCGTGCGGCGAGGCGGGCGAGGCGAGGTGCAGCACCAGGTCGACCGGCCCCGGCACGTCGAACGCCTCGGAGACGTCCCTGCGGTCCAGGGTGAACCCGGCGTCGTCGGGCCGGGCGCCGAGGTTGTCGAGCGATCCGGTCAGCAGGTTGTCGACGCAGACCACCTCGGCGCCCTCGTCGCGCAGCCGGTCGCACAGGTGCGATCCGACGAACCCGGCGCCGCCGGTGACCACCGCGCGGCGCACGCTCCAGCCCTCGTCCATGTCCGTCCCCTTCGTGGTCGTGCCTCGGCTCACAGTCAGGACTCCCGCAGCGAGCGGCCGGTCCTGGTGAGGAACACGTCGTCGAGTGTCGGGCGGTGCAGTTCGATGGTGGCCAGCTCGATCCCGGCGTCCGCCAGCGCCCGCATGATCTGCGGCATCGCGGTCTCGCCGAGGTCCACCGACAGCCGCAGCGCGCCGTCGTCGCGCAGCTCGGTGGAGGTCACGCAGTCCTGTTCGGCCAGCACAGCGGCGGCTTTCTCGGCGGCGTCGGCGACCCCGACCGTGACCACCTCTCCGGCGATCTCCCGCTTGAGCGCGTCCGGGGTGCCCTCGGCCACGATCCCGCCGCCATCGATGATGGCGATCCGGTCGCAGAGCGCGTCCGCCTCGTCCAGGTAGTGCGTGGTCAGGAAGACGGTCATGCCCTCGGCCCGGAGCCGGCGGATCTCGTCCCACATGTGCGCCCGGCTCTGCGGGTCCAGCCCGGAGGTGGGCTCGTCCAGGAAGAGCACCTTGGGCTGGTGCACCACGCCGAGCGCGATGTCCACCCGGCGGCGCTGACCGCCGCTGTAGGTGCGGCAGTTGCGGTCGGCGTACTCGGTCAGGTCGAAGGCCTCCAGGGCGGCGGCGGCCCGGGTCAGCGCCTCGGCCTTGCCGATCCGGTGCATCCTGGCCTGCATCACCAGTTCCTCACGGGCCGTCACGTCGTCCCAGGTGCCGCCGCCCTGGGCGATGTAGCCGATGCTGCGGCGGACCGCGGCCTGCTCGGTGCGCAGGTTGTGCCCGGCGATGACGGCCTCGCCGCCGTCCGGCGGCAGCAGGGTGGCCAGCATCCGCAGGGTGGTGGTCTTGCCCGCGCCGTTGGGGCCGAGGAAGCCGAAGATCTCGCCCTCGGCCACGGTCAGGTCCAGGCCCGCCACCGCGTCCACGGTGGCGGTCTTCCGGCGGCGCCCGGTCTGGAAGGACTTCCGCAGTCCGCTGGTCTCGATCATCAGAACGTCCTTGTCGGGTGAGGGAGGGGGTCAGCGGACGGAGCGGGCGAACAGCCGGGACGACCAGGCCAGCGCCAGCAGCGCCACGCCGGCCAGGATCACGATGCTCTGCCAGACCGAGGAGTCGTCCGGGTGCCCGGCGAACAGCGCCCGCATCCCGACCACGGCCCAGCTGAAGGGGTTCCAGTCGGACACCCGGCGCAGCCACAGCGGCGCCAGCGCCAGCGGCAGCAGCGTGCCGGACAGCAGCATCAGCGGCTGCGCCACGTTGTTGACCACCTGGCCCAGCACATTGGGGTTGCTGATCTTGAGCGCGATCCCGTACGAGAGGGAGGAGCTGGCCAGGGTGATCAGCGCCAGCAGCACATAGCCGAGCAGCAGGTCCTGGATCCGGACGAACAGGCCGAGCGGCATCGCCAGCAGGATGATGATGGCCGCCTGGATCACCAGCGTGACCACGTCCCGCAGCGAGCGTCCGAGCAGCAGCGCGACCCTGCTGATCGGGGTGACCCGGGCCCGCTCGATCACCCCGGAGGCGAGTTCGGCGAGCAGCCCGAAGCCGACGTAGAGGCCGCCGCCGAGGGCCAGCGCGACCAGCATGCCGGGGACGTAGATCCGGTAGGCGTCGGTCATCGAGCCGGCCCCCATGGAGGCCAGCGCGGGTTTCAGCAGCGGCGCGAACAGGGCCAGGTAGACGACCGGTTGGGCCACGCCCAGCACGATCGAGAGCGGTGACCTGATCATCAGCAGCATGTGCCGCTGGAACACCAGCCAGGTGTCGCGGAGCGTGTTCACGTGTGGGGGTTTCCCATTCTCTCTAGGTGCAGGGCGGCGGCCGGTGCGCCGCCCGCCGCGGCGAAGGACGCGGCCACCCGCTGTGCCGCGGCGCGGTAGGAGGGGTCGTCGAGCACGGCGAGCAGGTCCTCGCGCAGTGGTTTGGGCCGCACACTGGCGAACCGGACCCGGCGGCCCGCCCCGGCCGCCACCACCTGGGCGGCGTTGATCGGCTGGTCCCCCTTGATCGGCGCGACCAGCAGCGGCACGCCGTGGGCCAGTGCCTCGCAGACCGTGTTCAGGCCGCCGTGGCTGACCACCGCGTCCAGTCGGGGCATCAGTTCCAGTACCGGCGCCCGGGTGCGGACCAGGACGTGCTCGGGCGGGTCGGGGACGGTGCCGTCCGGCGCCACCACGATCGCCTGGACGCTGTCGCCGAGCGGGCGCAGCGCCTCGACCACCCGGGCGTGGAACTCCGCGGCCAGGTCGAGCGACAGGGTGCCCACGGTGACCAGCACGTGCCGCCGGGCCGGGTCCAGCCAGTCCCAGGGGAAGGCGGTGTCCGGGGGGCGCGGGGCCAGTGCCGGGCCGACCAGGACGGCGTTGTCGGGCCAGTCCAGCGGGCCGGTCAGGGCGTGTCCGGTGAAGGCGATCAGCAGGTGCGGCGAGAAGCGCAGGTCGTGCGGTGGTTCGCCGGGCATGCCGGCGGCGGTCCAGATCGCGGCCATCCGCTGCTGGATCCAGGCCTCGACCCTGGGCACGGCGCTCCGGTAGGGCCGGGTCAGCTCCATGGTGGTCGGGGCCATGCTTGCCCAGGGCAGTCCGGCCCGGTGTGCGGCGACCGCTCCGGCGACCGCGTGCTGGTCCACCACCAGGACGTCGGGGCGGAAGTCGGCGACCGCGCGCTCGATGCCGGGCAGGGTGGTCCTGGCGTGCGGGACGATGTAGCCGTCCCAGCGCGACTTGGCCGCGGCCATGCCCCGGTCGGCCTGGCCGCGGTGGGCCCGCAGCGGGATCGGGGCGATCGCGGCGTCGGGGCCGAGCACCGGTCTCAGGAAGCTCTCCGAGCCGGCCCACAGCACCTGGTGCCCGCGCCGGCCCAGGTCCCCGGCCACCGCCGCCATCGGGTTGACGTGCC
The DNA here is from genome assembly GCF_042510955.1 of Streptacidiphilus cavernicola. Classification (NCBI taxonomy): domain Bacteria; kingdom Bacillati; phylum Actinomycetota; class Actinomycetes; order Kitasatosporales; family Streptomycetaceae; genus Streptacidiphilus; species Streptacidiphilus cavernicola. The sequence continues at coordinate 230,090 of NZ_JBHFAB010000002.1, forward strand.
CGGTCAACGGCAGCGAGACGAAGAGGTAGCGCCCCATCAGTCACCGACCGCGGGCGACGGCGCCGCGCCGCGCCGGGCGGCGACGTAGGCGGCCACGTCGGCGACGGTCAGCTCGATGATCTGGTCGATGTCGAGCCCGGCGACGTGCTCGACCAGGTCGACCCGGTCGCCGTAGTGCTGACGCAGCGCCAGGCTCCAGGCGGCCAGCTCGTGGCTCTCCACCAGCAGTTCGCCGTCGATCCGGGTGCCGGGTCCGATGGCGTCCAGCCAGGCGGCGTCCTCGTCGACGACGTCCCGCAGCAGTTCGCAGATCCGGTGGCGCAGCGCGGCCTCACCGGCCTCACCGGCGTCCGGGGCGTCCGGGGCGGTACCGGCGTCCGGGCCGCTCATGACCCGGGCCTGGTGGCGCGCAGCGCGCCGTAGGTGATGACCCCGGTGTCGAAGCCCTTCTTCATCAGCGGCCCGGCGTGGAAGAAGCCGAGCACGTCCACGCCGCGTTCGCGGGCCAGGTCGCGCATCACCGAGGGGCCGCGCTCGTACTGCTGGATCTGTGCGAAGCCGGGGTCCCAGGAGTTGGCGACCTCCTTGCTCCAGTCGACCGCGGCGACGCCGGTGAAGCCGGCCGCGCCGGCCTGCCGGACGTGCTCCTCCAGCGAGGAGAAGTCGGGCATCACCTGGTGCTGCAGCACCTGGCGGACCAACTCCTGCTCGTCGGCGTCGAGTTCGCCGTCCCGTACGGACCAGGTGGCGACCGCGAGGGTGCCTCCTGGGCGCAGCATCCGCAGTGCCTCGGCGAAGAAGGCGGGCCGGTCCGGGAGGTGCATCAGGCTCTCCACCGCCCAGACCACGTCGAAGGCCTGGTCCGGGTAGCCGGTGCTGAGGGCGTCCAACTGGTGGAACCTGGCCCGGTCGGCGACTCCTGCGGCCTGCGCCTTCTCATTGGCGCGGGCGGCCTGCAGGGCGCTCAGGGTGACCCCTTCGACGGTGCAGCCCAGGGGGCCGGCCAGGTGCAGCGCGGGGCCGCCGATGCCGCAGCCCACGTCGAGGACCTTCGACCCGGCGGGGACCTCGGCGAAGTCCACCAGTTCGCGGACCAGCCGGTCGGTGGCGGCGTGCCGGTCCGCGCCGTTGAGCCCGGGGGCCTCGCCCGGGTCCCAGAACCCGTGGTGGACGTGCTCGCCCCACAGGTCCTCGTACAGGTCGAGGGTGATGTCGTAGTAACGCTCCACGGCCGTGTTCAAGCCGGAGCCGATCCCTGGTTCCACAGCTGGCCAATCCTCGAAAAGAATGAAACTTCCAAGCCGAGAAGCACGCGAAAAATCGGCTGCATTGGAGCAGCCGTACCGTGAAAGGGAACCGCCGAAGCTGCGGCGGTGAGGGTTACTGACAAGTAGTTCGGGAATGGCAACTCATAGCCGGATCACGGCAGTTGGCCAACCGGCCGTCACACTAGCCGGAGAGCGTTCTCACGTCAATGCATGAAAAAAAGGACCTTCGACGGCGCATTGATCGCCGCTCGGTTCCGGAAAAGGCGGCTGCAGCGGCGGGGGCTTGACAGCAGACAATTCAGAGTTGACAGTTCGGCGTGGGAATTCAGTCAGCTCTATTGATCATGCACCGGGAAGAGGTTCTGGTTCATCATGGAGGCTGCTGCCACGACTCCGCCGGAGGACACCGGCCCACCGCCGCTGGACCCCTCCTGGGTGGACGAAATCCTGTTGCGGGGCATCGGCCCCGAACCGTGCCTGTACTTCGACGAACCGGTCAGCAGGGACACGTTACGCCGCCTGGTGACGGAGCGTCAGGCCGAGCTCTCGGCGGCGGGGCTGCGCCGGGGCGGCTCGGTCGCGCTGTGCCTGGCCCCCTCGCTCGCCCTGGTCGCCAACCTGCTGGCGGCCTGGCGGATCGGCGCCCAGGCCGCGCTGCTGGACCACCGGCTCACCCGGTACGAGACCGACCGGGCGCTGGCCCGGCTGGAGCCGCAGGTGGTGGTGTCCGCCGGGCCGCTCCCCGAGGGGCCTGCCCGCGGGTTCTACGAGCTGCGGGAACACGTCACCGCCCGGCCCGGCCGACCGGCCGCGACCAGCCACGCGGTGGTCCAGCTCAGCTCGGGCTCGACCGGCCCGTCCAAGGTGATCGGACGCACCGCGGCCGACCTGGTCGCCGAACTCGGCCGCTACGCGCGGATCGACGGGGTGCCCCGGGCCGGCGAGCGGATCGTCTCGATGGCCTCGATGGTGCACGTGCTCGGCCTGGTCGGCGGCCTGCTGCACGCACTGCACGCCGGGGTGCTGCTGGCGGTGCCGCGGCGGCCCACCGCCGAGGGCATCCTCGCCACCGTGGCCGCAGGACCCGAGCCGACCACCCTGCTCGGGGTGCCGTTCCACATCGAGCTGCTCACCTGGGTCGCCGAACCGCCGCGGCTGCCCCAGCTCACCGGCATGACCACCGGCGGCGAGCTGGTCCGGGCCCAGGTGCACGACGCCTTCGTGGACCACTACGGCATCCGGCTCGGCAGCATGTACGGGATGACCGAGGTCGGCGTCATCGCCACCGACCTGTTCGGCAAGGACCGCCCCGAGCTGACCCCGGCCCCCGGCCTGACCCTGCGCGAGGCCGACGGCGAACTGCTGATCGCCCGTGAGCAGTCGCCCTACCTCGGCGCCGACGACCCGGCCCGCTGGTCCGACGGCTGGCTGCACACCAGGGACGGCGGCACCGTCGACCCGGACACCGGCCTGGTCCGGGTGCTGGGCCGGCGCGACTCCCAGGTGTCGATCGGCGGCCTCAAGGTCGACCTCACCGAGGTCGAGCACACCCTGGCCGCGCTGCCCGAGGTGGACGCGGCCGTGGTGGTCTTCGGCACCTCGATCGAGGCCTACGTGGTGCTGCGCGACCCGGGCGGCGCGGCCCGGGTCGAGGCCGGACTGACCGAGCGCCTCGCCGCCTACAAGCGGCCCCGCCTGCTGCACGTGGTCGACCGGCTGCCGCGCACCGCCACCGGAAAGCTGGTCCGGGACCGGGCCGTGCTCCGGGACGCGGGCCAGGGGCCGCACCACCCGTCCGTCCAAGAACCGGCCCATCGGAAAGGGAGCCCCCGCGATGTCCACTGAGATGTCCACCGAGGAAATCCGCGCGTTCGTGCTCGCGTCGCTCAGCGAGATGAACTACAGCGTCGTCGGCGTCGACGACGACACCCCGCTCGGCCCGGCCGGGGCCGACCTGGAGTCGCTCTCGCTGGCCGAACTGGGGGTCAGGGTCGAGGAGCGCTTCGGCGTCAGATTCGACGACGACGAGGCGGAGCAGTTGGGCACGATGACCGTCGGCGAGTTCGGTGCGGCGGTGGCCGCCCGGATCCTGTCCACGCCCGCCGCGGGCCACTGAGCGTGTCGGACGTCCGACGCGACGACGTCATCGCGATGCTGGCCGCCTTCGGCGACCGCAGCCCCGAGCAGGTCCCCGAGGGCATCGACTCCATGGAACTGGCGTGGCTGGTACACCAGTTGGAGCAGCGCTACGGCAACGGCTTCGACGACGACACGCTGGCCAGGATGACCACCGTGTCCGGTGTGCTGCGGGTGCTCGGCGAGCAGCCGGAACCGAGGTGAGGCCGACCGTCCGCCGCGGGCCCGACGACGTCGTGGTCACCGGCGCGGCCGTACTCAGCGCCTTCGGGCCCGGTATCGACCCATTGCTGTCCGCGGCGCTGGACGGGGCCCCGGCGTTCGGCCCGGTCACCCGGTTCGACGTCAGCGGCCGACGGGTCGGGCAGGCTGCCACGCTGCCCGGATCGCCGGTGCTGGCCGACGAGCTGGTCCGGATGATCGACCGGGCCTGCGACCGGGCCGGGCTGTCCGCGGCCCGGCGCGGCGACTGCCCGCTGCACCTCGCCGTGCACGGCGACCCGGATCTGCCGAGGGCCGCCGCCGAGGACCGCGCCGCCCACGGCGCGGACGCCTTCGGCCGGGCGGTGGCCCGGCGCGGCGGGCTCTCCGCGGCGGTCCGGGTCTACACCTCGGCCTGTGTGGCGTCCAGCACCGCGCTGGCCGACGCCGCCGCGACGGTCGCCCGGGGGCAGGCCGACCGGATCGTGGTCGCGGCCGGCTACCTGGTCGAGGCCGACCAGTTCGCCGTCTTCGACGCCGGACGGGCGCTGGCCAAGGACGGCCGGGTGCGCCCGTTCAGCACCGGGCGCGGCGGGCTGCTGCTGGGCGACGGCGTGGTGGCGGTGCTGGTCGAGTCCGCCGCGGCGGCCCGGCTGCGCCGGGCCGAGCCGCTGGCCCGGCTGTCCGGCTGGGGCCGGGCCGGCGACGCCTACCACGTGGTCAAGCCCCGGCCGGACGGCGCCGGGCTCGCCCGCGCGATCACCGACGCGCTGCACCGCGCCGGGCTGCGGCCGGAGCAGGTCGGCTACGTCAACGCGCACGGCTCCGGCGCACCGCTCAGCGACACCGCCGAGTCGGCCGCGCTGCACCGGGCGCTCGGCGGGGCTGCGGCGGGCGTGCCGGTCAGCTCGACCAAGTCGGTGCACGGCCAGGCGCTGGAGGCGGGGGCACTGCTGGAAGTGGTGGTCACCATGGCCGCGCTGCGGGCCGGGAAGCTCCCGGTCAACGCGGGCTACCTGGGCCCTGACCCGACCTGTCCGCTGAATCTGGTCCTCGATCAGGCCGCGGGCAGCAGCGCCGACCACGGGCTGAGCCTGACCACGGCCTTCGGCGGGGCGAACACCGCGATCCTGGTCGGCGCCCCGTGAACGCGGCCACCGGCGTCCCGGCCACCGCCGCACGGGCCGCGGCGGCCGGGCTGCGGGTGCTCGCCGTGGCGGCCTGGCCGGAGTCCGCGGCGGACCGGCAGCCGCCGCAGATCGCCGGATTCGTGCTGTCCTCGTTCAGCCCGCTCGCCGCCGAGGCGGCCCGCCGCTGCCTCTCCCGGGGGCCGGCCCCGGAGCCGGACCCCGGGGAACCCCCGGTCACCGCCGTGGTCATGGTCAGCCCGCTGGGCGACCTGACCGGGGCGGTGCACGTGGCCGAGGCGGTGGACGGCGGCGGACGGGTCGGCCCGCTGCTGTTCTTCCAGGCCGTGCCCAACGCGGTGGCCGGCCACATCGCCGCGCTGTGGCGGCTGACCGGACCGGTGGTCAGCGTCGGCGACACCGACGGCGGACTGGCCGTGGCGGAACTGCTGCTCGCGGACGGCGACGCCGACCAGGCGCTGCTGATCCGGGTCGACCAGGCCGCCGTCCCCGGCGGGCGCGACCGCGCCGACGCCGTCCTGCTGCGCTCCGGCGACGCGGCCGACAACGAGGGGGAGCAGTGGTGACCCAGAACCGACGCGCGGACGTCGTGGTCAGCGGAATGGGCCTGGTGACCCCGGTGGGCTGGACCGCCGCCGAGGTGACCGCGGCGATGTGCGGGGGCAGGTCCGGGCTGGTCCGGCCGCCCGCCGACGGGCCGCTGGCCGGATCGCTGGACGTGGCCGGGTTCGCGCCGCCGATCGACCCGGAGTCGGTGCTGCCCGGCCCGGAGACCCGGGTGGTGGACCGGTACATCGTGATGGCGCTGCGGGCCGCGGCCGACGCGCTGGCCGACGCCGGGATCGAGGTCGGCCGGGACGTCGACCCCTACCGGATCGGCGTGATCCTGTCCGGGACCGGCGGCCTGGCCACCCTGGAGGCACAGGTGGTGGTCAGGACCCAGCGCGGCCGACTGGGCGTCAGCCCCTACCTGCTGCCCGGGATGCTGCCCAACATGGGCGCGGCCCGGGTCGCCATCCGGTACGGCATCCGCGGCTACAGCTCCTCCATCGGCACCGCCTGCGCGGCCGGGGCCCAGTCGGTCGGGGAGGGCCTGCGGCTGCTGCGCGCCGACGAGGCCGATGTGGTGGTCTGCGGCTGCAGCGAGGCCCCGCTGTTCCCGACGCTGGCCGACACCTTCGGCAACGCCCGTGCGCTGGCCCGGGGTTGGGCCGACGACCCGACCGCGGCCAGCCGTCCGTTCGACCGCCGCAGGAACGGCCTGGTGCTGGGCGAGGGCGCCGGGGTGCTGGTGCTGGAGCGCGCCGAGCACGCGGACGCGCGCGGCGCGGCCGGGTACGCCGACGTGCGCGGCTGGGGCGCCACCAACGACGCGCACCACCCGACCACCCCGCACCCGGACGGCGCGGGCGCCGCCGCCTGCATGCGCCGGGCCCTGGCCGACGCCGGGATCGGCCCGGACGACGTCGGCTACGTCAACGCACACGGGACCAGCACCAAGCTCGGCGACCTGGCCGAGTCGGTGGCGATCCGCGCCGCCTTCGGCGACCGGCCGCCCCCGGTCAGCGCCACCAAGGCGGTCACCGGCCACATGCTCGGCGCGTCCGGGGTGGTCGAGTCGGCGGTCTCGGTGCTGGCGCTGCGGCGCGGGCTGCTGCCGCCGACCCACAACCTGGACGACCCGGACCCGGCCTGCGCGTTGGACCACATCAGCAAGGAGCCGCGGCCCGCCCCCGGCATCAGCCACGTCATGTCGAACTCGTTCGGGTTCGGCGGCCACAACATCAGCCTCGTCTACGGCCAGCCGAGTACCCGGCTGTCCCGGACGGTCTGACGGCACCGAGTGAGAGAGAAGGGAACGGCCATGGACTACCTCGGCGTCGATCATGTCGAGTTCTACGTGGGTGACGCCCGCCAGGCGGCGTACCTGCTGTGCTCGGCGTTCGGCTTCCGCCTCTACGGGCAGGGCGGCCCGGAGACCGGGCTGGCCGGGCAGCGCAGCCTGCTGCTGGGCCAGGGCGACTGCCGGGTGCTGCTGACCTCCGGACTTCTGCCGGACCACCCGGCCGTGGAGTACGTGGCCCGGCACGGCGACGGCGTGGCCGTGATCGCCTTCGGCACCTCGGACGCCGCGGCCGGCTACGCCCGGTCGGTGAGCGGCGGCGCGACCCCGGTCGAGGAGCCCCGGGTGCACCGGGGCGGCGACGCCACCGTGGTCACCGCCACCGTCTCCGGCTTCGGCGACGTGGTGCACCGGCTGGTCGAACGGCACGGCTCGGACGCGGAGTTCCTGCCCGGCGCGATCGAGATGCTGGACGTCCCGCCGCCGACCACCCCGGACCTGCTGCGGACCATCGACCACGCCGCGGTCTGCGTCCCCGACGGGCAGTTGGAGACCGTCACGCACTACTACCGCAAGGCCTTCGGCTTCGACCTGATCTTCGAGGAGTACATCGAGGTCGGCGAGCAGGGGATGTTCTCGCAGGTGGTGCAGAGCCCCGGCGGCGGGGTCACGCTGACCCTGATCCAGCCGGACCTGAGCCGCTCCCCCGGCCAGATCGACGACTTCCTGGCCTGGCACGACGGCCCCGGCGTCCAGCACCTGGCGCTGAGCAGCGGCGACATCGTGGCCGCGGTGGACAGCATGGCGGAGCGGGGCATCGGCTTCGCGTTCACCCCGGACACCTACTACAGCTCGCTGGACGGGCGGCTCGGCGCGGTCGACCTCCCGGTGGACCGGCTCCGGCCGCGCGGCATCCTGGTCGACCGGGACCACTGGGGCCAGATGTACCAGATCTTCGCCAAGTCGCTGCACGTCCGGCGGACCTTCTTCTGGGAGCTGATCGAGCGTCACGGCGCCCGTACCTTCGGCACCAGCAACATCCCCGCCCTGTACGAGGCCAAGGAGCGCGAGCTCGCCACCGTGCGGCAGACCACCGCCGAGGGGGCGCTGTGACCACGGAGCTGACCGAGCAGGAGCGGGCGCTGCTGCCGAGCGACGACGACGTCGCCTTCTACGCCGAACACGGCTGGTACCTGTCCGGCCCGCTGCTCACCGACGACGAGGTGGACCGGCTGGCCGCCGCGAGCGAGCGCTACTACGCCGGGGAGCGCAGCCGGACCCTGCCGGTGCGCCCACCCCGGCTGGCCGCCTGGCAGCCGTCGGACGGGCCGGTCCAGCGGCACAACGACTACGTCCACTACGAGAGCGACCCGATCGCCCGGATCCTGTGCAAGCCGCTGATCGGCGCGGTGGCGGCGCGGCTGGCCGAGGCCGAGGAGATCCGGGTGTTCCAGTCGACGCTGATCCTCAAACCGGCCGTGGCCGGCGAGCCGAGCAACATCGTGCCCTGGCACTTCGACAAGCACTACTGGTCCACCTCGACCTCGGAGCGGATGCTGACCGCGTTCATCCCGTTCCACGACTGCGACCAGGAGATGGGCACCCTCACCGTCGTGGACGGCAGCCACCGCTGGAAGGAGACCGGCCGGGACGACTCGGTCACCCGGCACTTCGCCCAGCGCGACCGCGCCGACCTGGAACGGGTGCTGGCCGAGAACGCCGCCTTCAACGGGGCCGAGATCCGCAAGCTGCCGCTGGTCATCCCCAAGGGCTGCATGAGCTTCCACCACTGCCTGACCTACCACGGCAGCGGCCCCAACCGCAGTGACCGGCCGCGCCGGGCGGTGTCGCTGCACCTGCAGGACGGCGGCAACGCGTACCGCGGCTTCGAGCTGAGCGACGGCACCGCCGCCGCCTACAACCACGACGTGCTGGTCCGGCGGCTGCCGGACGGCCGACCCGACTACGCGGACCCGGAGTTCTGCCCGGTGCTCTGGCGGTCCGAGCGGTCGGCCGACCATGGCTGAGCCGACACCCGACCCGGCGGAGCTGTACCGGACGGTGGCGCTGATCCGCGGCTTCGAGCAGCGGGCGGTCGAGCTGGTCCGCTCCGGGGTGATCCGTGGCGGCATCCACCCGTACACCGGGCAGGAGGCCGTCGCCGCGGGCAGCTGCGCCGCGCTGCGCCGCGACGACGTGGTCACCAGCACCCACCGCGGCCACGGCCACGTCCTTGCCAAGGGCGCCGACCCGGCCCGGATGATGGCCGAACTGGCGGGCCGCAGCACCGGGTTGAACCAGGGCCGGGGCGGCTCGATGCACGCCGCCGACTTCGGCGTGGGGGTACTCGGCGCGGACGCGATCGTCGGCGCCGCGGTGCCGATCGCGGCGGGCGCGGCCTGGGCGTTCCGCCGCGGCGGCTCGGACCGGGTCGCGCTGGCCTACTTCGGCGACGGCGCGGTCAGCCAGGGCGTGGTGCTGGAGACCTTCAACCTGGCCGCGCTGTGGCGCGTCCCGGTCGTCCTGGTCTGCGAGAACAACGGCTTCGCCACCTCGATGCGGACCGCCGACACGGTGGCCGGCAGCATCCTGGGCCGGGCCGAGGCCTTCGGCATCCCGGCCGCCGCGGTGGACGGGGCCGACCCGGAGGCGGTGTACGCCGCGACCGCCGAGGCGGTGCTCCGGGCCAGGTCCGGCGCGGGCCCGACACTGCTGGAGTGCGCCACCTACCGCTTCGACGCGCACCACACCTGGGAGCACACCGCCCGCCCGCGCTACCGCACCGAGCAGGAGGTCGCCGCGGGACGCGCCCGCGACCCGCTGGAGATCCAGGGCGCCCGGATCCCGGTCGAGCGGCGGGCCCGGATCGACGCGGAGACCGCGGCGCTGCTGGACGACGCGGTGCGGTTCGCCGAGGCGGGCCCGCACCCCGACCCGGCCACCGCGCTGGACCACCTCTACGCCACCGGGATGCGGGCCAGGGCGGGGGCGCTCTGATGCCGAACCTCTCCTACCTCAAGGCGCTGAACCGGGCCATCGGCGACGAGATGGAACGCGACCCCGCCGTCTGCGTGTTCGGCGAGGACGTCGGCGTGGCCGTCACCCACGCCACCGCCGGGCTGCTGCGCCGGTTCGGCCCGGAGCGGATCGTCGACACCCCGATCTCCGAGCAGGCCTTCACCAGCTTCGCCACCGGGGCGGCGATGGCCGGGCTGCGCCCGCTGATCGAGTTCCAGATCCCGGCACTGCTGTTCCTGGTGTTCGAGCAGATCGCCAACCAGGCGCACAAGTTCTCGCTGATGACGGGGGGTCAGACCCGGGTACCGGTGACCTATCTGCTGCCCGGCTCCGGCTCCCGGGACAGCTGGGCCGGACAGCACTCGGACCACCCGTACAGCCTGTTCGCGCACGTCGGCGTGAAGACCGCGGTCCCGGCCACCGCGGCGGACGCGTACGGGCTGCTGGCGACGGCGATCCGGGACGACGACCCGGTGGTGGTCTTCGCCCCCAACGCCGCGCTCGGCCTGCGCGAGGACCTCGACTTCGCCGAGCTGGCGCCGGTGCCGCTCGGGGTCGGCCGGGTGCATCGCACCGGCGCCGACGTCACCGTGGTCGCGGTCGGGCACCTGGTCCAGGACGCGCTGGCGGTGGCCGAGGAGCTGTCCGGGTCGATCTCGGTCGAGGTCTTCGACCCGCGCACGCTGTACCCGTTCGACTGGTCCGGCCTGGCCGCGTCGCTGGAGCGGACCGGGCGGCTGGTGGTGGTGGACGACTCCAACCGGTCCTGCGGCATCGGCGCGGAGATCCTCGCCACCGCGGCCGAGGAGATGCGGCTGACCGCGCCGCCGCGACGGGTCACCCGGCCGGACGGCGCGGTGCTGCCGTTCGCCCGGGAGCTGGACCTCGCCTGCCAGCCCACCCGGGCCCAGTTGCGGGCCGCGGTGGAGAAGACGGTCAGGGCCGGATGAGGCCTGGGGAGACTAAGGAGAGCGCTGTGACCAGCACCAACATCAGAGCGAGACTGGCCGCCGACCCGGATCTCGGCGCGGGCAACGTGCTGCCCAGGCTGTTCGCGCACGAGGCCGACCCTGACGGCCCCGGGGTCTGTTTCGACGTCCCGGTGGACGGCCACCCGGCCTGGCAGGGGCTGACCCTGGGTCAGCTCCGGGAGCGGGTGGCGGCTCGGGCTGCCTGGTGGCACCAGCAGGGCGTCGGCCCGCGCGACCCGGTCGCCCTCTACGTCTCCAGCTCGGCCGACTGCCTGCTGAACTTCCTGGCGCTGGCCTGGCTGGGCGCGATCCCGGCGCTGATGAACCAGTACATCCCCGGCGACATCGCGGCCGAGTACCTCCGGCGGTTGCGCGGCACCGCCGTGCTCACCGACCCGGCGCACCGGGAGCTGCTGGCCGGGCAGGACCTCGGCCTGGCCCTGCACGCCGACGCCGCCGCGCCCGGCACCGGCGACCCGGCCCAGGCCCCGGAGCCGTACCGGCACCACGCCGACGATCCGATCGCGATCACCCACTCCTCCGGCACCACCCGGATGCCGACCGCGGTGGTGCACTCGCACAGCAGCCTGTTCGCCGCCATGCGGCTGTTCCGGCTGGCCGCGCCGCGGGCCCGGGGCGCGGCCCGGATCCTCAGCGCGCTGCCCGCCGCGCACGCGGCCGGCATCTCGGCGCTCAACATGTCCCTGTGCAACCGCAGCGAGCTGCTGTTCCTGTCCACCCAGAACGACGGCACGGCGGTGGTGGACGCGATCGAGCGCTGGCGGCCGACCGGGGTGTTCGGCTTCGCCGCCACCTGGACCCAGCTGGCCCGGCACGATCTGAGCAGCCGTGACCTGGGCTCGGTGGCGCTGTGGTTCAACACCGGCGACTGCGCCCACGAGCCGCACATCCGGCACCTGGTCGCGGCCGGCTCCCAGGAGACGGTCACCCGCGAGGGGGTCCGGCGGATCCCCGGGTCCAGCTTCGTGGACGGCCTCGGCTCCACCGAGATGGGCCACTCCGCGTTCCACATCACCCACAGCGGCCACACCGAGCGCTACGGCCGCTGCGTCGGCGTCCCGCACGGCTTCGCCGAGGTCGCGCTGCTGGACGTCGGCACCGGCCGGGAGGTCCCGGTCGGCCAGGTCGGCCACTTCGGCCTGAAGGCCCCGACGCTGGCCCCCGGCTACTGGAACGACTCGGTCGCCACCTACCGCAACCGGCTGAACGGCTACTACCTGACCGGCGACCTGATGTACCGGGACGAGGAGGGCTACTACTTCCACGTGGACCGGGCGGTCGACGCGGTCGACCTCGGCGGCGGCGAGTGGCTCTACACCGCCATGTCCGAGGAACGCATCCTGGCGGGCTGCCCGGACGTGCACGACTGCACGGTGGTGTCGCTGGAGGTCGACGGACGGGTGGTCACCGACGTCCTGCTGGCCCTGCACGCCGACGCCGACCCGGACGCCGACCGGACCGCCCCGGTCCGCGCCGCGCTGACCGAGGCCGCCGCGGCGACGCTGCGCCGGGTGGTGGTCATCTCCGAGGAGGAGCTGATCACCGGCCCGACCGGCAAGGTCCGCAAGTTCCTGATGCGGCAACGGCACCGGGCCCGGATGACGACGGACCAGACGACACCCCAGACAACACCCCAGACGGCGGCGGTCTGACATGGCGGGCCAGGACACCGGGCCGGTCCCGGTCCCCCCGGTCGCGGAGCGGGTGCCGGTCGACTTCGCCGGGGACGGCGCGGGCGTCGACGAGATGTCCTGGGGGATGTGGGAGATCTGGCACGCGATGTCGGGCCAGAACAGCGCGCTGCCGATCGGCGGCCGGATCCCGCTGGCCGCCGGAACCACCGTCGCGGACGTGGCGGAGGAACTGCGCTACCTGATGACCCGCTTCCCCTCGATGCGCACCCGGCTCAGGTTCGACGCCGCCGGGCGGCCCACCCAGGAGCTGTTCGGCTCGGGCCGCACCGCCCTGGAGGTCTACGACGCCGAGGACTCCGGCGACACCGGGGACGCCGACCCGGACCAGGTCGCGCTGGCGGTCGAACTGCGCTACCGGGCCACCGGTTTCGACTACACCGCCGACTGGCCGGTCCGGATGGCCGTGGTGCGGCAGCGCGGCCTGCCGACCCATCTGGTCACCATCATGGACCACCTGGTCACCGACGCCATCGGCGCGGTGACGATGCTGCGCCAGGTGAAGCAGCGGGACACCTCGCCGGTGACCGGGATGCAGCAGCTGGAGCAGGCCCGCTGGCAGCACTCCCCGGCCGGGCGGCGGCAGAACGACAAGGCGCTGCGGCACTGGGAGCAGGTGCTCCGGGCGATCCCGGCCCGCCGGCTGCCCGACTCCGCCGACCCGCGCGAACCCCGGCACTGGAGCGCGGAGTTCAGCTCCCCCGCACTGCGGGCGGCACTGCCGGTCATCGCCGACCGCACCGACGCCGACATGGCGACGGTGATGCTGTCCGTGTTCGCGGTCGCGCTGAACCGGATCACCGGGATCAACCCGGTGGTGGTCCGACCCGTCGTCAACAACCGCTTCCGGCCCGGCCTGGCCGAGGTGGTGTGCATGGTCGCCCAGGCCGGCGTGTGCGTCCTGGACGTGGCGGACGCCGGAGTCGACCAGGTGGTGGAACGGGCCCGGCGCGGCACCATGTCCGCCTACAAGTACGCCTACTTCCACCCGGAGCAGCTGCGCGAGCTGATCGGCCGGGTCTCCGCCGAGCGGGGCGAGGAGGTCGACGTCGCCTGCTTCTTCAACGACCGCGGCATGTACCGGCGTTCGCCGGACGACCTGGCCCTGGCCGGGGACGAGCTGCAACAGGCGCTGGAGAAGCTGCGCGGCGACACCGTGTTCCGCTGGACCGCGCGGCACGAGGACCCGGTCGAGCGGCTCTATGTGAGCGTCGACGATTCTCCCGGCAGCCTGCTGATCGAGATCCACCTCGACACCCACTTCCTCTCCCCGGCCGACACCGAGGCGCTGGCCCGGGGAATGGAGGCGGTCGCGGTCGCGGCGGCCCTCGACCCGGCCGGGACGGCGGTCGGGTGACCGCGCTGCTGGCGGTGTCCGGGTACGTGCCGCCGGGACGGGTGCCGATCGAGGAGCTGGCCGACCGGTTCGGGCTGACCCCGATGCAGGTCAAGATCTTCCGTCGCTACCACAAGCTCGGCGAGGTCGGCCGCGACCCGGACGGCAGCCTGCTCGACCTGCTCCGCGCCGCGGTCGCCGGACTCGGCGCGCTGCGCGGGCAGGAGCACCGGGTCCGCTACGTGCTGCACGCACGGACCTTCCCGACCGTGGTGCCCTACCCGCACAACCCGGTGCGCCTGCTCTGCCAGGAGCTGGGCCTGGACCGGGCGGTGGTGTTCGCCGTCGGCCACCACGCCTGCGCCTCCGGGCTGCTGGCCGTGGACGCGGCCGGACGGCTGCTCGACGCGGACGCCGACCCGGACGCCCTGGCCCTGGTCCTGGCCGGGGAGAAGGCGTTCACCGGCGAGGCCCAACTCGTCCCCGACACCTCCTTCTTCGGCGAGGGGGCGTCGGCCTGCCTGGTCGCCCCGACCGGCGAGCGCGACCGGCTGCTCTCCTACGCCACGGACCTCCGGGGCGAGTTCGACACGGACGAGGAGGAAGTCGCGCTGGAGTTCCAGCGGATCTACTCCGACGCGCTGACCGGGGCGATCACCGCCGCGGTCGAACGGGCCGGGCTGACCGTGGGCGAGATCGGCCTGATCATCCCGCACAACGTCAACAACGTCGCCTGGCACCAGGTCTGCCGCCAACTCGACTACCCGCGCGAGCGGGTGGTGCTGGACAACGTGACCGCGCTCGGGCACGTCTTCTGCGCCGACAGCTTCGTCAACTACCGCACCGCGCTGGAACGGGGGCTGCTGCGGCCGGGCGAGCCCTATCTGATGGCCGCGGCCGGCGCCGGGCGCGGCGCCACCTTCTCGGCCATGGTCTTCCGGCACTGACCCCCTCCTCACCCCACCACACCCATCTAAGGACCCACGATGACGGAGCTGGACACCACCACCGCCCCGACCGCGATCGACCCGGCGCTGCGGGACCGGCTGGTCGACAGCATCTGCGGCCTGCTCCCGCACGTCCTCAAGCGCGAGGTGACCGGCGCCACCGCCGACACCACGCTGATGGAGGCGCTCGGGATGAGCTCGACCACCGGTCTGGAACTCGTCCTGGAGCTGGAGGAGCGGCTGGAACTGGAGATCAGCGTCGAGGACCTCGGCCGCGACGACTTCGGCACGGTCGGCACCCTGGCCGACTACGTCGCCGGGAACCTGCTCCCGGAGGCCTGACCGCCGATGCGTACCTTCGTGCCCCGCGCCGCCGGTGACGGGCCCTCAGCCGACTGGGGCATCCGCCGCGCGGTCCGGCTGGCGTTCCCCGGCCCGGCGGCACTGGCCGCCGACCCGGTCCACACCGAACGGCTGCGGACCTACCTGACCGACCTGCTGCGCCCGTACCGGCTCGGCCTGGAGCCGGGCGCGCTGGAACGCGGCGGCGGGCAGTCCTACGGGGAGATGGCCGAGGCGCTGATCCGGCTCGCCGTCCCCGCGGGCGAGTCGGTGGACCTGCTGGTGCTGGCCTACGCGGTGCCGGACATCACCCCGGGCCGGGCCACGACCACCTACCTGAGCCATGTCTGCCCCGGTGCGCCGATGGCGTTCGCAGTCAGCGACCAGGGCAGCGCCGCGGCGTTCACCGCCTGCCGGCTGATCCACGGCTATGCCGAGACCGGCGGCCTGCGGCGGGCCCTGCTGCTGGTGGTCGAGCAGGACACACTGCCGTACGACCCGGGGCTGCCGGTCACCGTGCCGTCCGCGAGCCGGGGCGTCGCCCTGCTGTTCGGCGAACCGGAACCGGGCGAACGGGTGGCCCGCCTGGGCCGGGTAACCACCCACGTCCTACCCGAGGACCCGCGGGACGCCCCCGACCTGCTCGGCGCGCTCGACGGCGGCCCCGTCCCGGCGACCGAGCCGCTCGGTGCTTTCGACACCGCTCGCGCCCCGGTGACCGCGCTGCTCGGCGGGGCGCTGGCCGCCCGCCTCACGGTGCCTGTCCGCGCGGACCTGGTCCGCACCGCCGACGCCGGACAGCCCGGCACCGGCGTCTGGTGGGAGCTGGCCGACCTCCTCACGGACCAAGGCCAGGGCCAGGACCAGGAACCCACCCCCGCTGCGCGGAGCCTCCTGCTGGCCGACTACGACCCGGTGCCGCGCCACCTCTCCACCGCCGCGATCGACGTCCGCGCGGCCGTCACCGCCCCCCGGTGACCGGCCGCCCCGCGGACCCGGTCCAGCTCTGGCTGGTGACGGACCGTCAACCCGGCGCCCCCGCCTCGCCCGCCCTCCTCGGCGTCCTGGACGCCGAGGAGCGGCTCCGCGCCGACGGCTACCGCTCGGCGGACGACCGCCGCCGCTTCGTCCTCGCCCACGGCGCGACCCGGCTCATCGTCGCCCGCTACCTCGGCGCCCCGGCCGCCGCCCTGCGCTGGGACCACGGGCCGCACGGCAAGCCCGAACTGACCGGCCGTTGGACCGGCGCGCAGGTCAACCTCTCGCACTCGGACGAGGTCAGCATGGTCGCGCTCACCGCGTCGCGACGGATCGGCGTGGACGTCCAGCGGATCGTGCCACGGCTGGACGCCGCCGCGATGGCGCACCGCTACTTCCCCCCGGACGAGGCCCGCTTCGTCCGCGCGGCGGCGGACCCGGAGCGCCGGGCCGAGCGCTTCGCCCGGCTCTGGGCCCGCAAGGAAGCCCTGGTCAAGGCACACGGCGGACGGCTGACCCAGGGCCTGCGCATCCCGGTCCACGGCCCGGAGAACAGCCCGGTCCGCACGCCCGCCCACGGCTCGGACCACCCCGACGACGCCTGGTCCCACGACTACCGCATCGCCGACGTCCCGGCCCCGCCCGGCTACCGAGCCGCCGTCGCACTGTCCGGCCGGGCCGGCTACAGGCTGGCCTGGCGCCGCTGGAGCACCGACCGCGGGGACTGAACCAGCCGGGGGAATCTTCGGCGCGGCGGGCCGACCGTGCCCGCGGCTCGGGCCGGCCGCCGCGCATGCTCGTGGCGGTGGTCGGCCCGAGCGCGGCGGGAGTCGGTGCACAGATGACGCAGAGTGAGCAGCGGCGGACCCGGGGTCAGTTGGCCTTCCGGCTGGCCGTGTGCGGCGCGGCGGTGGCCGCGCTGGTGCCGATGGCGATCTGGTCGGACTCCCGGTCCACCCAGACCGGGCCGCCCTCCCGGGTCTGGGCAGCGGCCCGGGTCAGCGCGGCCGGGCGGCTGGTCTCCGGCGCCGAGGTGGACCAGGTCCACCGCGCCGGGACCGGCGTCTACTGCCTGCACATCCAGAACCCCTACGTCGACCTGCCGCGCAGCGTCGTCCTGGCCACCTCCGACCAGGGGGACGGGCACGCCCTGCTGATCCGCACCAACGCCGCCCCCGACCCCTCCTGCGGCAACGCCGGGCAGACCCTCACCGTCAGGGTCAGGGCCGACCCGGGCCAGGTCGTGGACGCCGACTTCCAGATCGCCGTCCTCTGAGCAACACGCCGTCCGCTAGCCCGGCGGCAGATCCAGCGTCCCCTCCCTGCGCTGGGCGGTCGGCTGGGTGAGGACGGTGCCGAGGAAGATGCCGATGGCGACCGCGGTGACGACCGCCACCATCTCGGTCAGGTCCTGGTAGCCCTGGGTCGAGTAGCCCCCGGTGAGCGCGGTCAGGCCGCGCACCCCCAGTGAGCCCGCGGTCAGCGCGAAGAAGCCGGGGAGCAGCAGCAGCACCCGCGGCGGCTGGTCGGCGCGCCGCGCGCTCAGGGTGGCGACCACGCCGAGGACCACGGCCGCGGCGAAGGTGCCGCCGAGCTCCCCGACCAGACGGGTGATCAGCGCCTGGACGCCGACGGTGACATAGACCAGCACCAGCAGCCGCACCAGGAACCGCATCGGGATGGCGAAGGCCAGCACCGTGCCGACGGTGAACGGGATCCAGCAGGCCCAGATCACCCAGGTCGGCAGGTCGGCAGGCGCCGTGGTGTCGAACAGAACCTTGGGCGGCAGTCCGGAGACGGTCAGCCCGACGATCACCCCGAGGTAGAGCTGCACCAGCAGGAACGTGGCGTAGACGATGCGGATGGCCCCGGTGGTGATGTAGCCGCCGGCGAGTTCCGCGGACGCGGCGCTGAGGTAGTCGCCGGGGATGAAGTAGAACAGCGCGGGGAGCATCAGCAGCACCGGGCCGCCGTCGGCCGGGGTGCGGGCGAAGACCTCCAGGGTGAACAGCGACACCGCGGCGGACGCCGCCAGCGGCAGCACCTTCTCCAGCCTCGGCAGCCGGGTGGCCCCGACCGCGAGCGCCGCGGGCACGCAGGCGATGACCGCGGTCGTGCCGACCTCGTACCAGGTGGCCTGCATCAGCGGGGCGAAGCCGACCGAGAACAGCACGATGCCCAGCAGCTTCAGCCACCACGGGTACGGCGCGGGGCTCCGGATGATCGCGAGCAGGCCGCGGTCGGCCTCCCGGACGTCCGTCCCCCCGCTCGCCACGTCCCGCAGCAGCAGCTTCAGCGCCGCGAGCTGGTCCATCCGGAAGATCTCCGGGAAGCCGCGCACCCCGACCGTGGTGCGCTGGGCGTGCGAGCCGACGGTGAGGGTGGCGCCGTCCGGGACGACCAGCACCGAGGCGTCGCCGCCGAACTGCCGCGCGGCGTCGACCACCGAGCCCTCGATGTCCTCGGCTCCCTCGCCGCTGCAGGTCAGCTGAAGCCAGGTCAGCCGGGTGAGGAAGCGCACCAGGGTCTGGTGCGGGTCGTCCTGGCCGATGTCGTCGGGCGGACCGACCGTGCCCTGATTCATCCCGGTATGCACATGTCCGGTTATACCGGATCAGTAGTCCAGATCCAGGTAGTCGATGGCGTTCAGCTCCACCGTGAGTCCGTCGGCGCGACGGCCGCCCTCCTTGAAGTAGACCTCCCCCAGGCCCTGCGCGATCACCTGGGACAACTGCTGCTCGGTCGCGCCCGCGGCGTGGGCGTCGAACAGCCGCCGCGCGTAGTCGGGCGGCAGGTGCTGGGTGATCCGGCGCAGCCGGGGGTCGTCGGTGCTGCCGGGCGCGGCGCTGAAGCCGAACTGGGCCCGGGTCTCCACGGTGATGCCGCCGGTGCTGACCGCCCGGTCGGTGGCGCGCTTGCGGACCAGCGGCTGCCAACGGCGCTTCAGCTCGGCCTCGATCCTGGCCGCGATCGGCGTCGGCGGGTGCTTGCGGGTGCCCTTGAGGTAGCGCTCCACCGAGCGCTGCGACACGCCGAGCAGCTCCGCCACGGCCCGGGTCGAGCCGAGCCGCCGGACCAGGAAGGCCACCCGGGGGGCGGTGCCGACCGGGGGCTTGCGGGTGAAGCGCTCCTCCGCGGCGCGGTCCAGGCTGTCGCTGATCGTGCCCATCGGCTGCTACTCCCCGTCGATCGCGGCGTCGGCGCCCTTGATGTGCCGGGCCGGGTTGTGTCCCTGGTCCAGCAGTTGCGCGGCCCACAGGAACTCCTGGGTGCCCTCGTGCTTGACCATCCCCGGGCTGACGCCGAGTCGGAACCCGCCGGGCAGCGGCCTGCCGTCCGGGGTGGACGGCAGGAAGTCCAGCGGCCCCGGGCCCGACGAGGGGTAGACGGCGCAGTCGGAGAGCACCGCGATCGGCCACAGGTCCGCCTTGGCGGCCAGCGCCAGCATCTTGCGGTGCATGTTGACCCGGGCGGCGGAGATCACGGCGGCCCTGATGTCGGGCCGCCAGGTCGGCCGCTCCAGCGCGCCCCACCGCTCGCCCGGGGCGTGCCGGGCCCCTTGCGGGCGCTCGCGCAGCTTGCCGATGCCGCCCTTGACGGTGGCCTTGACCGCCGAGAGCACCGCGGCCCGGCCGGGGTCGGCCTTCTTGTGCTGCTCCATCGCGGCCAGGTACTCGGCGGGCGGCATCCCGGCGCTGACGCCGAGTTCGGCCATGGTCGCCAGGTAGGCGTCGCGCAGCCGCTGGTACCAGGGGTCCAGGTACGGGCCGTGCTCCGGACGCAGCCACGCTTCCAGCGGCCGGACCTGGTGCCCGAGTTCGGCCGCGTACGCCACGGTCGGCGTGGCGTACCAGGCCGGGCCGACCGGCCGGACGCCGTGCGGGGTGAACGGGTTCGGCAGCCGCGGGTCGAAGGCCAGGCCGGAGAGGTCGACGAACCACGACCCGGGCAGCGCCTTGTCGAAGGCCGGCTGCCGGACGTGGACCGGCGCGCCGAGGCCGACCACCAGCCGGTTGGCCGCGGCGGCGAAGGCCATGTTCACGTCGATGCCGACGGCGAAGGGCTGCGCGCACTCGGCGTCGGTGAGCTGCTCCGGATCACGGATCCACTCGAACGCCTCCTCGTCCAGGGCCTCGTCCGCGGCGCGGCCGACCGCGACCGGGTGCTCGTCCGGCGCCTCCGGCGGGGCCGGGTCGACCGCGACGGTCAGCGAGCCGGGGACCGGGCCGGAGACCCAGACCCCGTCCTCACCGCGGACCGCCCTGGTGGGCGGGCGCAGCGCAGTCATCAGCTCCAGGCCGGAGACGGCGGTGGAGCCCCTGGGGGTGATCACCCGGGCGGCGTAGTCGCCGAGCACCCGGGCGAGTTCCGGCGGCGGCAGGGTCTCGGCGTTCGCCCAGGCCCGGTTGTCCAGCGCGCCCCAGGGCAGCACCGCGAGCTGCACGCAGGCCCGGCGGCCGTCGGCGGCCGGGCGGTAGATCCGCGGCCAGGGCCCGAAGCCGCGCCTGGTCAGCTGCCACTCGGCCTTGGCGATCTGTGTGACCACGGGATGGTTCTCCGGCAGCCGCAGGCCCCGGCGGTCCTCCAGCTCCGACGGCAGCCCCAGCCGCGAGGCCGCGGCGGCGGTCAGCACCACCAGCGGATCGGAGTCCCGCCCGGCCCGGTGCAGTCGCGGCGCCCCGACCTGAGCGTGCTGCAACGTCCACTCCACCAGCGCGGCGACCGTCTTGGCCGGACACTCCAACACCAGCCCGCCGACGCCGTAAGCCGTCCCGTCCCCGTCCAACACCAGCAACGGCCCGTTCGCAAACCCCCGCCCGTCATCTCCGACCGGGGCCGACCCGCGCGGCGCTGACCCGGGTTCCCGTGTCGCGGGCGGGTGCTGGGCCTCCGGTTCGGCCGGGGCAGGCGCTTCCGCGGCCGCCGCCTCGACGGGTGGGACGACCTCGGCCGGTGGCACCGTCACGGCGGGCGCGGCGGCGGGTGGCGTCTCGGCGGGCGCCGCAGGCGGTGGGTAGTGGGCGGCCAGGCCGTCCAACAGGCGGCGGTAGGCCTCGCGGCGGTCGCCGGCGGGCTCGGTACGGCCGGCCTCCCAGGCCTCCACCGTCGCCGGGCGGGTCTTGAGCACCTGGGCGACGGCGGCCGACGTCAGCCCCGCGGCCTCCCGCAGCCGCACCCGCTCCGCCGGGACCGGCAGCACCTGACCCGCCGCCACCACGGCCAACAGCGCGTCGACCGAGTCGAACAGCGGATCACTCCGGTCGACCACGACCTTGCCCTGCCTCTCCTCGCTCAACCCAACC
This sequence comes from Streptacidiphilus cavernicola, assembly GCF_042510955.1. Lineage (NCBI taxonomy): Bacteria > Bacillati > Actinomycetota > Actinomycetes > Kitasatosporales > Streptomycetaceae > Streptacidiphilus > Streptacidiphilus cavernicola. The sequence continues at coordinate 251,293 of NZ_JBHFAB010000002.1, forward strand.
ACCACAGCCCAGCCACAACCCCGGCGCACAGCCGACCGCGCCGCAGGCTATCTGACGCCCTGCCGGATCTCCTCAAGGCGCGTCACCAGCCGCTGGTACCGCTGGGACGCCGCCTGGGACGAGTTGAACCCCTGGTGCCCCGCGATGGCCTTCCAGTCCATCCCGCGCCGTCGACCCTCGATGACCAACTGGGTCTCCAACCGGTCGATCCGGTTCCGCAGTTCCTCGAACATGCCCAGCGCGGACCCGACCTCCGCCGCCGACAGCGCCGACTCCGCGCCGGACCGCTCACCGCCGGACCGCTCCGCCGCACTCAGCAGTCTGCCGAGCAGCGCCGCGGTCCGCTCCACCTGGCGGGCCGACTCCGCGGCCTCCTGGGGCGGCTGGGGCTGCTGGTGATCCATACCGCGAGAACCTAGCACAATGAAACAACGATCCGTTGTCCCGAAGTATCTGTGTCGAACGTCTCCCGCCGGACGGCGGCCAACGGCCCCGACCGCGTTTACTATGGAGTCAAGCCACAGTCCACCTCCGCTCCGCGAGGTGATGCCGGGTCAGCTGTCCGCCTGCTGGTACCCGTTGAACGGTCCACCCTCGCTGCGGTCCAGCGCCGGCCCGCAGCCGTTGCGAACGATTCCCTGCCCGGAACGTCCCTGCCGGAACGTCCTGATGGAGCTGGCCATGCCGCTGATCAACCCCGTCGAACTCCGCCGCCTCGTCACCGAACTCGATGCCCTGGAGGCCGCCCCCGAGGGCCCCGGTACCGAGCGCCGCCGCGCCGACCTGCACTACACCCTCTGCGTCTCCACCGGCATCCGCGACGCCGCCCGCGCCGTGGAGCAGGCCCGCCGCCTGCTGACCCCGCAGCTGGAAGGCCTCGCCCCCGCGGCGGCCTGACCCCGGCTCACCCGGCGGCCGACCGGGCCGAGTCGTCGATCTGCACCGGGTACCCGGCCCGCAGCGCGGCCACTGTCGACGGCGGAGTGACCACCTCGGCGAGCCCGTCCCCGCTTCCGGCCCCGCTCCCCGGCCGGGCACGCCGCGCGCCGTAGCCCGCTCCGCTCCACTCGACCAGCTGGTCCCCGAGCAGCAGCAGCGGGACCCCGCCGAGCCGGACGAACACCCCGTCCGGCAGCTCGGCCCAGGGCAGGGCGTGGGTCCGCCGCCGGTGCGTCCCCGGGACCAGCCGCTCGGCGTGCAGTTGACGGTTCATCCGCTGCGCCGACGGCGGCTCCACCCCGAGCCCCTCGGCCCAGGCCGCGCGGTAGGCGCGGTAGTCCGCCCGGCGGCACTCCGCGCACGGGCGGTGCCCGGCCGCGAGCGCGACCGCCTCGTCGTGGAAGTACAGGAAGGTGTAGTGGTGCGGCAGCCACTGGTCCGGGTGGTGCCGCTCGCGGAATCGCAGCGCGCAGGTGATCCAGAGGTCGCCCGCGTGGAAGCGGACGATCTCCCGGCCGGAGTGCAGGATCCCCCGGTTCCCGGTCCACGCCCCGCGCAGCGGCACCGCCACCAGGTCCCCCAGCGGCGTCACCCGGTTCCGCCGGGGCACCGGCGCGGGCTCCGCCCGTCCTCCCTCGCGCGTGACCTGGTTCACGGCTCCGGCACCGGCTCGGACGCCGGCTCCGGCTGCTCGGTCTGGAGCCCCCGCTGCAGACCGATCAGCGCCACCACCGCCGCCACCGCCATGATCCCCGCCATCGCGTACAGCACCGTACGGGTCGCGTAGGCGAAGTCGAGCCTGATGAAGTCGGGGATGGCCCCGCCGCTCCCGCCGCCCTGCGACTGGGAGAACTGCCGCGCCTCCGCCGCGGCCTGCGCCCGCGGCATCCCCTGGGCGACCAGCGAGGAGGTCACCCGGTTGTGCATCTCGGAGACCAGCGTCGTCCCCAGCACCGCGATGCCGAGGCTCGCGGCGTAGTTGCGGACGGTCTGGGTGATCCCGGTGGCCTCGCCGTAGGAGAGCCGGGACGCCCGGTTCACCGCGTCGGTGCTGGCCGGGCCGAGCATGAAGCCCATCCCGGCGCCGGACAGCACCACGAACCACTGCTGGGTGCCGAAGTCCAGCCCGGTGACCCTCCCCGCCCAGAGGAAGAAGCCGACCGCGGCCAGCGCGCAGCCGAGCACCACCGGGCGCTTGGCCCCGCCCCGGTCCAGCATCCGCCCGCCGATCTGCGAGGCGACCACGAAGCCGAGGAAGAAGTAGAGCAGGTAGAGGCCCGCCTGTGACGCGGTCTTGCCCAGCGCGATCTGCGCGTACTCGCTGGCGAAGAAGAACACCGGCACGAACACCAGCATGGAGACGCCGAGGACCAGGTTCTCCACCAGGAACGCCCGCACCTTGAAGATGCCGACCTGGATCAGCGGCTCGGGGGTTCGGCGCTCCACGTAGAAGAACACCACCAGCAGCGCCGCCCCCGCGGCGATGCACAGTCCGATCGCGGGGTTGCTCCAACCCCAGATCGGCGCCTGCTGGAAGCCGAAGACGCTCAGCGCGACGCCGCCCGCGATCAGCGCCAGGCCGCGGTAGTCCATGGACGCCGGCCGGTGCTCGGTGACCGGCTTGGACACCGCGATCAGGACCAGGGCGATCAGCGCGACCGGGATGTTCACCCAGAAGATGGCCCGCCAGGTCCACTCGGTGAGGTAGCCGCCGAGGATCGGGCCGATCGCGGTGAGCCCTCCGGCGATGCCGAAGAACAGGGCCAGCGCCTTGCCGCGCTCCCGCAGCTCGAAGGTCTGCACCACGATGGCCAGCGCGGCCGGGAACATCAGCGCGCCCCCGGCCCCCTGCACCGCCCGGAAGGTGACGATCCAGGCCTCCGCCAGCGACCCCTTCGGGGTCAGTCCGCACAGCGCGGACGCCGCCGCGAAGACGATCACGCCGGCCACCACCAGCCTGCGGTGGCCGAGCGTGTCCGCCAGTCGCCCGCCGAACGCGAACAGCGCGGCCAGGGCCAGCAGGTAGGCGTTCACCGCCCACTGCACCCCGGTGCTGCTCAGACCCAGCTCGCGCTGGATCTGCGGCACCGCGATCGACACGATGGTCTGGTCGATGAACGTCATGGCGACGGCGAAGATCATCGCCGCCAGCACGAGGTTCCTGGACCGGCCGGCAGTGCCGCCCATGGCTGCTCCTTCGTCGCCCCTGGCCGGAATCCGTGCTCGGACTCCGGCATCGGGCCAGATCATACGGCCCGTCAGCTCGCGGCGAAGGTGAACCAGTTGATGTTGACGAAGTCGGCCGGCTGGCCGCTGGCGAAGGTCAGGTAGACCGTGTGGGTGCCGGTCACCCGGGAGATGGTGGCCGGGACGGTCTGCCAGGTCTGCCAGCCGCCGGTGCTGCCGACCGCGAAGCTGCCGACCGGCGCGGCGGTCGGGCTGTCCAGGCAGACCTGGACCAGGCCGCTGACGCCGGCGGCGGCGCCGGAGGCGACCCGGGCCCGGAACTGGGTGGCGCCGCCCGAGCCGAAGTCGACGCCCGCGTAGCCGAGCCAGTCGCCATTGGCGATCCAGCCGACGTCCTGGCCGCCGCCCGCGTCGCCGGTGGTCTCGGTCTGGGTGCCGGACTGGGAGGTGTAGGCCTCCGCCTGGATCGTCGCGAACGCGCTGGTCCCGCCGCCCTGGGTGGGCGGCGGCGAGGAGGGCGGGGTGGTCGAGCCGCCGGAGCTGCCGCCCGCGGTGATGGTCCACACGGTCGGCACCGAGGACTGGACCCGGCCCTCGAAGTCGACCCCGGCCGGGTGCACGTCGTCGTAGGGGAAGGCGTAGCCGAGGTGGTCGGTCGCGGTCTGGTGCAGGATCCGGGCGTAGTGGTTGCTGTGCGGCTGCTGGTAGAACAGCGCCGGGTTCTCGCCGTCCGGCTGGTTCGGGTTGTCCAGGATCGTGGTCCGGTTGAAGGCCGCGGCGAGCCGGGCGCTGAGGTTGCCCATCTCGTCGTTGCCGGTGGTGAACGGGGCGGCGCTGCAGTTGAACACGGCCGCGGTGGACGGCTTGGCGAAGGAGCCCACCCCGGGGAAGCTGAGCACCCCGCCGCTGACCCGTCCGGTGGTGCTGCCCCAGGAGGCCTGGGTGTCGATCACCAGGTCGGTGCTCTGGTACTTCGTCCAGACCTGGTTGATGTAGCTGTCCAGGTAGCCGCTGAACAGCGCCGGGTTGGAGGCGATGGCGGTGTTCGGGCTGAGCACCCGCAGGGTCCCGCCGGAGGAGTTGGGCACGATCAGCTTCGCCCAGTCGCCGCCGTCCGAGGCGGCCTGGGTCCGCAGCGCGGCGGCGACGGTCTCCAGCCCGCCGGCCGCCAGCCCCTGCACGGTCTGGGTGCCCTGCCCCGACGTCTGCAGGTTGAAGGAGATCGGGACCGAGGCGAAGTCCACGTAGCTGATGTTGGCGTAGAGCTGGGTGGTGTCGTAGGTGAACTCGCAGAAGCTGTAGGAGGTGGCGATGTTCGGGTCGCTGGGGTTGGCCACCGACGGCATGGCGATGCCGGGGCCGGGGTTGATCAGGAAGGTCAGCTTGCTGCCGATGGAGAAGTAGATCCGCCCGCTGGCCAGGTAGGGCAGCGAGATCCGGCGGGAGGCCGCGCCGCGGGCGGGCAGGGTGATCGCGCAGTCGGCGCCGAGCGCCGCGCCGGGGGCCGCGGGGGACGGCGGGTGGTAGAGCGTGCTCCCGTCGGCTTCCAGGAAGGCCCACTGGTTGCCCTGGTTCAGGTCGAGTCCCAGCACATAGGCGTAGACGGTGTCGGAGCTGGAGTTGTTGGCCAGCTCCACGTCCAGCACGGCGGGGGTGCTCGCCGAGGCGGTGCGTTCGAGCGAGGTGAGCAGGAAGGGTGCGGCCACGGCCGCGATGGAGGCGCCGATCAGGGTGCGACGAGCGATCACGTCAGGCTCCTGGGGGTGCTGCGGTGGGGGTGGTGTGACGATCCATCACCCTCCTGCCGCCGCCGGGATCGGTCAATACCTGACGCATGAAAGCGCTCTCAACCTTCACTTAAGCAAACCTCTTGAACGAACACCGGTTCTGTCGATCATTCAGGCGGCGCGGACGCTGTCGTTCGGGGTACAGGTGACCGTAAGGTCGAGTCTCCGCTGCACGGATGAGGGAGGCGGTTGCGATGGCGGACGTGCCGTTGCTGTCCCTGCACGGGGTCTGCAAGCGGTTCGGGGCCCTGCGGGCCCTGACCGACGTGGACCTGGAGGTGCGGGCCGGCGAGGTCCTCGCACTGGTCGGGGACAACGGCGCGGGCAAGTCCACCCTGGTCAAGACGATCTCCGGGGTGATCTCGCCGGACGCCGGGGTGATCGCCTGGCAGGGCCGCCCGGTGGACATCAGCACCCCGCAGCACTCGCGCGAGCTGGGCATCGCCACCGTCTACCAGGACCTGTCGCTGTGCGAGAACCTCGACGTGGTCGGCAACCTCTTCCTCGGCCGGGAGCTGCGCCGGTTCGGCGTGCTGAACCACATCGAGATGGAGCGGCGGGCCCGGGTCCAGCTGGAGGGCCTGGCGATCACCCTGCCCAGCCTGCGCACCCCGGTCGCCTCGCTGTCCGGCGGGCAGCGGCAGGCGGTGGCCATCGCCCGCTCGCTGATCGGCCGGCCACGGCTGGTGGTGCTGGACGAGCCCACCGCCGCGCTGGGGGTGGAGCAGACCGCCCAGGTACTGAACCTGATCCGGCGGCTGCGCGAACGCGGCCACGGCGTGGTCCTGGTCAGCCACAACCTGGAGGAGGTGCGCACGGTCGCGGACCGGGTGGCGGTGCTGCGGCTGGGCCGCAACAGCGGGCTGTTCGAGGTGAAGTACACCACCCAGGAGCAGATACTGTCCGCGATCACCGGCAACGACACGCTGGCGGTGACCCTGCAGCACAGCCTGCTGCCGCGCGGCCTGCCGGAGCAGAGCGCGCTGGAGGTGGCCTACCGCTACCTGCCCGCGCAGGCGGGCGTGGGCGGCGACTGGTTCGACGTGATCCCGCTGTCCGGCGCCCGGGTCGCGCTGGTGGTGGGCGACGTGGTCGGGCACGGCCTGAAGGCGGCGGCCACCATGGGCCGGCTGCGCACGGCGGTGCACAACTTCTCCTCGCTCGACCTCCCGGCCGGCGAGCTGCTGGCGCACCTGGACGACCTGGTCGGCCGGATCGACCAGGAGCAGGAGGACTCCCCCGGCGGCGGCGCGCTGATCGGGGCCACCTGCCTGTACGCGATCTACGACCCGGTGTCCCGGCGCTGCGAGGTGGCCAGGGCCGGGCACCTGCCGCCGGCCCTGGCGCACCCGGACGGCACGGTGGAGTTCCCGGAGACGCCCGCGGGACCGCCGCTGGGCCTGGGCGGCCTGCCGTTCGAGAGCGTGGAGCTGCTGATCCCCGAGGGCAGCCGGCTGGTCCTCTACACCGACGGCCTGGTGGAGGACCGCGCCCGGGACATCGACCTGGGCCTCGGGCTGCTCCGCGACACCCTGGCCGAGCAGCAGCGGGACCCGGAGGAGACCTGCCAGGCCGTCATCAAGGCGCTGCTGCCCAGCAACCCGGTGGACGACGTCGCGCTGCTGGTCGCCCGCACCCGGGCGCTGGCGGCCGAGGACGTGGCGCTCTGGGAGGTCCCGGCCGACCCGGCCGCGGTCTCCGGCATCCGCGCGGAGGTCGCCCGGCAGCTGGCCCGGTGGGAGCTGGACGAGCTGGAGTTCACCACCGAGCTGATCATCAGCGAGCTGACCACCAACGCGATCCGCTACGCCACCGGCCCGATCACCCTGCGGCTGCTCCGCGACCGCTCGCTGATCTGCGAGGTCTCCGACACCAGCAACACCTCGCCGCACCTGCGCTACGCGGCCGGCACCGACGAGGGCGGACGCGGGCTGTTCCTGGTCGCCCACATCGCCGAGCGCTGGGGCACCAGGTACACCGCGACCGGCAAGACCATCTGGGCCCAGCAGCGGCTGCCCCGCTGAACGGGGCGACTCACCCGGCGGTCAGGAGCCGGTGGCGGCCAGCAGCGCCGTCGCCTCGTCCCGGCGATCCGGGCACGGCGCTGGTCGCTCCGGGTCCGCGCCCTCCGGCTCCGCCTCCGATGCCGCGGCGGGGACGGCGACCGCCCGGTCCTGCGCCGGGGCCAGACGGGGAGCGGGGGCCTGCGGCCACGTGATCATGGGTGATCCTCCTGTCGTCCCCCCGGCGTCCGTGGCGGGGAGACGACACGAATCCTTCCACGACCGGCTCCGGCGGACACCCCCTGGAGATCACAAGAAGACCTCAATCCGTCACCCCGGGTCACCCGGGGTCCGCCGCGGCGCCTGCTCCTCGGCCAGCAGCGAGAGCAGCCCGTCCACGCCGACGGCGCCGGCCAGGTCGTACAGGCAGGGATCGCCGTCGACCAGGGCCAGCACCGGGCCGCCGGGATGGCGTCCCACCACGCTCCACCAGGACGCCGACACCCGCAGCACCCGCGTGCCCCCGGGCCCCGGCCAGGACCGGCGCAGCACCCCCGCGGGCAGCCGCCCCTCGGCCCAGGTCCTGGCGCAGCCGCCGAGCTCGCGGAGCAGGCCCGCGGTCAGCGGGTGCTCCGGGTCGGGCAGCAGTGCGGCATCGGCCAGGCGCAGGCCGGGGCGCGGCACCGGCCCGGTCAGCTCGTCGACGAGCTGCCGGGCGTCGACGTGCCGGAGCGCGGCCAGGCCGCGCATCCGCTCGGCGTCCGGTCCGCCGCCTGGTTCCGGCGGCATGGGGTGAGGGCCCTGGTTCATCGTCTCCGTGCTTCCTGCGACTGCCCGGAGCCTACTGATGTCGACGGCCGGGGTCAGGCCGGGTTGGCCAGTCCCTCGATCACCTCGGCGCCGGGGAGCTGGGCCAGCGCCCAGCCGGGCAGGATCAGCTTGCCCCGGCGCAGGCCGCTGCCGATCAGCGCGTACTCGGTCGCCGCCACCGCCGCGTCGACCAGCAGCGGCCAGCCGGACGGCAGGCCGACCGGGGTGATCCCGCCGTACTCCATGCCGGTGGCCCCGACCGCAGTGTCCATCGGGGCGAACGACGCCTTGCGCGCGCCCAGGTGCTTGCGCACCACGTTGTTGACGTCCACCCGGGTGCCGGCCAGGGCCATGCACGCGGCGAGCGTGGTCTCGCCGCCGCGCTTCGCGGCGACCAGGACGCAGTTGGCGGAGACCTCGGCCGGGACGTCGTAGGCGGCGCAGAAGACGGCGGTGTCGGCCTTGTCGGGGTCGGTGTCCACGTACAGCACGGACTGGGCCGCCTCGGGGGTCCAGTTCTTCAGTGCGTCGGCCACCAGTCCCGCGAGCTGGTCGGGCACGTCCAACGCCCGCTGGACAGCAGTGAAGTTGCCGAAGGGCACAGGGATCAGGTCACTCATACCGCCGACTCTAGCGGCAGCGGACGGGGCTGCGGACCGGGCGGCCGACCGCCGCCGAGGGCGCGGGCCGCCCGGTCCAACTCCCCCAAATACGGACTCTTTACCCGCTCTTGAAGCTCCGTCGGGGAATCTCTTGACCTGAACGAGGGAAATCCCATACGTTCTGCACCTGCCTGGCCGGACGCACGGCCGTATAACACGACAGGAAAACTGTGAACTGGTACGTCGATGTCCTCAAGAATTATGTCGGTTTCAGCGGCCGCGCCCGCCGCCAGGAATACTGGATGTTCTTTCTGTTCAACGTCATCGCCTACATCGTGCTCGCCATCATCGACGCGGTGATCGGTTCCAGCATCCTGGGCATCATCTACGGCCTGGCCGTGCTGCTGCCGTCGCTGGCCGTGGCCGCCCGCCGGCTGCACGACACCGGCCGCAGCGGCTGGTGGATCCTGATCGGCATCGTCCCGCTGGTCGGCTGGATCATCCTGATCGTCTTCCTGGCCACCGAGGGCCAGCCGAACGACAACCAGTTCGGCCCGAGCCCGAAGCAGGGCGCGGTCGGCGTCTGACCTGTCCTCAGGTTCCGCACGGCTCCGCGGAGGCGGCGCACCCCGACGGGGAGCGCCGCTTCCGTCTTTCCATCCGCGAAATCTCACGTCCTGATAACGGCGCAGACACGACGGCCTAAACATCCGGGGAAATCCGTGTCCGCGCGGCGGTGCGGACAACTACCTTGATGCGCCTCACCTATCAGGACTTCAGGGGATTCCATGGGCGCTGGCCCAAGTGTGACCGTGCTCGTCGGGGACAGCCGCGGCACCGCCGAGATCATGCTCGCCGGGCACATCGACCGAAGCGCGCAGGCGCTGCTCGACGAGGCGCTCGAACCGCTGCTGACCCATCCCCTGGTGCTGCGCGTCGAGATCGACGTCGCCCTGGTGGACTACTGCGACTCCGGCGGGCTGAGCGCCTTCATCCGGGCGCACCAGCAGGCGGCCGACCACGGCGTGCCGCTGTACCTGGCCCAGGCCGGACCGCTGCTGCGCCGCATCCTGGACGCCACCGGCCTGGCCCGGCTGCTCCTCGCCTCGGCGTAGCCCCGGCCCTGGTCCGACCGCTGCTCAGCCGACCCGCCGCCGGAGTTGGAGCGTGTTGTCGGTGCCCGGGGCGGGCTGTCCCTCCGCGTTGGTGACGGTGCGTCGGTGCTCCTCGCTGCGCAGCACCTCCCAGGCGTCCGGCGGGAGGTCGAGACCGGCCAGGACCTGTTCCGGGCTGGGGAGTTCCAGGTGGGCGTGGTGGTCGTCCGCCGCCGGGCGGCGGGCGTGTCCGACGATCAGCAGGATGCCGCCGGGGACGACCGCGGCGGCGGCGGAGCGCAGGATCCGGTCCCGGGGGAACTCCTGCTCCGAGTGCAGGAACTGGGCCGAGACCAGCTCGAAGGCCCCGTCCGGGAAGGTCTCCGCCAGGTCGTGCCGCTGCCAGTCGATCAGGTCGGCGACGCCGTGCTCCTCCGCGTGCCGCGCTCCGCGCTCCAGGGCGACCCCGGACACGTCCACGGCGGTCACCCGCCAGCCCTGCCGGGCGAGCCAGACCGCGTCGGCCCCCTCACCGCAGCCCAGGTCCAGCGCCCGGCCGGGCGCCAGTGGGGCGGCCTCACGGACCAGGACCCCGTTGGGTTCACCGCTCCAGATCCGCTCGCTGGTCCGGTAACGGGTGTCCCAGAACTCCTCCGCCGTGGCGGGCGAGGCGTCCGCCGGGTCCGCCGAAGCCACCGGGCCCTCCGAAGCCGCCGTGTCCGCCCGGTCTCCCGGGCCCGCCGGGTCCCCCGGGTACGGGGGCAGCCCGTGCCGCCGGTCGCCGAGCACCCGCTCGCACACCTCGCGCTCGGCCTCCGCGGAGAACGGCTCCGCACCGGACCGCCGCCGGAGCGCGACCGCCCGGCGGGTGTCCTCGGCGACCAGGTCGCCGTTGATCGCCGCCGCGGCCCGCACGCCCGCCGCGGCGGAGCCGATGACCTGCTCGTGCAGCCCGGTCGCATTGCCCGCCACCCACACCCCGGGCGCCGCCGTGGCGCCGGTCGGGTCCGCGAGCAGGTGACTGCCGACCACCTGGCCGCCCAGCTCCAGGTCGGTCGCCGCGAGGCCGAGCCCGGCCAGCAGACCGATCCCCCGCGCGGTGAACTTCGGCGCGACCGCCAGTGCCTGAAGCTCGATCAGCTTCCCCCCGGCCAGCCGCACGCCGAGCCCCGCAGAACCGTCGCCGACCGGCTCAAGACCGACCACCTCGCCGTCCACGACCGAGACGCCGCGCGCGGCCAACTGCTCGAACTCCTCGTCGCTCGGCTCGGGGCCGGTGTGCAGGAACAGGGTGATCCCGCCGGCCCACTGCCGCCACAGCAGCGCCTGGTGCACCGACATCGGCCCGGTCCCCAGCACGCCCACGCTCTGGTCCCGCACTTCCCAGCCGTGGCAGTACGGGCAGTGCAGCACCTGGCGCCCCCAGCGCTCGGCCAGGCCCGGCAGCTCCGGCAGCTCGTCCAGCAGGCCGGTGGCCAGCAGCAGTCGCCGGGCCAGGACCGCGCCGCCGCCGTCCAGGACCACCCGGAAGCCGTCGTCCCCCCGCCGCTCGACGTCGGTGACGGCCCCGGCCAGGATCTCGGCGCCGTACCCGGCCGCCTCCGCGCGGCCGTCGGCCAGCAGCTCGCCGGGCGGGGCGCCCTCGCGGCCCAGGTAGCCGTGGATCCCGTCGGCCGGGGCGTTCCGCGGCTGCCCGGCGTCGACCACCAGGACCGAGCGCCGGGCCCGGCCCAGCGTCAGTGCGCCGCTCAGCCCGGCGGGGCCGCCGCCGATGACTACGACGTCATAAGCGTTCTGCTCGGGCCCTGTGGGTGTCTGTGTCGTCATGTGATGTGCCTCCGTTCAGCTCACTGCGATCGTCGGCGACAGCGACCCGGCTTGACAAACTTTCTTGCCGGAGCAGCAAATGGAAGCATGGCAGACGACGACATCCCCGAGGTGCTGACCGCCGTGGGCCCGCGGCTGCGCGCCTTGCGGCAGGACCGCGGCACCACCCTGGCCCAGCTGGGCGAGAGCACCGGCATCTCGGTCAGCACGCTGTCCCGGCTGGAGTCCGGGAAGCGCAAGCCGACCCTGGAGCTGCTGCTCCCGCTGGCCCGAGCACACGGCGTCCAGCTGGACGAGCTGGTCGGCGCACCGCCCACCGGCGACCCGCGGATCCACCCGCGCCCGTTCGTCCGGCACGGCCAGACCTTCATACCGCTGACCCGCCACCTGGGCGGCCTGCACGCCTACAAGCAGATCCTGCCCGCGGCGGGCCCGGCCCGCGAGGAGCGCCCCGAGCAGGGCACCCACGAGGGCTACGAGTGGCTGTACGTGCTGTCCGGGCGGTTGCGGCTGGCCCTGGGCGAGCACGACCTGGTGCTCACCGCGGGCGAGGCGGCCGAGTTCGACACCCGCACCCCGCACGGCTTCGCCAACGCCGGGCCGCAGCCGGTGGAGTTCCTCAGCCTGTTCGGCGCCCAGGGCGAGCGGATGCACGTACGGGCCCGCCCCACCGGCTCGTGACGCGATCGCTGCCTGCTCCCGGCGGGGTCATGACGGGTCGGCCTCCCGGCCGGGCGGCGGGTAGGCGTCGGCGAGTTCCTCGGGCGCGGCCTGGCGCCAGGAGTCGACCACGATGTCGCGCAGCTCGTCGAGGTCGTCCAGCGCGGACGGCCGGGCCCGGACCCAGGAGGAGTGGGCCTCGTGCGGCGGCACCCAGAACTTCTCCGGCTCGGAGGCGATCAGCTCGGCCCGCTCGTGCTTGGGGCAGCGCACGGCGAACGAGCCCGGCTCGGGGAGGGTGAGGAACATCCGGCCGGCGACATGGAACGTGGGGTGGTTCCACAGCTCCTTCTCCACCGCCTGCGGCAGGGACAGGGCGATGCGGCGGACGTCGTCGGCGTCGGGCATGATCGGACGGACCTCACCTGGGGCAGCGGGGAACTGAGCGCGGGTCAGCCTCAGCATAGGCAGTGCGCGTCAGGGCCGGATGTCGAGCCCGGTCCTCAGGGCCAGATCTCGGGGCCGCCGCAGCGCCACTCGATGATCGTCGGGTCGAGCCCCACCCACTCGGTCAGTCCGGCCATGTCCAGCAGCCGGTCGACGTCCTCGCGGGACTCGGCCAGGGCCACCACATTGCGGCCGAGCTGGACCCGCCGCCCGGTGCCGGCGGAACCGGTCTCGGGGGCGAGGACGACGACGATGGGTTCGGGGGTCTCGGTCATGCCCCCAGCCTGCGGTGCCCGCGCGGGCACCGCGAGCCACGGCGCGCAAGAGCGCCCGTTCCGACGAAGTGGCTGGTCCGATTGGGTGAGCGGCCGGGCCACCTCAACCGCGCCCGCAGGGAGATGATTTCCCGTCATCCGGGCAGGCGCTCCGTCGACCGTCCGACGAACGAGGAGTGCCGAAATGCCGATCCGTTTCCACAAGTCCTTCCGGATATTTCCGGGCGTACGTCTCAACGTCAACGGGCATTCGATGTCGGTCACCACCGGCGGAAAGCACGTGCACGTCACCGAGAACACCCGCGGCCAGCGCACCGAGTCGGTCGACCTGCCAGGACCGTTCTCCTGGCGCCGCGTCAGCAGCCGTCGCCGCCGGTAGTACGGCGCCGGCAGTACGGACGAGAAGGCCGCTGTCCCGGTGGTGTCCACCGGGACAGCGGCCTTCTCGAGGTCTCGGACCTTCGGGGGTCTCAGCGGCGGGAGCGACGGCGCGGGGTGTAACCGGTGCCGACCCCGGCCAGGTGCGCCGCGAGCAGGGTCAGGCCGAGCAGCATCAGGCTCGTCGGCGAGAAGACTCTGTCCACCACGGTGTCGGTGGCGTTGATCAGGAAGGCAGCACCGAAGGCGATGGCGGCGGCTATTCCGAGCATGGGGAACCTCTTTCGACAGGGACCGCGGCAGCCACTGCTGCCTCAACCGCCCGCCTACCCCGCTTCCGTGCTTCGATCCGCCCGTCGGCCGATCCAGGCGTCCACCCGCGACCACTGGTCGGTCAGCCACTCCTCACGGCCCGTCCGGTCGGACGGCAGCTCCGCCAGCGGCACCCGCCACCAGGTCGCGGTCACCGCGGTCCGGAGCGGAACTCCCTTCCAGACAGCGCCCTTTGAATCCAGCCGGTCCAGCCCGGTATGCGCCACGACCACCACCTCGGCGGCCGTGCCCGCCACTCCAGCCGCCCCCGCTGCCCCGGCCGCTCCCGCCGCCCCCGCGAGCAGGGCGAGCGTCCCCGGCATCCGCGGCGGCAGCACATGGTGCTGCCGCTGGGCCCTGGCGGCGCGGCGGAGTTGGCCGTTGCGCCGGAGCCAGGCGATGGAACGGGCCCGCCGTCCCTCGGTGAAGTTGCCGCCCTCGGGGAAGATCACCACCGCCTCGCCGGGACCCACGGCCGCGCCGAGCGCGCCGATCGCCGCCGCGGTGGCCGGATCGCCGTCCGCCGGGACGAAGCAGTGCGGCGTGCGGCCGATCAGCAGGTCCAGGCAGGGGTCCCAGCGCAGGAACGCCTTGAGCACCACCACCGGACGCAGCCCGGCGTCGCACAGCAGCGCGTGGATCAGCAGGAAGGAGTCCCCGGGACCGGCGTGCCGGGCGAACACCAGCAGCGGCGCCGGGGCGCCCCCGGCCGGGCGGATCGGCGGATCGACCTCCACCCGCAGGTCGAACAGCCGTCCGGCGGCGGCCCTGAGCACCCCCAGCAGCCGGGCCAGCAGCGCGTAGCTGAGCTGCCGCAGCCGCTCCTGCCGAGCCGGGCCCGGCAGGGTGGCGCAGCGGGCCCAGTCCCAGCCCGCCCCGGCCACCCCGCCCAGGTCGACCAGCAGGTAGACCAGCAGGAAGGCGGAGAGGCGCAGCAGCCGCAGCCGTGGTGCGAACAGCAGCACCACCGGCGCGGAGATCGCCGCCAGCAGGAACAGCGCCAGGGCGGCGCCGGTGAGGGCCACCGCCAGCGGCACGGTGACCAGGCGTCTGCCGACCGTGCCGACCGTGCCCGGCCGGACGGCGCTCACCGGGCCGCCGCCGGGTGCTCGGCGAGGTAGTCGGAGGTGGCCCGGTGGGCGCGGTCGATCCGCTCGGTGGAGAGCCCGAAGTCGCGGTAGCGCAGCTGCCCGGCGGCGCCGGAGCGTCCGATCGGGCCGCCGCTGGGCAGGACGTGCACCTCGACGCCGGGCGGCAGGTCGGCCATGTCGCGGGCGAACCGGTGCCGGCGGGCGATCTCGAACGACACCGAGGCCACCTCCCACGGGCGCCGGGGGACGGTCAGCGGCTGCTCGATCCGGCCGACCTGCAGCACGTAGACGACCCGGGCCCCGAGCGCGACGGCGCGGCCGACCGGGATGCTGTTGGTCAGACCGCCGTCCAGGAAGTGCTCGCCGCCGACCGCCACCGGCGGGAGCAGTCCGGGCACCGCGCAGGACGCCAGCACCGCGTCCACCAGCGCTCCTTCGGTGAACCAGTGCTCGGCCGCGCGCTCGATCCCGGCCGCGACGCACTGGTACGGGACGGCGAGCTCCTCGATCCGCTCGACCGGGAGGTACTCCCGCAGCATCCGGCGCAGCGGGTCGGCGGAGTAGAGGTGGGTGCGGCTGCGGGCCGCCTTGTGCAGCCGTCCCAGCAGCGAGCCGGAGAAGACCCCGGAGCGGCCCAGGCCGCTCCACAGCTCGGTCAGCCGGTCCACCGCGCCCGCGCTGGGGTCGGCGGCGATCATCGCGCCGTTGATCGCGCCCACCGAGGTGCCGACCACCAGGTCGGGGGTGATCCCGGCGGAGAGCAGCGCCCCCAGCATGCCCACCTCGCAGGCGCCCAGCGCGCCGCCTCCGCCGAGGACGAAGGCGCAGGTGTGGGCGGGGGTCTTCACGGTGTCGGAGGAGTCAGCCATGGGCGTCACCTTCCCCGGCGCCGCGGTCTCACCCCGCGGGCCCGGCGATCCGCAGCGCGAGTTGGGCCAGTCGGGCGTAGGAGTCGGCGAGCCGCATCAGCGACTCCCCCTCGGCCCGGTTCTCCTCGCTCACCACCCCGTCCGTCGGCGTCAGCAGCCGCCGGGCCTCGGCTGCCGCCTCGGTCGCCTGCTCCAGGTGCCTGCGCCCCGAGGCGAGCTGGTCTTCGCGTTCCGTCGAACCGTCCATACCGTGCATCCTCCCGCGATCCACCGCCCGTGGTGACCGAGTGGCCGAACAGGTGATCGTCGGTCAGTCGCCCGCGCCGCGGGCAGAACGGGTGGAGCGGCGCAGCAGCCCGGCCAGGCCGCTGCCGGAGAGCAGGTGGCCGAGGGCCAGCCGACCCGCGCCCTCGACCCCGGCCCGGCCGCCGAGCAGCGAGGTCTCGATGGCCAGGCTCCTGGTCGCCAGCGGCAGCGCACGCCGGTAGACCACGCCGCGGATCTCGGCGAGCAGGTCCTCGTGCAGTTCGGCCAGGCTGCCGCCGAGGACGATCAGATCCGGGTTGTGGAAGCTGACCGCGGTGGCCAGCACCTCCCCCAACCGCTGTCCGGCCAGCCGGACCTGACGCCGGGCCAGGGCGTTGCCCTCGCCCGCGATCCGGACCACGTCCCTGGTGCTCGCGACCTCGCAGCCGGCCGCGCGCAGCGTGGCCACCAGCGCCCCGCCGGAGGCCACCGCCTCGATGCAGCCGGTGTTGCCGCAGTGGCAGGGCACGTCCTCGTGCCCGGGGACCCGGACGTGTCCGATGTCGCCCGCGGCCCCGGCCGCGCCCCGGTGCAGCGCGCCGTCGGAGACGATGCCGCAGCCGATGCCGGTGCCGACCTTGACGTAGAGCAGGTGCCGGACGCCGGGACGGTGCGCGAACTCGCCCAGCGCCATCAGGTTCACGTCGTTGTCGACCAGCACCGGGGCGTCGTAGCGCCCGGCGAAGAACGAGGGGATCGGGTAGCCGTCCCAGCCGGGCATGATCGGCGGGCGGACCGGTGTGCCGGTGGCGAAGTCGACCGGCCCCGGCACGCCCATGCTGATCGCGCAGACCTCAGCCGGTGCGCGTCCGGCCCGCGCCAGCAGCTCCCGCAGCCGGGCGTCGACCCAGGACAGCACGGCCTCGGGGCCGTCCGCGACGGCGATGGTCGCGACGGTCTCGCCCAGCGGCTCCCCGCCCAGGTCGGCGAGCCGGATCCGGCAGTGGGTGGCCCCCAGGTCGACCGCACAGACCGCGCCGATCCGCGGGTTGAGCCGCAGCGTGAGCGGCGGACGGCCGCGGGCGGCGACCGCGGGTTCGCCGTCGAGCAGCAGCCCGGCCGCGATCAGGGTGTCCACCCGCTGGGAGACGGTGGCCCTGGACATCCCGGTGGCACCGGCCAGCGCGCTGCGGGTCCCCGCCGTCCCGGCCGCGACCAGGGCGACCACCTCGCTCAACGCCTCCTGGTGCCTCAGGTCGACCGCCGCCACCGCACCTCCACCCGCCCTCACCGTCGCGCCCGCTATTTATGACAGAAGTTAGCGTAACTCATGTCATTGTCAAGCAGATAGAGCGGGGATTACGTTTTCCGACGAGCCAGAAAAGGAGGCGTCCTGTGACGCAGCATCCGCTACGCGTGGCCATCGCCGGGGCCGGCATGGTCGCCCGGGTCCACCTCGACGCCGCCCGCAGGGCCGGGTCGCGGGTGGTCGGGATCGCGGCCTCGACACCCGAGCGCGGCAAACTGGCCGCGGCCGAACTCGGGGTGCCGCACGCCTTCGCGAGCGCGGAGGAACTGGTCACCAGCGACGAGGTCGACATCGTCCACATCTGCACGCCCAACGACCGGCACCGGCCGCTGGCCGAACTCGCGCTGCGCTCGGGCAAGCACGTGGTCTGTGAGAAGCCGCTGGCGACCTCCGCCGCCGACGCCGACGCACTCACCGCGCTCGCCGCCGGATCGGGCCTGCTGGCCGCCGTCCCGTTCGTCTACCGCTACCACCCGATGGCGGCCGAGGCCAGGACCCGGGTCCGCTCCGGCGCGCTCGGCCCGGTGCACCTGCTGCACGGCCACTACCTGCAGGACTGGCTGGCCGACAGCGCCGACAGCAACTGGCGGGTGGACCCGGTGGCCGGGGGCCCGTCCCGGGCCTTCGCCGACATCGGCTCGCACTGGTGCGACCTGGCCGAGTGGATCACCGGGCACCGGATCACCGAGCTGGTCGCCGCCACCGCGACCGTGCACGGCGAGCGCAGCGCGGCCAGGGCCGGGACGTTCGCCGCGCCCGGTGCCGGCCCCGCCGCGACCGAGCCGGTCGGCACAGAGGACGCCGCGCACCTGCTGTTCCGCACCGACCGCGGGGCCACCGGATCACTGCTGGTCTCCCAGGTCTCCCCCGGCCGCAAGAACCGGCTCTGGCTCGAAGTGGACGCCGCCGAGGCCAGCGTGACGTTCGATCAGGAGAACCCGGAGACCCTGCTGCTCGGCCGCAGGACCGGGATCGAGGCGCTCGCCCGGGACGCCGCGCTGCTCTCCCCCGAGGCCGCGCGCCTCTCCACCCTGCCGCCGGGCCACGGCCTGGGCTACTACGACTGCTTCGCCGCCTTCGTCCGCGACGTCCACACGGCGGCGGCCGGTCCTGTCTCCGGCCCCGGCCCCGGCGCGGCCGAACCGCCCGCGTTCCCGACCTTCGCCGACGCCGCCCGCACCGCCGCACTGACCGACGCCGTCCTCGCCTCCGCTCGTACCCGCTCCTGGACTGAGGTGCCCGCCGCATGAAACTCGGATTCCTGACCGCCTGCCTGCCGCAGCTGACGCTGGAGCAGATCGTCCCCTGGGCCGCCGCCCACGACTACGACGCCCTGGAGGTCGCCACCTGGCCGGCCACCGGCTCCCGCGACTTCGAGGCCAGCCACCTCGACGTCGCCGCCCTGGACCAGCGCGCCGCCGAACAGGTCAAAGGCCTGTTCAGCCAGCACGGCATCGAGATCTCGGCGCTGGCCTACTACGAGAACAACCTCCACCCCGACGAGCGCCGCCGCGCCGAGATCGCCGACCACCTGCGCCGCAACATCGACGCCGCCGCCCTGCTCGGCGTCCCCTACGTGGGCACCTTCATCGGCCGCGATCCCGGACGCTCGGTCAGGGAGAATGTCGCCCTGGGCGAGAAGGTGCTGCCGCCGCTGGTCGACTACGCCGGCGAGCGCGGGGTCAAGCTGATCATCGAGAACTGCGTGATGGAGGGCTGGCACCCGGACGGCTACCCGGGCAACCTCGCCTACTCCCCCGAGCTGTGGGAGTGGATCTTCTCGCTCGGCTTCTACCTCAACTACGACCCCTCGCACCTGATGTGGCTCGGCATCGACCCGGTCGCGGCGCTGCGCCCCTACGTCGACCGCATCCCGCACGCCCAGGCCAAGGACGCCCAGCTGAACCCGGAGGCCCGGAACCGCTACGGCTTCTTCGGCAAGTCGATCGAGCGCGACAACCCCTGGGACGTCGGCTGGTGGCGCTACCGGGTGCCCGGCCTCGGCGACGTCGACTGGCGCGGCGTGGTCGACGCCCTCTACGAGGGCGGCTTCACCGGGACCCTCTCGGTCGAGCACGAGGACCCGGTCTGGGGCGGCACCGAGGAGAAGGTCAAGCAGGGGCTGGTCATCGCCCACCGCACCCTGCGCCCGCTCATCGTCGCCTGACCACGGCGACCAGCCCGACCGCGACACCCGAGGCGACGCCCGACGTGCCGCCCAACGCGACGCCCGACTCCTGCCGCCTGGCTCCTGCCGCCTGACGCCGCGACACCCGACCACCGCGCCCGACCACACCCACCCGAGGAGCGCACCGCCGATGACCCACCCCCTCTCCGTCCAGCTGTACTCCGTCCGCGATCTGCTGCCCGACGACCGCGACGGCGTGCTGCGCCGCATCGCGGAGATCGGCTTCGGCGCGGTGGAGCCGTTCCAGCCCACCGCCGACCCGCACGGCTTCCGCAAGGTCGCCGACGACCTGGGCCTGACCGTGTCCAGCGTGCACGCCATCACCCTGCTCGACGGGGACGCCGAGGCGGAGGCGGTGTTCGAGGCCGCCGCCGTGCTCGGCACCGACCTGGTCATCGTCCCGGCCGGGATCCCGGAGCAGGAGTTCACCACCGCCGAGGGCCTCGCCCGCACCGCGGAGACCCTCAACGCCCTCGCTGGGAAAGCCGCCGCGCACGGCCAGCGGATCGGCTACCACAACCACTGGTGGGAGTTCGAGCCGCAGGTCGGCGGCCGGCACGCGCTGGAGGCGCTGGCCGGGCTGCTCGCCCCCGAGGTCTTCCTGGAGATCGACACCTACTGGGCCGCGGTCGCCGGGGCGGACGTCCCGCAGGTGCTCGGCCGGCTCGGCGACCGGGTCCGCGCGCTGCACGTCAAGGACGGCCCGGTGGTCAAGGGCGAGCCGCACACCGCGGTCGGCGCCGGGGCGATGCCGGTGCCCGCGATCCTCGCCGCCGCGCCCGCCGACGCCTGGCGCATCGTCGAGCTGGACACCTGCGCCACCGACGTCATGGACGCCGTCGCAGCCAGCCACAGCTACCTGAGCGCGCTGGAGGCGCAGGCATGAGCGGCAGCGGTCCGCGCGGCCCGGTCGCGGTCGCGGTCGTCGGCGCCGGGGTGATCAGCACCCAGTACCTGGGCAACCTGGCCAGCTTCCCCGATGTCGAGGTGGTCGCCGTGGCCGACCTGGACACCGCACGCGCCAAGGCCACCGCCGACGAGTACGGCATCCCGGTCTCCGGGGACGTCGACACGGTGCTGGCGCTCCCCGAGGTCGAACTGGTCGTCAACCTGACCGTCCCGGCCGCACACGCCACCGTCGCCCGAGCGGCGCTGCGGGCCGGGAAGCACGTCTACGGCGAGAAGCCGCTGGCGCTCGACCCGGTCGAGGGCGGGAAGCTGCTCGCTGAGGCGGCGGCCCTGGGCCTGCGGGTCGGCAACGCGCCGGACACCTTCCTCGGCGCGGGCGTGCAGAGCGCGATCCGGGCCATCGAGTCCGGGGCCATCGGCGCCCCGGTCGCGGCCACCACCGCGGTGCTGAACTTCGGCCCCGAGCGCTGGCACCCCAACCCCGAGTTCCTGTTCCAGTACGGCGCGGGACCGCTGTTCGACCTCGGCCCGTACTACCTCACCGCGCTGGTCGCCCTGCTCGGCCCGGCCACCCGGGTCGCCGCCAGCGCCCGGCAGGGACGGGCGGAGCGGGTCATCGGCTCCGGGCCGCGGGCCGGCACCCGGTTCGACGTCGAGGTGCCGACCCATGTCACCGCGCTGATCGACTTCGCCGCCGGGGCCACCGCGGCCACCACCTTCAGCTTCGACTCCGCGCTGCCCCGGATGCAGTTCGAGGTCACCGGCACCGAGGGCACGTTGGAGCTCGGCGACCCCAACACCTTCGGCGGCCCGCTCCGGGTGCGCGGCGGGTCGGACGAGGACTGGCGCGACCTCCCGGTCACCGGGACCGACGCCGGACGCGGGATCGGCGTCCTGGAGATGGCCCGCTCGCTGCGCGCGGACCGCCCGCACCGCGCCTCCGGCGAGATGGCCCAGCACGTCCTGGACACCATGACCGCGATCACCGCCTCCGCCGCGGACGGCGAGTTCCGTTCCGTCCCGTCCCGGTGCGCGGTGCCGGAGCCGCTGCCGTCCGACTGGTCGCCGACGGACCCGACGCTGGGCTGACTCCCCCGCGCGCGGCGGCGAAGGCCGACCTCCGCCAGCTGAACGCCGCCCACCGCGGGAGCGCTCCCGCTCGCGCGCCCGATACCTCCGCCCGCCGTGCCCCGTGCCTGGGACACGGCGGGCGGACTGCGGTCCGGCCCCGTCGTCCCGCCCCCGTCCCGCCCGTTCTGTGTGCCGCGCTTCGAGGGGGCTGTGTGACTGGTGATACCTGTGTGACTGATGGGTTTTTTGAGGCCACGGGGAGCAGCGTGAACCATGGTGCGCCGACGTCGCCCGAATGCTCCATGCGGGTGGCGTCGGCGCGCGCGGCTCGCAGGCTGGGAGAGAGGAGCCCGGCCGCACGGGCCGTGGGCTCCCCGGTGAGTTCACACAACCAGGAGGCACCCGTGGCACGCGCCATGTCCAGCAGCGAGACCACCCTGCTGAAAGACCGTCAGGAGGACCCGGATTCCGCCGACGGGTCCCAACCAGGCGGCACCGCACCGCTGTTGCGGGCGGTGGCGCTCCAGCGCCCGGCCGACGAGCTGGTCCAGCTGGTGGCGATGCTCAACGAGGCCGACCAGTCCGACTACGCACAGCAGATACTCGACACCACGGCGACGCTGCGCACGGTCGAGGACTTCGCCGCCGTGGTCCCGAAGGTCGGCAGCCCGCAGGCGGTCCACGCCCTGCGACTGGCGGCTGCGCAGCGCCCGGTCGCAGAACTCGCCGAGCTGGCGGCCCTGCTGTTCGGCAACGGCCAGTCCGGCTACGCCCGGGAGGTGCTCAACACCACCGCGGCCGAGCGTCCGGTCGAGGACATCGCCGCAATGGTCCCGCTGCTCGTCGACGACCAGGCCGCGAACGCCCTGCACTCCGCCGCGGCCCAGCGCCCGGTCGCGGAACTCGCCGAGCTGGTCGGCCACCTGTACGGGACCCCGGACACCCTGCCCGCCGGCCAGGGCCGCTGGAAGCTCCGCCGGTAGCACCCCCCGACGTGGGCGGGGCGCCCGGCTCCGGCTCCGGCTCCGGCTCCGGCTCCGGCTCCGGCTCCGGCTCCGGCTCCGGCTCCGGCTCCGGCTCCGGCTCCGGCTCCGGCTCCGGGCACCCTGCCCCACGTCGCCGGCCCCAGGCGGAGCCGCTCGGTCCCGACGCCGCCGCCACCCTCCGGCGCCGCCGCCACCCTCCGGCGCCGCGGCGCCCCAGCCGGGCGCCGGGCCGGACCGGGACCGAAGGGACTCCACCCCCCGTTCGGCCCTGCCGTCCCGGCTGGCCGGGACCGGTGCGCCGGGCGATGCTGGAGAGATGACGCGTGATCAGGGTTATCAGCTCGCGGTCTGGGTCAGGCCGGACGACAGGGCCGTCGTGGCGCAGGTCTACGACCGGGACATGCACGTCGTCGGCGACCTGGAGCCGGTCCCCACCCGTGCCGCCCTCCAGGCCCTCATGGACCGCTACAGCATTCCGTCCGGCCGCTGGGACATCTCCGACGAGGCGGAAGCGGAGCTGGGCCCGGAGTGACCGGAGAGCGATCCGAAAAATGCCAAAGAACTCTTTGACATTCACCTGAATCGGCGTACGCTCAGTCGGCATGAGGATCAGTGACCCCCAGGCGATCCGGGCCCTGGCACACCCGATCCGGCTGGACCTGCTCGAACTGGTCGGCCGGAGCGGCCCGGTGACCGCCGCTCAGTGCGGTCGCGCGCTGGGGCAGTCCCAGGCGACCTGCTCGTTCCACCTGCGACAACTGGCCAAGTACGGATTCATCGAGGACGCGGGCCCCGGCCGGGACCGGCGCGAGCGCCGCTGGCGGATCACCGACCTGAGGATGAACCTCGCCACCTCGCAGAACCTCGACCCGACGATCGCCCAACAGCTCAACCGGGTGGTGGTGGAGCGGGAGACCGCCCTGATCATCGACTACGTCGAACGCGCCGCCGACGAGCCCGCGGACTGGCGGGCCGCCAGTTCCACCATGTCGGCCACCATCCCGATGACCGCGGAGCAGCTCGCCGCGGTCAAGCAGAGCTGGCTGGACGTCCTCGCACCGCACATCGCCGCGTTCGAAGCGTCCGGCGGCGAGCTGCGCCCCGGACAGCGCTTCGTCCGGTTCTTCACGGCAGCGGCTCCGCTGCCGGACCTCAACCTGGGAGATGACGAGGAAAGTGGTTCCGATGACTGAGAGCGCCACCGACGGCCTGATCGACTTCCGGACCGCCGCGCCGGTCACCGGCTCCCTGGACGTGCGGTGGATCCACGGGGTCCGGTCCAAGCGGGAGGCCGCCGATCCGGCGATACAGGTGCACCACTACGACGAGCACACCGTCGTCCTGCGGCAGAGCAAGACCGTCAACACCGAGGCGCCGTTCATGTTCCTGCTGTTCGGGAACGACCGGGCGCTGCTGCTGGACAGCGGCGCGACCGAGGACCCGGCGCGCTTCCCGCTGCGGGAGACCGTCGACGGCCTGATCGACGCCTGGCTCGCCGAGCACCCGCGCCCCGGCTACGAACTCGTCGTCGCGCACACCCACGGCCACAACGACCACGTGGCCGGGGACGCCCAGTTCGCCGACCGCCCGGCGACGACGGTGGTGCCGAGGGAGGTCGAGGCGGTCCAGGAGTTCTTCGGCCTCACCGACTGGCTCGGCCGGCCCGTCGCGTTCGACCTCGGCGGCCGGGTGCTCCAGCTGATGGGGACACCGGGGCACCACGCGGCGTCCGTCACCACCTACGACCCGTGGACCGGCATCCTGTTCACCGGCGACACGGTGCTGCCGGGACGCCTCTACGTGAAGGACTTCCCGGCCTTCACCAGCACCCTGCACCGGCTGGTCGCCTTCACCGAGACCCACTCGGTGACGCATGTGCTGGGCTGCCACGTCGAGATGTCCACCAGGCCCGGCCAGGACTTCCCGCTCGGCGCGCCCTACCAGCCCGGCGAGGTGCCCCCGCAGTTGACCGTGGCTCAGCTGACCGCCGTCCGCGACGCCGCCGACTCGGTCGCCGACCGGCCCGGGGTGCACGGCTTCGACGACT
Source organism: Streptacidiphilus cavernicola (assembly GCF_042510955.1). Classification (NCBI taxonomy): domain Bacteria; kingdom Bacillati; phylum Actinomycetota; class Actinomycetes; order Kitasatosporales; family Streptomycetaceae; genus Streptacidiphilus; species Streptacidiphilus cavernicola. Next base: position 275,330 of record NZ_JBHFAB010000002.1, read on the forward strand.
TCATCATCTACCACGGCATGGGCTTCACCACCTCACTGCGACTGCTGGCCCGCGGCCTGGCCCACCGCCTGTCGCCGAGGAGGCGGGTGGGGTGACGCGAACGGCGGGTGACGCAGCCGACGAGTGACGTGACCGACGGGGTGAGACGGCCGACGGGGTGACGCGCCCGACCGCCACCGTCGCGCCTTCCGCCCCCGCACCCCGCCGTCGCCTACGGTCCGGACATGCCCGATCACCCCGGCTGGATCCCTCCGATGCTGGCCGGCGACGGTCCCTTCCCCGCCGAGAGCGCGGAATGGGCGGCCGAGGTGAAGTGGGACGGCATGCGCGTCATCACCGCGGTCGACCCCGACGGGACGGTGAAGGCCTTCGCCCGCTCGGGCGGCGACGCCACCACCCGCTACCCGGAACTGGAGGCGCTCGGCGCCCTCGCCGCCGACGCCCCGCTGGTCCTGGACGGCGAAGTGGTCGCCCTGGACCCGGCCACCGGACTCCCCTCGTTCGGGCGACTCCAGCAGCGGATGACGCTGCGTCAGCGGAGCCGAATCCGGATCGCCCGCACCACCACGCCGGTGACCCTGATGCTGTTCGACGTCCTGGTCCACCGCGGCGAGCAGGTAACCGGCCTCGGTTACCTGGAGCGGCGGCGGCTGCTGGAACAGCTGGTCCTGCCGCCGGACGCCCCGGCCGCGGTGTTGCCCGCGTGGATCGGCGACCTGCAGGCCGGCCTCGACTGGACCAGGGAGCGGCAGCTGGAGGGCGTCATCCTGAAGCGGCTGGCCTCCCCCTACCAGCCGGGTCGGCGCTCCCCGGACTGGATCAAGGTGAAGTTCCGCCCCACCCTCGACGTGCTGATCGGCGGCTGGCTGGCCGACGACCTCGGCGAGCCCCGCTCCCTGCTGGTCGGCGTGCCGGAACCGGACGGCCTGCGCTACGTCGGCGCGGTCGGCTCCGGCCTCTCCGCCCCCGAACGCCGCCACCTCCGCCGCCTCCTCGACCCGGCCGCGGCCCCCCGTTCCCCCTTCGCCAAGGGCCCCTCCCGCCCCGCCACCGGCACCCGCTGGGTCACCCCCCACCTCACCGGCGAAGTCGAATACGCCGAAACCACCCGAGGCGGCCACCTCCGCCAACCCGTCTGGAAAGGCCTCCGCGGCCCCGCCGCCGAGTAGTCAACTGTGACTGGTCAAGATAGTTGTCACTTGATCGCGATATCTGTCACTCGCGCGGTTCCGGCGAGCTGCCGTGGCTGTGACTCAGCACGCTAACTGTCGGGTCAGCACCGGATCTGTCGTCCGCCCAACAGCCCCACCGAAGCGCGACGTCTCTCTTGGACGGTTTCGAGCCCATGGTCGACCGCCGTGTGCTGCAGGCCGCCCCGTCGGCCCGATTCCCGGGGACCGGCAGGGCGGCCTGTTCCTGGTCAGTCCTGGCGGGCGCCCTGGATGATCCGGTCGATGACGGCTGCGGCCTGTTCCGGGTGTCCTTCCAGCCACTTGCCGAGGTGTTCCTGAACGGCCTGTTCGACGCAGGCGCGCACTGCGGCGTTACCCAGCCAGCCGCACGTGGAGCCCTCGAACTCGGGATGGTCCAGCTTCACCGACACGACCGCCGTCAGACCTTCGCCGATCCGATCAGCGTCAAGGTCGGGATCCGTCGCAGTCAGCAGCCGCCGCTCCCGTGCGTATGCGGTGACTGCGGCAGCGACCCCGTCGCGGAAGCCGCGCTCGTGTGTGCCACCGTCAGTGGGCCGGCTGTTGGCGAAGCTCCGGACCCGCTCGTCGTGGGAGGCACGCCAACGCAGGGCCACCTCCACTGTCCCCGCCATCCGCGGCTCCTCCCGCTCGAAGCCGATGATGTGCGGATGAACGGGTTCCTTCTGCTGCTCGTCAAGGATCGCCACGAATTCCCGCGCGCCGTCGGGGTACCGGAAGCGCGCCGACCGGGACTCGCCCGGGAGGCGCTGATCGGTCAGAGAGACCTCCAAGCCCCGGTTCAGCAAAGCCAGTTCCCGGAAACGCTCGGCCAGCCCGTCGAACGAGAACTCCGCGGCCCCGAAGATGTCGGCATCGGGCCAGAAGGTGATGGTGGTCCCGCTACCGGTCGACGTGCCCGCCTCGGTGAGCGGGGTGACGGCCAGCCCGCGCGCGTACTCCTGAACCCAGTAGGCTCCCCCGCGCCGCACTTCGGCCGTCATCCGGCTCGACAGGGCGTTGACGACGAAGAGTCCCACCCCGCAGAAGCCGAGCGTCACGTCGTGGCGGCCTCCGGTTGCCGGCCCGGTCTGAAACCGGGTCAGCAGGGCTTCGAGGCCGGAATTGCCGCTGGCTCCCGATTCGTCGATACGGACACCCCGCCCGTCGTCGGCGACACGCACGGCGCCGTCGGGTGTGAGGGTGACGGCGACGCAGCTGGCGTGGCCGGCGAGGACCTCGTTCACGGCCCGGTCGGCGACCTCGAAGGCCATGTGAAGCAGGCCGCGTTCACCGGTCGAGCCGATGTACATCCCAGGCCGCTTCCGGATGGCTTCCCACCCCTCCAGCACCTGGATCTGGCTGGCGTCGTACTTGCTGGCTTCCTCGCTCATGACGTCCCCTCCGATGCTGTCCAGCAGAACTGCTCAGCCTAGGCGAATCTCTGGAAAACACCAGGTCAGGTCATGTTTGCCGTGTGCGTAGACGGGCGGGTGAGAGCCTGCCTGGAGACGGTCGATCCCGAGGTCGCAAACTGGCGCCGGATCGCTGCCACGGGCCCGGCGAAGCCGCGTACGACACCGTTTTTGACGGCCCCGAGGTCCCCAATTTCATCAATTTGCGCGTCAGTCCGGGACTCCATGTCTGTCGGCTTCGCCGCCGCACTGATCCGGTCTCTGACCGAGCACCGACGAGGCCGGACGGGACCAGCCAGAACGCGCAGTCACATGAAGCCGGGCAGCATCCGGATCGCTGTCGATCTCCCGGGTGAGATGCTCGGCGTGTTGAAGCAGGAGGTCGCGCAGGGCCGCGTAGTGGGCCATTGGGTCTGGGTGAATAAGTTTGGCCCAGGTGCTGCTGCGGCGCTGGAGCCACGTGCTGCGGACCGGAGCCGGTTGAGCTGCTTCGATCGGTCGTGGCGCGAAGCGGGGCTCACCCTGGGTGACCTTGGCCCAGACGAAGGCGGATGCCTCCGGGGCCGGACGGCACAGCAGAGGAGGTCGCATGACCATCGGCACCGCTCCCCAGGCCCGCACCGCCGCGACTCTCGCCGCCCGGCACCGCAAGACCGAGACCGCCCTGGGCCGCGTCCACGAAGCCATCGCCAGACTGCGTCGCGAGAAGGCCCAGGTCAGCGTCGCCGCAGTCGGCCGCCGCGCGAGCGTCTCCCGCACCTTCCTCTACGACAACCCCCAGGCCAGAGCCGCCGTCGCCGCAGCACTTGCCGAGGCGGGCAACCAGCGCCACCGAACACTCGCCGACCAGGACGACGAGCGAGAGGCGACCTGGCGCGAACGCGCACTGAACGCCGAAGGTGCCCTCAAGTCTGCCCATGCCGAGATCCAGTCCCAGCGCACCCGCATCGGTGAACTCCTCGGCCAGGTCCGCGACTTGCAGACCGAGTGGACCGAAGAGACCCTCCAGCGGATCACCACCGAGAACACCGCCCTCAAGCAGCGCGTCCGCCAGCTCACCACCGACAACCGCACCCTCGACGAACGCCTCAAGGCCGCCCGCACCAACCTCCGCTTCCAGGACCGCCGCGTCGCCGACCTCGAAGCCCGCATCGCGGCCCCTGCTGGCGAGCCGGAGGCACCGTGACACGATGCGCGCATGCACTTCGAGCTCGCTCCGCCCGCAGGCGTCGGTCCCCTGCAGATCGGCATGACACGCCAGGCCGCGAACCACGCGTTGGAATCGCTGCGGGAACCCACGGCGATCTCCGCATCCGACCGGGCGGGGCAGCACATCTTCCGGCCGAGCGGCCTCATGATCAGCATCGCATGCACCCGCGACCTCCTGGAAGCTGTCGAACTCGGCCGTCCCTCCCAGCGGTCCGGCATCGTCCTCTTCCGCGGCATTGACGTGTTCGGACTGCCGGCCCGGGACGTCGTCAGCCGCATGGCCGAGGTCACCACGATCGTCGCCGCGGAGGACGATCCTGCGTCGTTCATCGCGCCGGACCTACTGCTCAGCTTCTGGCGCCCCTTCCAGGGAGAGGACGACCCGGAGGACGAACAGGGCTACTTCTTCAACTCCGTCTTGCTGGCGCGTCCGGGCTACTACGACGGCCCTAGTACTCCAGTGGGAGTTCTCCGTATGTCCTGGTCAGCGGCCTGGTGGCGGTGAGTGTAGCCGGGCTGCTGCGGGGCCGGGGCCGGTTTCGCGGGCGGGTCGCACGAAGGCGTGTCCGCGTCGTTTGTAGTGGCAGCGGCGTGCGTGTGCCTGGTGTCGGCGGCGCCAGTGGGACCAGGTCAGTGTGTGGTCGCGGGATGCAGGACGGTGGCGGGGTCCATCTGCCAGCAGACGGCGAATTTCGGCGGGCGTGAGGTCCACGAGCTCGGGTGTGTCGTGGGCGCCTCCCCCTTTTCACGCTCCTGGGCGGCCAGGACAGCCAGGAACGCGTGGGCGAGCATGGCCAAGGTGATGTGGCGGTACCAGCCCACGAAGCGCCGCACTTCGTACTGGTCCAGGCCGCACTCGTTCTTCGCGCTCTGGAAGGACTCCTCGATCCTCCAGCGGCATCCGGCGATACGGACGAGGTCGGCGACGGTGGCGTCCAAGGGTGCGCAGGCGAGGTAGTAGGCCACCTCGTCGGGCTTGGCGATGCTGCGGCGTGCCAGCATCCAGCGCTGGCGGATGGGTTCGTCGCCGTCGAACTCCCAGACTGCCGGCAGCCGGGCGGCGGCCCAGTCGTAGAGGCGTTCGCCCTTGGCGCCCGGGCCAGCGGACAGGCGCCGCCAGGCTTCGGGAGGGGCTCCGCTGAGGAGGTGGTCGATGCGTGGGCCGTGGACCTGCTGGGACTTGGGGACGGCGACCACGTAGGACAGCCCGGCGTCTTCCAGGAAGCGGCGGAAGTGGGAGTCCTGGCCATAGGCGGAGTCCGCGGTGACCCAGGCGATCGGCAGGGATGAGGTCAGAGCGCGGCGGACCATGGCCCGGGCCAAGTCGAGCTTGGTGGCGAAGGTGCGGTCCTCAGGGATGCGGGCGGTCTTGCAGCGTTCGCGGTCCTCGGTCCAGGACTTGGGCAGGTAGAGTTCGCGGTCGACCAGGGCGTGTCCCTTGGTGGTGGCGTAGGCGGCGAAGACGCCGATCTGGCAGTTCTCGGTCCGGCCCGCGGTGCCGGAGTACTGGCGCTGGACGCCGGCGGAGACGGTGCCCTTCTTGACGAAGCCGGTGTCGTCGATGATCAGGACGCCGTTGGGGGCGCCGAGGCGTTCGGCGACGTAGGCCTGGAGGTCGTCGCGGACCTGGTCCGCGTCCCAGCAGGCTCCTGCGAGCAGGTGCTGCAGCCGGTGCGGGGCCGAATGGCCTGCGTACTCGGCCAGTTGCCAGCTGTTCTTGCGGCCTACCGGGCCAAGGAGTCCTTGCACGTAGTCCCGCATCCGCCGCCTTGGTTCAACCTGACCGAAGCGGGACCCGACTCGTAGGAGCAACTCGTCCAGTTCCCGGCCCCACGTCTCCGTGGGCAGATCATCGAGCACATCCGTGGGCTGTCCACCGCACTGCCACAGCATGCGCCAGGGCACACCTTCGTGCGACCCGCCCGCGAAACCGGCCCCGGCCCCGCAGCAGCCCGGCTGCACTCACCACCACCAGGCCGCTGACCAGGACATACGGAGAACTCCCACTGGAGTACTAGCCGACCCTGAAGTCCGACCCTCGGCCACCGCTACGATCTGCGGATGACTCGCAGCGGAAAGAGGAAACGCCACCTCACGATCGACGATAGGACCTACCTGTGGTCGCTGCGGCACACTCACCACGCGCTCGCTGATGGCACCTGCGAGGACTGCTGCGAAACGCTGTCCATCCGCTCACTGGAAGGTCGCGGCGGCCTGCGAATCCACTTCCCATACGGCCCTGACTGGCTCGTCCCGGACGGCTATCCGCAGCCGTCCGGGACCGTCGGAACCCGCGACGGCAGAACCCTCAACCTTCACGAACCCGGCACCGTCAGGGCTCTGCTCGACGAGGCCATCCGGCATGGCCTGAACCCCGGAGAACCCACCACCGAAGAGCTCGACGGCTGGACGCTGTTCGACGCCGTCCACAAGACAATCTCCCTGATTCGCCGCTGACGAGACCGAAGTGCCACCGGTTCGCTCCAGCTCTGTACGCCTTACTGAAGCCTGTCCCGCGCTGCGGGAGCTACTTGGAGCGAAGAACGGGGTCGATCCCGGCCAGGGCTTCGTAGAGCTGACGGGCCCCCAGGGCAACGCGGTCGTCAGGGTCTTGCAGCATCTCTTCGCACAGCTGCATCGCTCTGTCCCTCTCTTCGGAGAAGATAGCGAACACATCGCGGACCGCCGTGTGGATCCATTCGCTGTGACTCCAGTCGGCAACCGCCAGCGCGGAGGCGACGATCGTCAGCCCGATCCTGTCCCTTCTCCGGAGCACGGCTTCCGCGGTCACCCGGGTGACGAAGGTGTCGCCCGGGTCGAGCACGAGCTCCAGCAGTGGCTCGATGGCCTCCTGCACGTCGGCGAAGGCCGCCAGGCCGCGACCGGCGTCCGCCCGGTCGCGGTAGTCCTGGCTTCGCCCGAGCTCACGGAGCGCCACGAAAGCGGCATGCCGCCGGTCACTGTCCCCCCGCAGCAGTGCGCGCAGTCGCCTCACCTCAGAGATCAAGCGGGGCATGTCCTGTCGTGCGGAAGCGATGAAATCGAGATCGGCATCCAGTTGCAGGTCCGGACTGACCTGGACCTGCTCTCCGTTGATGAACCGACTGAGATACACCTCATCGTCGTCCACGGCAGTGGCCGGAGCGATCTGGATGCAGCTCGCCCCGCCGGTCGCACCGCGAGTCTCCAGCACGGGAACCCACGCCCCGGTGGACGCGGCCGCGATGCGCACCTCCATCGAAACGAGCTCTTCTTCAGTCGGCATGACCGGATCATCCACCCCGACCGGGCCGACCGTCCACGGGATGTCAAGCAAGCTGACCAGACATGGCAGGCCATCGCGGCCTCGCGGAAGGTCACACCATGCTCGGCTGCCGCGAGTAGCCCCGGGCGCAGATTCAAGGGGTCGCCCATCGGGCGCCGCCGCGCGTACATCGCGTCCAGAGTTGCCTGGACGTGCGGCGACCAGCCCGCCGCCACGACCACGTAGCGCCAGCCACAGGCCAGCGAGAGCTCGTGAGCGGCGGCAAAGGACTCCTCGTCCTCGGACTTGATCAGCCCTGCCGGACGGACGTCAACGACGAAGACCCGTCGTCGGAAACCACGAGGTAATCCGGGGTGTGCCGCCGCCAGCGCCCGTTCGCCTCGAAGCGCATCCGGAACGGCTGCGAGAGGAGAATCTGCACGCGGCCGCAGAAGTCGAGCGGACCCGGCGGTGCTCGTCGGGGCGATCAGCGACCAGAGGACCGTGCACGGCATCCCGCACACCGTCGCCTGCCGCGCGCTCGGCGTGTCCCAGGCGTGGTTCTACAAGTGGCGACGCAGACCGGCCGAGCCGACGAAGCGCGAGGCCAGACGGGCAGCCTTGGAGGAGCGGGTTACGCATTTCTTCCGGGAGTCCGGTGACACCTATGGCTCGCCGAGGATCACGCTGGACCTTTGGGCCGAGGGCTGGCAGGTCTCGGTGAACACCGTCGCCGAGATCATGGCCGACCTGGGCCTGCAGGGCCGCAGACCGCCGCGAAGACGGCACTCGCTGACCCGCCAGGGCAGACGAAGAGCGGCCCCCGACCTGGTCCACCGCGGCTTCGACGCGATCGGGCCCGACGTGCTGTGGGTCGGTGACATGACCGAGACCGACACCGGCGAGGGCAAGCTCTACCTGGCCACGGTCATCGATCTGTTCTCCCGTCGCTGCCTGGGCTACGCGATGGGTGAGCGGCACGACGCCGCTCTGGTCTGCGCATCCCTGAGGGTGGCGGCCGCCACCCTGGGAGGCGAAGTGGACGGCGTGATCTTCCACGGCGACCGCGGCAGCGAGTATACGAGCCAGGCCTACAACGGCCTGTGCGACAGGCTGGGCGTGGTCCAGTCGATGGGGCGCGTGGGCTCGGCCCTGGACAACGCCGCCGCCGAAAGCTTCAACTCGCTGATCAAGGTCGAGTACATCCACCGGCGCCACTTCGCCACCCGGGACCAGGCCAGGATCAAGATCGCCACCTGGATCACCGACTTCTACAACACCCGCCGCAGACATACCTCGGCAGCTGGCCATCACCCACCGAGTTCGAACGGATCATCAGCAACGCGCGCACCGGCCACATTCAGCAGGACCGAACCGCATAAGGAAGGTCTCTACGATTCGAGGGGATTGACATCATGAGCCTACGCGGCTGGTTGGAGTGAGGGTCTCTACCAGCCCCGTCATCCATCGGTGGATGTGAGAACGACGATGCCCGCCACCCGGACCAGGTCGAGTTTGGTCTGCTCCTCGCTGCCCGGCTCCGCGGTGTAGACGACGATCTTGAGGTCGGTGTCGGTGTCGGCGAGTACGTCGCAGTCGACGGTGATCGGGCCGACCACCGGGTGGTGGATGGTCTTGCGGTCCTCGGCGTGGGTGCCGACCGCGCCCGCCCGCCACAGCCGGGCGAAGTGCGGGTTCCCGGCGACGGTGGTGCGGAGCAGCTCCGTCAGCCGGGGGTCCGCCGGGTAGCGGGCGGACGCGCGGCGCAGGTCGGCGACGATCGCCCGGTCGGTGGCCTCGGCGTTCTCCGAGACGATCAGCCGTGGGGAGAGCTGCCCGCGTCCGGCTGCGGTCGGGAACCGCGAGGTGACGAGGTTCCGTTCGTTCGGCGCGACGGTCGAGGGGTCGCCCAGCAGCGCGGCCCAGCCGCGGTTCCACCACAGCAGCCGCCAGTCCGCGGCGAACACGGCCACCGGAGTCGCCCCGAGCCGCTGGACCACACGCTGCATCCCGGGCGGGATATGGTCGCTGACCATGCCGTCACTCGGCGGTTGCAGCCCCGCCAGCCGGTAGAGATGGTCGCGCTCCTCGCGGCTGAGCCGCAGCGCCCGCGCGAGCGCTCCGGCGACCTGCGCGGACGGTGTGGTGGCCCGTCCCTGCTCCAGCCGCACCACGTAGTCGACCGAGACCCCGGCCAACTCGGCGAGTTCCTCGCGGCGCAGGCCGACGGCCCGGCGGGCCCGGCCCGCGGGCAGTCCCACCGCCGCCGGGGTGAGCCGGTCGCGCCAGGAGCGGATCGTGGCGCCGAGACCGGTCGCGTCCGCAGTGGTCATGGCTGCTCCGTGGTCATGGCTTCCCCGCGGGGCCCGGCTGCTCCGTGGGCATGGGTCCATTGTGGGTCGGACCAGCGGCGGGTGGGTCGGTCCGGCCGCGCCGGGGGTGGTACTGCTTTTCCTACCGTCCGGCCCTCCCTGGTTGTTCGTGCGCGGTGCGCCGACGCTGGGTCCATGAACATCACCTTCATCACCGGGGCCAACAAGGGCCTCGGCTACGAGACCGCCCGCCGCCTGATCGAGCTGGGCCACACCGTGATCGTCGGCGCCCGCGACCCCGAGCGGGGCCAGGCCGCGGCCGACCGGCTCGGCGCCCGCTTCGTACGGATCGACGTCACCGACGACGCCTCGGTCGCCGCAGCCGCCGCCGATGTCCGGGAGCACGAGGGCCGGATCGACACGCTGATCAACAACGCCGGGATCATCGGGTCGCACGCACCCGCCGAAGAACTCACCGCGGCCGACGCGGCGGAGGTCTTCGCGACCAATGTGATCAGCGTGGTCCGGGTCACCGGCGCGTTCCTGCCGCTGCTGCGCGGTTCGGACCGCCCGGCGGTGGTCAACGTCAGCAGCGGGATGGGCTCGCAGGCGCTCACCCACGACCCGGACCGGGTCGAGTCGCGGATCACCGCGCCGCTGTACACCGCGTCCAAGGCCGCGGTGACGATGCTGACCACCCAGTACGCGAAGGGCCTGCCCGGCATCCGGGTGAACGCCGCCGACCCCGGCTACACCGCCACCGACCTCAACGGCCACAGCGGCCCGCAGACCGTGGCTCAGGGAACCGACGCGATCGTCGCCCTGGCGACCGAGACCGCCGACGCCGGAACCGGCCGCTTCATCGACCGGTTCGGCCCCGTCGGCTGGTGAGCAGGCGGTCAGCCGCAGCGGCCAGCCGCAGCCGTCACCCCGTCCCGCTCCCCCGGTCAGTCGTCCCACTCTCCCGTTCGGTCGTCCAGGACGGCGAGGGTGAGCCGGTCCAGCCGGTCCGGGTCGGCGATCACGTCGATCTCGGTGATCCGCTCCCCGGTGATGGTGAAGGCGAGCGCCAGGAACAGCTTTCCGCGCGGCGCCATCACCAGCCCGACCGTCCCGTCCACCAACGCCGGACGGGTGAACGGGATCCGCGCCGAGGCGCCGGACGCGCCCCTGCCGACGGTGTGCGAGCCGCGCAGCAGCAGCGGCTCGGGGGTCGGCCCGGCCGACCGGTCGGCACGGAGCACCACGTCCGGGTCGAGCAGGGCGACCAGCGCCTCGAAGTCCCCGCCGCGCGACGCGGCCAGGAAGGCGTCCACGACCCGGCGCTGCCGGGCCAGGTCGGCGTCGGGCACCCGGGGCACGCCCTTGACCCGGCGGCGCGCGCGGCTGGCCAACTGCCGGGCCGCCGCCGGGGAGCGGTCCAGCATCGGCGCGATCTCGTCGAACGGCACCGCGAAGATGTCGTGCAGCACGAAGGCGAGCCGCTCGCCCGGGGTCAGCGTGTCCAGCACCACCAGCAGGGCGAGGCCGACCGAATCCGCCAGCAGCGCCTCCTGTTCGGGGTCGATCCCGGCCGCGGTCTCCTGGACGGCGCCGGCGGTCTCCGGCAGTCCCAGGTCGAGCGGCAGTTCGCGCCGTGACCGGCGGGTGCGCAGCATGTTCAGGCAGACCCGGGCCACCACCGTGGTCAGCCAGCCGCCGAGGTTTTCCACCTCGTCGGTGTCGGCCCGGCTGACCCGCAGCCAGGCCTCCTGGACGGCGTCGTCCGCCTCGCCGGCCGAGCCGAGCATCCGGTAGGCCACGGCCCGCAGCCGGGCCCGGTGCTCGTCGAACCGCTCGGGCAGCCATGCGCTCGCGCTCGCGCTGTCGTCCGTCATCGGTCGGTCTCTCCCCGTTCCTCGTTCGCTCTCCTCGGAAGTAGACCCCGGAGCAGCCGCCGATGTGACGGTTCCCGCTCAGCCGGGAACGCCCGGGAGCTCCTCCCGTCCGGACGGGTCGAGCAGCGGAGCCATCAGGTCCCCCCGTTCGGCGACCCGCGCGACCACCTGCTCCGGGGTGAACCGCAGGCCCTCGGGGTCGCGGCAGTCGGCGAGCTCCTCCCAGCCCACCGGGGTGGAGACGGTGGGCTCGGCCAGGGCGCGCAGCGAGTAGGGGGCCACGGTGGTCTTCATCCCGGTGTTCTGCGACCAGTCCAGGAAGATCAGCCCGTGCCGGGCGTCGCGGTTCATCCGGTCGATGACCAGCCCGGGGTAGCGCTCGCGCAGCCGTCCGGCGAGCCGTTTGGCGTAGCGGCTGACCGCCTCCGCCGGGGACGGCCGCAGCGGCGCGACCAGGTGCACGCCCTTGGAGCCGCTGGTCTTGGGCCAGGCCGCGATCCCGTCCTCGGCCAGCACCTCGCGGACGGCGAGGGCGGCGGCGCAGGTGTCGGTCATGCTGGTGCCCTCGCCCGGGTCCAGGTCGATGATCAGCCGGTCGTGCAGGTCGGGGGCCTCGCGCCACTGCGGGGTGTGGATCTCCAGGCAGGCCAGGTTGCCCGCCCAGACCAGCGTGGGCAGGTCCTGGACCACCACCTGCCGCAGCGTCGCGGTGCGCACCTCGACGTCCAGCACCCGGACCCAGTCCGGGGCCCCGGCCGGGACGTTCTTGGCCCAGAACCGCTCGCCGTCCACTCCGGTCGGGCAGCGCAGGAAGCTGGCCGGGCGTCCGGCCAGGTGCGGCAGCAGGAACGGGGCGACCTGGGTGTAGTAGTGCAGCACCGCGGCCTTGGTGGTCCCGGTCCGCGGGTAGAGCACCCGCTCCAGGTGGGACAGCGAGACCCGGCGTCCTTCGACGTCGACGACGGTGCGTTCGGCGGCGGTTCGTTCGGCGGCGGGACGTTCGGCGGCGGGCATCGGCGCTCCGGTCAGCTGGTTCGGGGGGACGTGGGGACGGCGCGGGTGCGGGTCCAGGTGAGGAGCTGCTCGGCGGTCCAAGTGTTGACCACCCGGTCCGCGGTGATCCCGCACTCCTCGGCGCGGGCGCAGCCGAGGATCTGCCAGTCCAGCTGGCCCGGGGCGTGCGCGTCGCTGTCGATCGCGAACAGCACCCCGGCGTCGCGGGCCGACCGCAGCAGCCGACGCGGCGGGTCGAGCCGTTCAGGCCTGCTGTTGACCTCCACCGCGGTGCCACCGGCCGCGCAGGCCGCGAACACCTGCTCGGCGTCGAAGTCGGACTCGGGCCGGACCTTGCCGGACAGCAGCCGTCCGGTGCAGTGCCCCAGCACGTCCACCAGCGGGTTCTCGGCGGCGGCGACCAAGCGGCGGGTCATCGTCCGCGGGTCGGCCCGCAGCCCGGAGTGGACCGAGGCGACGACCAGGTCGAGCCGGTCCAGCAGGTCGTCCTGCTGGTCCAGGCCGCCGCCGGCCAGGATGTCGCACTCGATCCCGGTGAGCAGCCGGAACGGCGCCATCCGCTCGTTCAGCTCGGCGACCACGTCCAACTGCTCGCGCAGCCGGTCCGCGGACAGTCCACGGGCGATGGTGAGCCGGGGCGAGTGGTCGGTGAGCGCCGCCCATTCATGCCCAAGGTCGCGGGCGGCGCGGGCCATCGCCTCGATCGGGCTGCCGCCGTCGGACCAGTCCGAGTGCAGGTGGCAGTCGCCGCGCAGGGCGGCCCGCAGCGCGCGTCCGGCCCCGCCGCCGAGCGGCGCGGCGGCGGACCGCTGCTCCAGGTCGGCCAGATAGGACGGAACCCGCCCGGCGGCGGCCTCGGCGACCACCCGGGCGGTCTTGCTGCCGATGCCCTCCAGGTCGGTCAGCCGCCCGGCCACCGCCCGCTGCAGCACCTCGACCCGGGACAGGCCGCCCACCACCTCGGCGGCGTGCCGGAAGGCCTGCACCCGGTAGGTCTGCGCCTGCTCGCGCTCCAGCAGGAACGCGATCCGCTCCAGCGCCTCCACCGGTTCCATGCAGGGACGTATCCCCGTCGGCGGACCTCCCATACCCAAATCCGCCCAATAGGTACGAATATGGAAATAAGGGAAGGAGAGTCGTCGTGGACGTCGACCAGGTCGCGGACGAGCTGTACGGGCTGCTCCCGGCGCAGTTCACCGCGGCTCGCGACGCCGCGGCGGCGCAGGCCCGCAAGGACGGGGAGCCGGACGCCGCCGCCCGGATCAAGGCGCTGCGGCGGCCCACGCTGGGCGCCTGGCTGGCCGACCTGCTGGTCCGCGAGCACCCGGACGAGGTCCGGGCGCTGCTGGAGCTCGGCGCCGGGCTGCGCGCCGCCCAGGACGCGCTGGACGGCCCGGAGCTGCGCGAGCTGACGGCGCGGCGAAGGTCGGTGGTCAGCGCGTTGTCCCGGCAGGCCGGGCAGGCCGCGACCCGGGCCGGCCTCAGCGTCGGCGAGGGCCCGCGGCAGGACCTGGAGGACCACCTGCAGGCGGTCCTCGCCGACCAGGAGCTGGCCGACGCCTTCGCCACCGGCCGCCTGAGCAGCACCCGCGGCGCGGCTGCCTCGGGCTCCGCCGCACTGTCCGCATCCGCCCCGACCCGCTCCCCCGGCGCCGCGCGCTCCCCCGCCGCGACGTCCTCGCCCGCCGCACCGGACCCGGCCGCCGAGCGCGCCGCGGCACGGCGGCAGGCCGAGGCGGACCGCCGGGCCGAGGCGCGGCGGCGCAGGGCCGAGGCGGAGCAGGACGCCAAGCAGGCGCAGGCCGCCGCGGTCGCGGCCCGCCGCGCGCTGGACCGGGCCACCGCCCAGCGCGAGCGCCTGCGGCGCAGCATCGCCGACCTCACCGCCCGGCTGCAGCAGGCCCGCGACGAGGAGCGGAAGGCGGCCACCGCCGTCCGCTCGGCCCGGAGCCGGGTCGAGACCACCGACCGTGCCGCCCGCAAGGCCTCCGGCCTGGCCCGCGACGCCGCCGAACACCTGCAGTACCTGGGCCAGAAGGCCGCCTGACCCCTCCACCGTCCAGCATCAGACCGCAAACCACCCAACCCCCTAGACCCAAGGAACCGATGATGGCGCGAGCGATATGGACCGGAGCCCTCAGCTTCGGACTGGTCACCGTCCCGGTCGGGATGTACTCGGCGACCGAGGACCGCACCACCCACTTCCACCAAATCCAGCGCGGCACCACCGACCGGGTCCGGATCCGCCGGGTGAACGAGCGGACCGGCCGCGAGGTGGAGTTCGGCGACATCGTCAAGGGCTACAACCTGGGCGACGACCAGTACGTGGTGATCGATCCCAAGGAGTTGGAGCAGATCGCCCCCGGGCGCTCCCGGGTCATCGACGTCTCCGCGTTCGTCGACCTCGCGGCGGTGGACCCGGTCTACTTCACCGGCTCGTACTTCCTGGCGCCGCGCGGTGAGGAGTTCACCCAGATCTACGGCCTGCTGCGGGAGGCGCTGGAGGACAGCCAGAAGGTCGGGGTGGCCAACTTCGTGATGCGCGGGAAGGAGTACCTGGCGGCGATCCGCCCGGCCGGTGACGTGCTGCAGCTGCACACGCTGCACTACGCCGACGAGGTCCGCTCGGCCGCCGAGGAGCTGCCCTCGCTGCCCGAGCGGACCAAGGTCGACCACAAGCAGTTGGCCGCCGCCCGGCAGTTGATCGAGGCGCTCAGCACCGAGTGGGACCCGGACCAGTACCGCAACACCTTCGAGGACCGGGTGCACGAGCTGATCGACGCCAAGCGGGCCGGGCAGGAGGTCGTCAGCGCCGAGGCCGCCCCCGAGGCCACCAATGTGATCGACCTGATCGAGGCGCTGCGGGCCAGCCTCGACCGGGCCGGCAGCAGCAGCCCGGCCAAGGCCGCCGACGACGACGACGAGCCGGCCAAGGTCACCCCGATCAAGCAGGACGCGGGCCTGGACGGCCTCAGCAAGGCCGAGCTGTACGCACGGGCGACCGAGCGGGGCATCGCCGGACGCTCCAAGATGTCCCGCGAAGAGCTGCTCGACGCCCTGGCCGCCCCCGCCCGCAGGTCCGGACGCAAGGCAGGCGCGGCCTGAAGCCCTCCCTCAGCCCTGCGGCTCGGCGGTGGGTGTCCGGGTGGGGACGGCCGCGGCGGTGCCCGGGACCAGGCCGGGCCAGCGGCGGCGGGCGCCCTGCCGGGTCATATTGCAGGCCTGGCCCAGCTCCGGGTAACCGGCCCCGGCGTGGGCCGCGCGGGCGGCGGTCCGGTCGATCTGCCGGGCCAACGCGCGCTGCAGGTGCGCCAGCGCGTGCAGGGTGGCCAACGGGTCCTCGGCGCTTGAGGCGCTGGAGGGGCTTGAGGCACTGGAGCCGCTTGAGGGGCTGGAGCCCCCCGATCGGGTGCCGCTGGACGGGCTGGAGCCGCCCGCCGTTCGAGGGGCCGGTGGCGCCCCGGCCGGGTGCGAGCCGCCCAGCGGGCGGAAGGCGCGCCGGGCCACCCGCCGGGCCAGGTCGGCCACGGCCTCGTCGGCGAGCGCGGCGATCTCGTCCTCGGACAGCACCAGGGCGAACGGTGTGCTGGGCATGTCAGTCACCCTAGGCCCGCGGCCCGGGAGCGACAACCGCGGTTGTCCCGTCCGAGCCGGTGAACGGGCCGGTGAGCAGGCTGTCACCTGGAGTGATCTCATCGTCCTGCTCTTGCCCTCGCCCTGCCGAGACGTAGGGTGTGAGACAGACGGCCTCCCGCTTATGTGGCTCTCCGTACCCGTGGACCGGCTGTCGAAACCGCGCATCACTGCCGACAACCGGTCGGCTGTGCCGGGCGCAGAAAGTTGGCCTTCATGCAGGCAGCCTCGCAGGCCCTGTCGTGGGTGTGCCGCAATCCGGGCAGTGCCGCCCGGCGGGCGATTCCCCTGACGACACTGCTGCTGGCAGCCCTGGCGCTGCTGCTGGCCAGCCCCGCGGGGCACTACGGCCTGGTCCTGGCGGTGGTGCCGTTCCTGGCAGCGGCGGTGCACACGGTGGCCGGGACGGCCGCGGTGGGCGCACTGACGCTGGGGACGTACGTACTGCTGCGGAGCCAGCTGGCCGAGGGCGAGACCTCGGTGTGGCTGATCAAGCTCGGTTTCGTCGCCACCTCCGCGGTGGTCGCCGTGCTGATGGCGCAGGCGCGGGTGCGCGAACGCGCGCTGGCGCACAGCCGGGATCTGGCGCTGGCGCTGCAGCAGGGGCTGCTGCCACGGCAGTTCCCGCACAGCAGCGCGGTCGAGGTGTGCCACCGCTACATCCCGGCCGACACCAAGGCCGGCGTCGGCGGCGACTGGTACGACGTGATCCCGCTGTCCGGCTCCCGGGTCGCCCTGGTGATCGGGGACGTGGCCGGGCACGGCATCCACGCCGCCGCGATGATGGGGCGGCTGCGCACCGCCGTGCACACCCTGGCCGATCTGGACCTCGGCCCGGACGAGCTGCTGGCCAGGATGGACGACCTGGTCGCCCGCACCGGGGCCAACGAGGAGCAGTGCGAGCTGGCCGCCACCTGCCTCTACCTGGTCTACGACCCGGTCACCGGGCACGGCAGCATGGCCGGCGCGGGCCAGCCGCCGCCCGCCTTCGTGGACCGGGAGGGCCGGGTCGAGTTCGCCCGGCTCCCCGAGCACCCGCCGCTGGGGCTCGGTGGCACCCGGTTCCGCAAGGTCGACTTCGCCATCGCCCCCGGCACGGTCATCGCGCTCTACACCGACGGCCTGCTCGACCTGCGCCGCAACCACACCGACGTCGCGCTGTCCCACCTCGCCGACGACCTCGCCCACGGCGGCCCCGGGCTGGACGGCATGGCCGACCGGGTCTGCTCGAGCCCGCATGTCAGCACCGACGACGACGTCGCCCTGCTGCTGGCCAGGACCAGGACCCTGCCGACCGCCGACGTGGCCAGCTGGGACTACCCGGCCGCGCCGCGCTCCGTGCCGCGGGCCCGCAACGCGGTCACCGCGCAGCTGGAGGCCTGGGGGCTGGGCGACATGGCGTTCGGCACCCAGCTGGCGGTCAGCGAGCTGCTCACCAACGCGGTCACCCATGCCCGCGGCCCGGTCACCGTGCGGCTGATCAGGGACCGCGCGCTGATCTGCGAGGTGAGCGACTGCAGCAGCTCGGCCCCGCGGCTGCGGCACGCGCAGCTGATGGACGAGGGCGGCCGGGGCCTCGACCTGGTCAGCCAGATCGCCGACCGCTGGGGCACCCGCTACACCGACACCGGCAAGACGATCTGGATCGAGCAGGCACTGCCGGTCCTACTGCGCTGACACCGGCCCCGGCGGGCTGGGGCACAGGTTCGCCGCCGCCGGGCCGGGGCACAGGTTCCGTGCGAGCATGCATTCCATGGCGAACATCGAAGAGTACGGCGGCGGCCAGCACACTCCCGACGTCCTGGTGGTCACCACCAACGACGTGCCGGGCCACCGGGTCGAGCGGGTGATCGGCGAGGTGTTCGGGCTGACCGTCCGCTCCCGGAACATCGGCACCCAGCTCGGCGCGGGCCTCAAGTCGCTGGCCGGCGGCGAGCTGCGCGGCCTCACCAAAACACTCGTGCAGAGCCGGAACGAGGCGATGGACCGGCTGATCGAGCAGGCCCGCAGCCGCGGCGGCAACGCGGTGCTGGCGATGCGCTTCGACGTGAGCGAGGCGGGCAACGGCGCCGAGATCTGCGCCTACGGCACAGCCGCCGTCATCACCCCGGTCACCGGCGGGAGCTGACAGCGCGTCGGCCCCAGCGGGCGGCATCGCGTCCGGCCAGCGGCCCGGCACTGAGCCCGGTACTCGGCCGGAGACGCTGCGCCGGTCGGCGGGTCTGCGCCAAGATGTGCACGTGGCTGACGATGTGCAGGTGCTGACCGCCCGGCTGCGGGCGCGGCTGGCCGCCGGGGAGTTGCCGGAGGCGGGACCGGAGATCGCCCGACTGCTCGACGAGACCGAGCGGCTCACCGCGCTGCTCTCCGGCGGCACCCCCGAGTACGCGGTGCGAGCCGTGATCGACGGCCAGGTCGGCGCGGTCGAGGACTACGGCACCGACCGCGAACTGCTCCTGGTCCGACTGGAGCAGCCCCAGCCGGACGGCTACCGCATCGCCGTACTCACCCGCCGCACCGTCCGCACCCCCTGGACCGAGACCACCGACCCCGAACTCCTCGCGGCACTGGATCGGCCCTGAGCGCCTAGCCGACGTCGATGGCGGTGACTGCGGGGGCGCCGGTCGGGGCGTCCTGGTCGCCGTATCCGGCTGCTGCCAGCGCCCTCCGGGCCACCGACACCGCTTCGGCCTGGGCGGCGGTGCGGTCGTCGGCCTGGACTTCCAGGTGCAGCACGAACCGCCCGCTGTCCGGGTCGACGCTGACCAGGTCCAGGTCCGCCGGGACGGCGCCGACCTGGTCGGGGTCGACCCCTTGCAGGGCCGCCACCAGCCGGGCCCTGGCGTCGTCCGCCAGCGGGCGCTTGAAGGTGCCCGGGATCGTCAGCACGAATTTGCTCATGCCTGTTCTCTAGCCCCGGAACGCGAACTGAAACCCCAGTTCACAGCCTTAACAGCGGTTCCCAACGGTCAGCGCGGACGGTCCGCGGAGGCCGCCCGCTCCTCGTACCAGCGCTCCAGCAGCGTCGGGAGTTCGCGCCGGACGAAGGCGAAGAAGGTGAGCGACCCGTTCAGCCGGGCGCCGGCCGGGGAGTCGGCGCCGAGCAGTGCGACGCCCTCGGCGAGGCCGGACTCCCAGCGCACCAGCATCTGGTCCCGGCGCAGCAGCGCCTCGTGCCAGACGTCGTCGAGCACCCGGTAGCGGTCCCGCCGCGAACCGGGGTCGCGCTCCCTGGTGACCAGGGAGACCTGGGTCAGGTAGCGGACCGCGCCGGAGACCGCGGCCGGGCTGATGTCCAGCAGTTCGGCCAGCTCGGTCGAGGTCAGCCGACCGGAGTCGGTGGCCAGCAGCGCCACGAAGACCCGGGAGGGCATCCGCGGGATGCCGCTGTCGCAGAGCACGCCCGCGAAGCGCTCGATGAAGTCCCGCAGCTGATCAGTCTCCATGCGCCCGAGGCTACCCGCCCATTAGAGGATTCATAACATTCACAAAATTGTAAAACAAGCGTAGCGTCGAGCCATGACCACAGCGATCTCCGTGTCCGGCCTGGTGAAGACCTTCGGCCGGACCCGCGCCCTCGACGGGCTGGACCTCAGCGTCGCCCGGGGCGAGGTGCACGGGTTCCTCGGACCCAACGGCGCGGGCAAGTCCACCACCATCCGGATCCTGCTCGGGCTGATCCGGGCCGACTCCGGCAGCGCCCGGCTGCTGGACGGCGACCCCTGGCGCGACTCGGTCGCCCTGCACCGGCGGCTCGCCTACGTCCCCGGGGACGTCACGCTGTGGCGCAACCTCAGCGGCGGCGAGGTGATCGACCTGCTCGGCAGGCTGCGCGGCGGCCTCGACCCGAGGCGCCGGGCCGACCTGCTGGAGCGCTTCGAGCTCGACCCGACCAAGAAGGGCAGCGCCTACTCCAAGGGGAACCGGCAGAAGGTCGCCCTGGTCGCCGCGCTGGCCTCGGACGCCGAGCTGCTGGTCCTGGACGAGCCCACCTCCGGACTTGACCCGCTGATGGAGGAGGCCTTCCGCGGCTGCGTGCTCCAGGAGCGGGACCGCGGCCGGACCGTGCTGCTGTCCAGCCATCTCCTCTCCGAGGTCGAGGCACTGTGCGACCGGGTCAGCATCATCCGCGCCGGACGCACCGTCGAGACCGGGACGCTGACCGCGCTGCGGCACCTCACCCGGACCTCGATCAGCGCCGAACTCGCGGCCCCGCCAGCAGGATTGGACGCACTGCCGGGTCTGCACCAACTGCGGCTGGACGGCGGGCGGCTGAGCTGCCAGGTCGACGCCGACCACCTCGACGGCCTGCTCCGCGCGCTCACCGCGGCCGGAGTGCGGTCACTGACCAGTCGTCCACCGACCCTGGAGGAGCTGTTCCTGCGGCACTACGAACCCGCAGACCCGTCCGCCAGCGCCCCGTCCGCCGCCGCCACCGACCCCCGGGGCCGGGCGTGACCGCCGGGCTCGGTGTGCTGCTGCGGCTCGCCCTGCGCCGGGACCGGGTGATGCTGCCGGTCTGGCTCTACGCCCTGATCGGCACGGCCGCCAGCACCGCCGTCTCGATCCGCGCCCTCTACCCCGACCAGGCCTCCCGGGACCGGCTCGCCGCGGGCATCAACGACAACGCCTCGCTCCGGGCCCTGTACGGCCCGGTCTACGACACGCACAGCCTGGGCGCGCTCACGGCCTGGCGGGTCCTGCCGTTCGGCGGGGTGATGATCGGCCTGCTCTGCGTGCTGCTGGTGACCCGGCACACCCGGGCCGAGGAGGAGTCGGGCCGACTGGAACTGCTCGGCGCCGGAGCCGTCGGCCGGGCCGCGCCGCTCACCGCCGCACTCGGCACCGCGCTGGCGGCCTGCGCGGCGGTCGCGGTCGTGGTGCCGGTGCTGATGGCCGCGCTCGGCCAGGACCTGGCCGGGTCGGTCGCCTTCGGCCTCGCCTACGCCGGGGTCGGCCTGGTCTTCGCCGGGGTCTCCGCGCTGGCCGCCCAGCTCACCGGGACCTCCCGGGCCGCCAACGGCATCGGCGGCGCGCTGCTCGGCGCGGCCTACCTGCTGCGCGCCACCGGGGACGCCGCGGGCGACGGCGGACCCGCCTGGTCGGCCTGGCTCTCCCCGCTCGGCTGGGCGGAACGGGTCCACTCCTACGGCGGCGACGCCTGGTGGCTGCTCGGCCTGATGCTGCTCGCCGCCGCCGTGCCGACCGCCGCCGCGTACGCGCTGGCCGGACGGCGCGACCTCGGCGGCGGGCTGCTGCCGCAGCGCCCGGGGCCCGCCGCCGCGGCGCCGTCGCTGCGCGGCGCGTACGCCCTGGGCTGGCGGCTGCAGCGGGGCAGCCTGTTCGGCTGGGCCGCCGCGTTCCTGGTCTCCGGAGCGGTGCTGGGCGGCATCAGCCGGGGCATCTCCCGGCTCGTGGACGGCAACCAGCAGGTCGAGCAGCTGTTGCGGCGGATGGGCGGCGCCGAGGGGGTGGTCGACTCCTACCTCGCCACCATCATGGGCACGCTGGGCATGGCTGCCGCCGTCTACGCCGTGCAGACCGTGCTGCGGCTGCGCGGCGAGGAGGCCGAGGGCAGGGCCGAGCCGGTGCTCGCCACCGCGGTGACCCGGCTCGGCTGGGCCGGCAGCCACCTGCTGTATCCGCTGGCCGGATCGGCGGTGCTGCTGCTGTCCGGCGGACTCGGCGCGGGGCTCGGCGCCGGGGCCGTCCTCGGCGACACCGGCGGCTGGACCGGGCGGCTGGTCGGCGCCGGTCTGGTGCAGCTCCCGGCGGTGTGGGTGTTCGCCGCGGTGACGCTGGCGCTGTTCGGGCTGGCGCCGCGGCGGACCGCCGCGGGCTGGGGCGTCCTCGGCGCGCTGCTGCTGATCGGCTACCTGGGTCCGGCGCTGCACGCCGGTCAGTGGCTGCTCGACCTGACCCCGTTCACCCACGTCCCCCGGCTGCCCGGCGGCGTGCTGACGCTCCGTCCGCTGCTCTGGCTGACCCTGGTCAGCGTGGTGCTGGGTACGGCCGGGCTGCTCGGGCTGCGCCGCCGCGACCTGGCCGGGTAACGCCGGTTTGTCACCTTGACGATAACTAGGTCGAGCCAATATCGTCTAGATGACGAAAAGGGGGCCTCCACCATGGCTGACATCAGTAAGCGCTTCGGGCTGCGCCATCTCCGCGCCGCGCCCACCTCGCACATCCGCCACCTGCGCCGCGGCGAGGTGGCGCACGAGGGCGCCGGACTCGCCTTCTGGTTCCGGCCGCTGCTCGCCGCGCTGTCCGAAGTGCCGGTCGACGACCGGGAGCTGTCCATGCTGTTCCACGGCCGCACGGTCGACTTCCAGGACGTGACCGTGCAGGCCACGGTCACCTTCCGGATCACCGACCCGGCCGCCGCGGCCACCCGGCTCGACTTCGGCATCGACCCCGACACCGGGGTGTGGCGGGCCGCGCCGCTGGAGCAGATCGGCTCGCTGCTCACCGAGACCGCCCAGCAGCACGCACTGCACCTGCTCGCCCGGACCACCCTGGCCGACGCGCTGGTGGACGGCGTCGCCGCGGTGCGGGCCCGGATGGCGGAGGGGCTGGGCAGCGAGCCCCGGCTGACCGAGACCGGGCTCGCGGTCATCTCGGTGCGCGTGGTCGCGCTGCGGCCGGAGCCCGAGGTGGAGCGGGCGCTGCGCACCCCGGCCCGGGAGCGGATCCA
Source organism: Streptacidiphilus cavernicola (assembly GCF_042510955.1). NCBI lineage: Bacteria > Bacillati > Actinomycetota > Actinomycetes > Kitasatosporales > Streptomycetaceae > Streptacidiphilus > Streptacidiphilus cavernicola. The sequence goes on from NZ_JBHFAB010000002.1 coordinate 297,918, forward strand.
GCAGGAGGCGGACCGGGCCACCTTCGAACGCCGCGCGGTCGCGGTCGAGAACGAGCGGGCCATCTCCGAGAACGAGTTGGACAGTCGGATCGAACTCGCCCGGCGCGAGGAGCAGTTGGTCGCCCAGCAGGGCGCCAACGCACGTCGCCTGGCCGAGGAGGAGGCCGCGGCAGCGGTCGTCCGCACCGACTCCGAGGCCGGTCGGCGCACCACCCTGGCGACCGCCGAGGCCGAGGCGGTGCGGACCATCGGCGCTGCCACCGCCGCCGCCGAGGCCGACCGGCTCGCCGCGCACCAGCAGGTGGACCCGGCGGTGCTGCACGCCCTGGCGCTGATCGAGCTGGCCGGTAACCTGCCCCAGGTGGACCACCTCACGCTGAGCCCGGACCTGCTCACCGACCTGCTGGGCAGGCTGGCCCGGTGAGCCTGGCCCCGCGCGCCGTCCTGGTCCACCGGCGGACCGAGTACCAGGAGCTGATCGACCGTCACAGCACGCGTGGACAGGCCGAGTTCTTCCTGCGGACCAGGGGCAGGGAGATCGCCGAGGTGGAACGCGGGCACCGGCTCGCCGAGACCGCCCTGGCCGAGGTGGCCGGCGCGGTCCCGGCCGACTGGCGGCAGGCCCGGGTGGAGCGCGCGGACCTGGCCCGGTTCCTGTTCGCGCCGGACGACGTGGTGGTCGTGGTCGGCCAGGACGGGCTGGTCGCGAACGCCGCCAAGTACCTGGCCGGGCAGACCGTGCTGGGCATCGACGCCGACCCGGGGCGCAACCCCGGCGTGCTGGTCCGGCACCGCGCCGCCGACGCGGCGAAGCTGCTCAGGGCCGCGGTCGGGACCGGGGTCGAGGCCCGGCTCGACCAGCGGACCATGGTGGAGGCCGTCGCCGACGACACCCAGCGGCTGCTGGCCCTCAACGAGATCTACCTCGGCCAGCCGGGCCACCAGACCGCGCGCTACCGGCTGCGGACCGGCGACGCGGCCGAGCGGCAGGCCAGCTCGGGGGTGCTGGTCGGCACCGGCACCGGCGCCACCGGCTGGTGCCGCTCCACCTGGCTGGAGCGCCGCAGCGCGTTGGAGCTGCCCGCCCCCGGCGGCCCCGAGCTGGCCTGGTTCGTGCGCGAGGCCTGGCCCTCCCCCACCACCGGCACCGAGCAGGTGCAGGGGCTGCTCGCCCGGGACCAGCGGCTCTCGCTCACCGTCGAGTCCGACCGCCTGGTCGCCTTCGGCGACGGCATCGAGGCCGACGCCCTGGAACTGACCTGGGGTCAGGTGGTCCACGTCGGCGTCGCCGCGACCCGGCTCCGGCTGCTCAGCTGAACCGGCCGACCGCCGCGGCGGGCCGCGACCGGCCCGTTCGGCCCTGTGCGCCGTGGCGTTCGGCCGGATCGGGCGGCCGGGACGCTACGGTGCTGCTGCCCCGGTGGCGGGCGATCCGGTGCAGGTGCGCACCCCTTGGCGAGGAGGGCGAGTGGCACGCACGAGCCGTGCGGATGCCCGGCCGTCGGACCGGCGCTCGGACCGGCCGTCGGCCCGGCTCACGGCCCGGCTGTCGGTCTGGCTGCGGGCCCGGTGGCGGCATCCGGTGGTGGTGCAGACGGTGCGGGCGACCGTCGCTGCCACCGCCGCCTACGCCATCGCGGAGCGGCTGAGCAGCGAACCCGCGCCGCTGACCGCCCCGCTGACAGCGCTGCTGGTGGTCCAGGTCACCCTCTACTCGACCCTCACCACCGGCGTCCGGCGGGTGAACTCGGTGGTGGTCGGGGTGCTGATCGCGATCGGCTTCAGCGCGGTGATGGGGCTGACCTGGTGGAGCCTGGGGCTGATCATCCTGGCCGCGCTGACGGTCGGACGGTTCGTCCGGGTCGACGAGTTCGTCAACGAGGTGGCGATCAGCGCCATGCTGGTGCTCGGGGTGACCCGGCTGGCCTCCCAGGCCTGGGACCGGGTGCTGGAGACGGTGATCGGCGCCGGGGTCGGGCTGCTGCTCAACCTGGTGTTCGCGCCCCCGGTCTGGGTGGACTCGGCCGGGGAGTCGATCCAGGACCTGGCCCGGCGGGCCCGGCAGTTGCTGTTGCACCTGGCCGAGGAGCTGCGCGGCCCGCTCCCGGTCGAACGGGCCGCCACCCGGCTGCACCAGGCCCGGGGCCTGGACCAGGACATCGCCCAGGTGGACGCCTCGCTGCGGCAGGCCGAGGACAGCCTCCGGCTGAACCCGCGGATCGCCGGGGGCACGCTGTCCCGGGTGGTGCTGCGCACCGGGCTGGACACGCTGGAGATCTGCGTGGTGGTGCTGCGGGTGCTGGCCCGCTCGCTGACCGACCTGGCCAAGCGCCGGGAGGACGACCAACCGCTGTTCCCCGAGGAGGTGGCGGTGGTGCTGGAGGAGCTGTTCACGCACATCGGCGCCGCCCTGGTCAGCTTCGCCGTGCTGGTGACGGCCCAGGCCAGCACGGACGGCGGCGAGGCGGAGGCCCGCCTGGCGGCGGAGCTCTCGGCCGCCGCGGCCGGACGGGACCGGGTGGCGCGGCTGATGCTGCTTCAGGTGCAGCGGCATCCCGAGGCCTGGCAGCTGCACGGCTCACTGCTGGCCGAGCTGGACCGGATCCTGGACGAACTCGACCTGGAGCACCGCTCCCGGCGGCTGCTGGAGGAGCTGGACCGCGCCTCCGCCTCCCAGCGCGTGCAGCGGGCCCGGCTCGGACGCCGCCGGGTCAGAGTGTGACGACCCCGGAGCAATGACAACAGCGGTTGTCCGGGCGGAGCCGCCGAACGCTTGCCGCACAAGGGTTCCGGCACCTGCCCCGTCCCGTCCCGACCCACCGGTTGCGGCCCGCTGTGGGGCGGCGCACGGTCGAGATGTGGTGCTTTGCGGTGTCGCACCGTCCGTCCACCCCGGGTGCCACCCGTTCTTCCAGCAAGATCTCTGGAGGTAGTCCATGGCTACGGTGATCGACCCCACTCAAGTGATCGGCCACAAGGTGATCGACGCGCAGGGCCACAAGATCGGCCAGGCCGAGGAGGTGTACCTGGACGACAGCACCGGCGCGCCGCAGTGGGTCACCGTCAAGGGCGGCCTGTTCGGCGGCAAGGAGCACTTCGCACCGCTCGAAGGCGCCAGCATCGTCGAGGACGATGTCCGGCTGACCTGCGACAAGGCCCAGGTCGACAGCGCGCCCGACCTGGAGACCGGACACCACCTGTCGGTCGAGGAGGAGCGCGCGCTCTACCAGCACTACGGTCTCGGCCAGTCGGGCTCCGGCTTCGGCACCGGCGGCCTGGCCGCCCCCGCCCCCACCACGTCGGGCTTCGGCACCGGCGGCCTCGCCGCCCCCGCCGCCGGCGCGGCCGGTCTGGGCGCTGCCGCGGGCGCGGCCACCGTGAAGACCCCCGGCCTCAAGGCCGACACCCGTGACGAGGACCTGCTGCGTCACGACCGCGACGAGAACACCATGACCCGCTACGAGGAGCGGATGCGGGTCGGCACCGAGCGGGTCGAGTCGGGCCACGCGCGGCTGCACAAGTACGTCACCACCGAGCAGGTCCAGCAGGTGGTGCCGCTGACCCACCAGGAGGTCAGGATCGAGCGGGAGATGATCCCGGAGGCCGAGCGCAGGGCCGCCATGGGCGACGGCCGGATCGGCGAGTTGGAGCAGGACGTGGCGTTCTTCGAGGAGCGCACCGTCGTCACCAAGGAGACCGTCCCGGTCGAGCGGGTGCACGTCCACCTGGAGGAGGTCACCGAGGAGGTGACCGTCATGGAGGAGCTCCGCACGGAGCACATCGACCTCGAAGGCGAGACCCGGCCGCTCGGGGACAAGACCAAGGGCGGCATCAAGGACACCCTCAAGGACAAGATGAACCGGGACGACCGCAACCTCAGGTAGAGGCCAGGGCACGACTCCTCGCAGCACTCGACAGGCACGGCGATGGCCGGCGCACGACGCGTCGGCCACCGCCGTGCCTGTCGCCATGCTCAGCCGCTGGGCGCGAGCCGGGCGTAGACCACCACGTTGTCCTGGTACTCCTGGTCGGTGAACGCACCGCCGCAGGTGATCAGCCGCAGTTCGGGGTCCGGGCGCGCCCCGTAGACCGCGGCGGTCGGGAACGCGTCCTTCGGGTAGTGCGCGACCGAGGTCACCTGGAACCGGACCGTCCCGCCGCCGCTCAGCGTGACCACTACGATGTCGCCGATCCGGATCAGCCGCAGGTCCGCGAACACCGCGGGGCCGCTGGAGGAGTCGACGTGGCCCACCAGCACGGCCGGTCCGGCCCGTCCGGGGACCGGTCCCGCGTCGAACCAGCCGACCTGGTCCGGGTTCGCCGGGACGTCGAGGGCGCCGGTCGCGGTCAGGCCGAGCGACTCGGTCGAGGCGTGCACCTTCAGGGCCGGGATGGACACCTCGACCGGGTGCGCCGCGGTTCCGGCCGGCGGCGGGCTCGGCTGCGCCACGATCGGCCCGAGCGCCGCTCCGGGCGCGGCGGCGGCGAGCGGCGCCAGGTTCGACGAAGGACCGGCCCGGTGCTCCAGTGAGGCCCCGAGCCCGACCGCGCCGACGACCGCTGATGCTGTCCCCGCCAGCACCAGCATCAGCGGTCGCGGCGCGATTCGGCCCCCCGCTCGGGGCCTCGCATGACGTCCCACCTGCGGCTCAACGCCGCCGCAGGCGCCTGGCGGCGAGGAAGGCCACGGCCGCGCCGGCCAGCAGGGCAGCGGCCCAGCCGGCGGTCGCGGCCAGGGAGGACCCGGTGCTGCTTGCCCCGCCGAGGCCCGCCGCGACCCCGCCCTGCGGCTGGGTGGAAGGACCGGCCGAGTCGGTCAGGTCGATCACCTGGGGAGCGGCGGCAGCGGAGGAGAGCACCACCAGGGTGTGGGTGCTCCGCCCGGCCAGCTCGACGGTGCGGCTGGTGCTGGCCGCGGCGGTGCTGACCTTCACCGTGGTGCTGCCGGCCGGGACCGTGCGGTAGGGGGTCGAGGTCGGGAAGCGCAGGCTGCTCTGGTCCAGCCCGGCCACGTCCACCGAGACGCTCGGCTGGGTCAGCGACGCCTGGATCACCCGGACCCCGGCCTCGCCGCTGGGCGCGGACAGCTGGTCCGGGAGGGTCTGCAACTGCAGCGCCTTGGTCGGCCCGAGCCCGGCCACGGTGTAGGCCTTGCCCCGCACCACGTCCACGGTCGAGGAGATCACCGGCGGCTGCGTGGACGATGCCCCGGCCAGCCGCATCGCCACGGTGTACTGCCCGGTGGCCACCGACTCGTACGGGGAGGCGTCGCCGTAGGCCACGTGCTTGAGCACCAGCGCCGCGCGCGAACCGCCGAAGGGGTAGAGGTAGACGTCCACCGGGGGCGTCCCCGGGGAGAAGTGCGCCAGCCGGAGCCAGCCGCCGGTCCAGGCGTTGGAGGCGGCGGGCGTCGCGGCGGCGGCCGGGGCGACCAGGGCCGCGGAGCCGAGGGCCGCTGCGAGCAGAACGGCCGCGGGTCTGCGGAGGCGTAGCGTCATGGGGCGCATGGGATGCACAACTCTCTTGTCGGACAACGGGGTTGTCACTACGGGACGCCGATCGGGGCCGGCTGGGCATAGGTCAGGAGCAGCCCGGCCGGGGCGCCGTCGGCGGCCGGGGCGGTGCCGGTGCGCAGCGCCCGGTACGGCGGCTGCTGCGCGGCGAGGAGGGTGCGCACCGCCCGCGCACCGGCACTGTCGCCGGTCGCGGGCCGGTGGTCGACGGTGCCGAGCTCCAGCCCGCCGCGCGGGACGGAGGGCCCGGCCCCGGGGACGGCGGGCCCGAACGAGCTGACGGTGAGCGTGTGACCGCTGCTGAGGGCGGCGAGCACGGCGCAGACCCGCAGGTCCACCAGGCCCTGGCCGATCACCAGCCGGGCGGTGGGCGCGAAGACCAGGTGGCTGTTCGCCAGCAGCGCCTTCCCGGCCTGCCGACGCGCCGTCAGGTCGGCGGCGAGCTGCCGGTCGTAGGCCGCGCGGCCCATGTGCGCCACCGCCTGGACGATGACCGCCTGGGCCCCGCTGCCGAACTCGGCCAGCGGCTGGGTCGCCGTCAGCGCGGTCAGCCCGGCCCCGAGCCGGTTCCGCAGGGTGCCGGTGACCAGGGCCACGTCCGCGCCCTGCAGGGCCTGTGCGCTGTCGTCGACCGGGACCAGCGAGGCGGTCGGGAAGCCCAGCGAGGAAAGCGTCGCGCAGAGTGCCGCGTCGCAGGCCACCAGTTGGCCGGGGCCGACGTCGGCGATGACCCACTGGGCGACCTGGGTCCTGACCGCCGGGGACGGCACACCGCTGGGTGCGGTGTCGGCCGCGCCGGACCCGGCGGTCGCCGTGCCCGCGCCGGGCGCCGGGCCCGATCCGGCCGCGGTGCGACCCGCGACCGAGCCGCCGCCGGTGCCGCCGCTGAGCACGATGCCCGCGCCGACCAGCCCGAGCACGATGGTGACGGCCAGTGCGACCAGCGCCGCCCGACCGCTGGAACCGCCCCGCCGTCCGGTCCGCGGCGTCATCGGGCCGAGGCCCAGCCGCCGCCGGACGAAGGAGCGGAGCGTGTTCCAGTAGACCCGCAGCCAGGACGGCTCGGGTGCGCCCGGCGGCTGCGGGACCGTCACATCGACTGTCGGCGGCGGTGGTCCGGCGGAGATCCCGGCAACGCGGTCGCGGGTGACAGGGCGACGGGGCTCGAAGAGGTTCTGGGGCATGGCGCGCTCATCAATGAAGGAGGCGGCCAGAACCTGAAGGTCGTGGTGTACGTCGCCGCACACGCATCGCCGGTTCGCAGCCGGACAGGAAAGTGCCCGATGTGATTAATTGCAAGCTAGATAGCAGCACAAGCGGACACCCAGGGCAACAGAAATCGCCTTGCGTATCAACGACCGGACAGTAGGTGACCGTGCCCGGTCAAGCCGTTCGTTGCCGGGGGCACCGCGCCGTGCCAGGCTCACCGCATGCGCTACATCATCATCGGAGCCGGGGCGATCGGCGGCGGCATCGGCGGGCGGCTGCACGAGAGCGGGCAGGACGTGGTGCTGGTCGCCCGCGGGCCGCATCTCGCGGCGCTCCGCACGGACGGCCTGCGCTTCAGCAGCCCCGAGGGCACCAGGACGCTCGCCGTCCCGGCCGTCGGCGGGCCCGGCGAACTGCGGCTGGACCGCGACGACGTACTGCTGCTCGCGGTCAAGGCCCAGCACACCGCCGCCCTGCTGGACGACTGGTCCGGCCGCCCGGTCGACGGCGGCGGCACCGCGGGCGAACTGCTGCCGCTGCTCTGCGCGCAGAACGGCGTGGAGAACGAGCGGCTGGCGCTGCGCCGGTTCCGCCGGGTCTACGGGGTGTCGGTCTGGATGCCCGCCACCCACCTGGAGCCAGGCAGGGTCGCCGTCCCCGGCGCACCGCTGAGCGGCTTCCTGCACCTCGGCCGCTACCCCGCGCCGACCGGCGCGGACCCGAGCGGCGGCGACCCGACCGTGCGGGCGATCTCCGCCGACCTGGAGAAGGCCCACTTCCGGGCGCCGGTCCACCGGGACGTGATGCGCTGGAAGTACGGCAAGCTCATCGGCAACCTGGGCAACGCCGTCGACGCGCTGGCCGATCCGGCCGAGCAGGACACCGCCGCCGAGCTCTACCGGCGCGCGCGGGCCGAGGGCGCGGCGGTGCTCACCGCGGCCGGCATCCCCTTCGCCTCGGTCGACGAGCAGCTCGCCGTGCGCGGCGACCTGATGGATCCGGTCCCGCTGGACGGCGCGGAGCGGGGCGGCAGCTCCTCGTGGCAGAGCCTGGCCCGGGGCACCGGCTCGATCGAGGCCGACTACCTCAACGGCGAGATCGTGCTGCTCGCCCGTCGGCACGGCGTCCCGGCCCCGGTGAACGAGGCACTGCAACGCCTGGCCACCGCATACGCGCGGGCGGGACGGGCGCCGGGGAGCCTGCCGACGGCGGAGCTGACCGCGCTGCTCGCGCTCTGACCGCCGCGCCGCCGACGGTGCTGACGGCCGGTCAGTGGTGCGCCTTGCGGTGCGCCGGGTGTCCGGCCCGGGGCCGGGCGGCGGGCTTCTTCTTCGCGGCCGGACGCCTCGCCGGGGCCGCGGCGTGCTTGGCGGCGGGCTTGGCGGCGGGCTTGGCCGCGACCGAGTCGCTGGACGGCGGTGGCGGGGTCGGCAGGGTGACCTTGGCCAGGGAGAGCGACGGCTGGCCGTGCAGCGCCCCGGTCATGGCCTCCTTCCAGATCGGTCCGGCCAGCGTGCCGCCGAAGGCCTCGCCGATGGACTGGCCCGCGTAGGAGCGGTAGCTGAGGCTGCCCAGCGGGGCCTGGGTGTCGCTGACCACGGTCGCCGCCGACACCTGCGCGGTGAAGCCGGTGAACCAGACCTGCCGGTGGCCGTCGGTGGTGCCGGTCTTTCCCGCGTCGTCGCGGTCGGACAGCCCGGCCGGGGCGCCGGTGCCGTCCTGCACCACGCCGTGCAGCATGGTGGTGATCGAGTCGGCAGTGTGCACCGTCATCACCCGGCGGCAGGACGCCGCCGGGACCGGGATGGAGCGGTGGTCCGGGGTGGTGACCGAGGTCAGCGCGATCGGCGCGCAGTAGTGGCCGCGCGCGGCGAAGGTCGCGTAGACCGCGGCCATCTGCAGCGGGGTGAAGTTGTTGGTGCCCAGGGTCAGCGACTGCACCTGGTCGATCGGCTTGAGGTGGCCCGGCTTGTCGACCAGCGCCTGCGAGCCGAGGCCGAGCTTCCCGGCCATCTGCACCACCTTGCACAGCCCGGTCTTGGCCTCCAACGGCACGAAGTACGTGTTCACCGACTGGGCCATGGCGTCGGGCATGGTGAACGGGCCGACCAGGCTCGGGCTGTCGTTCTGGTCGCCGGGGACCTGCGGCAGCACCGCGCCGTCACAGGTCCGCATCGCCGGGTAGTCGTCCTGGTAGGGCGCGGGGAAGGACTGGGACATGCTGATCCCCGCCTCCAGCGCGGCGGCGGCGGTGACCGGCTTGAAGGTCGAGCCGGTCTGGAAGCCGTTGCCGCCGCCCATCAGCCGGTCCACGTTGTAGTTCAGCTCGGTCTGGTGGTCGCCGGGGCCGTAGGGGCGGCTCTGCGCCATGCCCAGGATCTTCCCGGTGCCGGGCTGGACCAGGCTCACCGCCGCGGCGGCCCGGTCGGTGGCGTAGACGTGGCTGGTCACCGCCTTCTGCGCGGCGGTCTGGGCGATCGGGTCCAGGGTGGTGTGGATCTTCAGCCCGCCGGCGTCCCAGAGCTGCTCGCGCTCCGCCGCGGTGGCCCCGAACGCCGTGCTGTTCAGGAAGACGTGTTGCACGTAGTCGCAGAAGAACGCCTCCCCCTTCTGCGCGGTGATGCAGCCCTGCTGCGGACGGCTCACCGCGAGTCCCAGCGGCTGCGCCTTGGCGGCGGTCGCCTGGTCCGCGGTGATCGAGTTGTTCGCGGCCATCGCATCCAGCACGGTGTCCCGGCGGGCCTTGGCCTCGTCCGGGTTCAGCACCGGGTCGTAGCGGCTCGGCGACTGCACCAGGCCTGCCAGCGTGGCAGCCTGAGTCAGCGTCAGTTCGCTGGCGTGGACGCTGAAGTAGCGTTCGGCGGCGGCCTCGATCCCGTAGGCCTGCTCACCGAAGAAGGTGATGTTGAGGTAGTCGGCCAGGATCTGGTCCTTGGAGAGCGTCTCCTCCAGCCTGATCGCGTACTTCATCTCCGCGATCTTGCGGCCGACGGTCTGCCGCTGCGCCTCCAGCACGGCCTGCTGGTCGTCCCCGGCCTGCTCGACAAAAACGTTCTTCACGTACTGCTGGGTCAGCGTGGACCCGCCCTGGGAGACCTGGGCGGAGCCGAGGTTCTCGGAGAGGGCGCGGAGCGTGCCGCGCAGGTCGATCGCGCCGTGGTCGTAGAAGCGGGCGTCCTCGATGTCGATCAGCGCGTGCTGCATCACCGGGGCGATCTTCGTCAGCGGCACGACGGTGCGGTCGCGCGAGTAGACGGTCGCTATGACGCCACCGGCCGAGTCGTAGACGGTGGACGCCTGGGAGAGGGCGGGGGCGGTGAAGGTATCGGGGATGCTCTCGAACCCGGTCACGGCCGCTTTGCCGGTCATCCCGACCGCGGCCACCACCGGCAGCGCGAGCGCCGCGGCGAGGCCTCCGGCCAGGACGCTGGCACCGAGGAGGCGCAGCGCGAGGGTGCCCTTGTGGGAGCTGGTGGCGCGGGCGTGGGGGTGAGGGTGGGCAGCGGGCTCGGCTGACGCCTCGGCCGGGGGCTCAGCCGCGGACTGGGCCCGCGGATCGGCCGGGGGCTCGGCCGGCGGCTCGGCCGCGGACGCGGCGACCGGCTCGGCCGGGGGTTCGGCCCCGGACTGCGCTGAGCGGTCGGTCGCGGACTGCGCTGAGCGGTCGGCCGCGGACGCGGTGACCGGCTTGGCCGGGGGCTCGGACCCGGACCGGGCTGAGCGGTCGGACGCGGCGACCGACTCGGCCAGCGGTTCGGCCGCGGACTGCGCTGAGCGCTCGGCCGCGGACGCGGCGACCGGCTTGGCCGGGGGCTCGGACCCGGACCGGGCCGGGGGTTCGGCCGGGGGCTCGGCCGCAGACTCGGCCGGGGGCTGGCGTTTGGGTTGGGGATCGCGACCGGAGCGCTTTGCCGACATACCGTCACCTTCGCACCGACTGTGCGCGGACGACACGATCTGTTAGCCCGCCCGTGCGCCCCCACCGGACCCGGTGGTCCGCGCCTCGGTCCGGCCGGACCGGGCAGCGCCGGTCACCTGCGGGGGTTGAGACGGCGGGTGGGGGCCGCGGCTGACGGATCCTCCGGCCAGGGGTGGCGCGGGTAGCGCCCCCGCAGGTCGGCGCGGACCGCGCGGTAGCCGTCGCCCCAGAACGACGCCAGGTCCGCGGTCACCGCGGCCGGGCGACCGGCCGGGGACAGCAGATGCACCGTCAGCGGGACCCGGCCCCCGGCCAGTGCCGGGGCCGCGGCCCAGCCGAACAGCTCCTGCAGCTTCGCCGCGAGCACCGGCCGGTCGCCGGAGTAGTCGACCCGGATCCGCGAGCCGGAGGGGACGGTGATCCGCTCCGGCGCGAGCTCGTCCAGCCGTCCGGCCGCGCCGGAGGCCCAGGGCAGCAGCCGGGCCAGCGCGGACGCGGTGTCCAGCCGGGCCAGGTCGGCGCGGCGGCGGGCCCGGGACAGCTCCGGCTCCAACCAGTCGTCGGCGGCGGCCAGCAGCGCCGCGTCCTCGACGTCGGGCCAGGGCGCACCGAGCACCCGGTGCAGGAAGGCCAGCCGCAGGCGCAACGACGCCGCCCGCTCCGACCAGGTCAGCAGCTCGCCGACGCCCTCCCGGGCCAGCCCCTCCAGCAGCGCGGCCCGCAGCAGCGCCGGGTCGGGGGCGGTCAGCGGCTTCGCGGACAGCTCGATCGCGCCCAGCGCGCGCACCCGCCGCGCCGCGACGTCGCCCCGGCGGGCGCCGGGCGGCACCGCCCAGCGGACCTCCTCCCGCTCCGCCAGCAGCGCGGCCCCGGCCTGCAACGCGGTCTCCTCGTCGAGGACGGCGGCGAGTTGGATCCGCGCCGACGCCGACCCGGCGGGCCGGTCGGCGACCGCCACCGCCAGCCACGGGGCCGCGGCCAGGGGCGAGCCGGGAGCGGTCGCGGCGGCGGTCCCCGACGCCATCAGGAACTCCGCGCCCGCACGGGGGTCGGCCCCGGCGGTGGCCCGGTCGGTGACCGGACGCCGCGCCCGCGCGACGCGTTCCGGGAACGCCAACGCCGCCACCAGCCCGGCCGCCGCCCCATCCGCCAACCCAAGCGACCCGGCCGCGGCAGCGGCCGTTCGGCCGAGTCCGGGACGATCAGCTCCGCGGCCGTCGGCTCCACGGCCATCGGCTCCGGGACGGTCGGTTCCGGGACGGTCGGCACCGCGGCGGTCGGCCCCGCCACCGTCGACTCCGGCACGGTCGGCTCCGGGACGGTCGGCTCCGCCACCGTCGGCCCCGGGACGGTCGGTTCCGGGACGGTCAGCACCGCCACCGTCGGCTCCGGGACGGTCGGCCCCGGGACGGTCGCCCTGCGCGGGGTCCGGGACCACCGCCCCCGCGGCGCGGCGCGGCGGATCGCTGTCGGCTCTGCCGACACCCCGCTCCGGGGACAGTTGGCGGGCGAGCCTGCGGGTCTCCTCGTGCCAGCGGGTGGCGTAGGGGTCGCGGCTGCGGCGGACCATCCGCCAGACCGCTGACAGGTCGTCGCCCAGGGCGCGCGGGGGCTCCTCGGAGAGGACGGCGACCAACTCGGCCGCCCGGGTCGGGCCGACCAGCGGTGCGCCGTCCAGGAGGGCGCGGGCCAGCCGGGGGTGCAGCGCGGTGGCGGTGATGCGACGGCCCCTGGCGGTGACCCGGCCCGCGGCGTCGACCGCGCCGAGCGCGGTGAGCGTCTCCCGCGCCGCGGCCATCGCGCCGGTCGGCGGGGCGTCCAGCAGGGCCAGGCCGTGGGCCCGCGGGTCGCCCCAACAGGCCGCCTGCAAGGCGAACGCGGTGAGGTCGGCCAGGGCGATCTCCGGGGTCGGCAGCCGCTGCGCCATCGCCTCCTCGGCCTCGGACCAGCAGCGGTACACCGTCCCCGGGGCCTCGCGTCCGGCCCTGCCCGCCCGCTGGCGGCCGGTCGCCAGCGAGGCCCGCACCGTCACCAGGCTGGACAGTCCGCGGGCGTGGTCGGTGCGCGGCTCGCGGGCCAGCCCGCAGTCGACCACCACCCGCACCCCCGGCACGGTCAGTGAGGACTCGGCCACCGCGGTCGCCAGCACCACCCGGCGACCGCCCCGGCCCGCCGCGAGCGCGGCGTCCTGCACCTCGGCCGGCGCCCGGCCGTGCAGTTGCAGCACCTCCACCGGGCCACCGTCGCCGCCGTCGCCGTGACCGCTGTGACCGCCGAGGCCGCCGAGCAGCCCGGCCACCCGGGCCAACTCCCCCGCGCCGGGCAGGAAGCACAGCACATCGCCGTCCCGCTCGCGGAGCGCGCGGCGGACCGTCGCGGCCACGTGGTCCAGCAGCGCCGGGTCGGTGCGGAGCCCCTGCGGCGGACGGACCGGGCGCGGCGGCGGCGCCCAGACGGTCTCCACCGGATAGGAGACCCCGTGCGCCTCCACCACCGGGGCGGGCCCGTCCTGGCCGCCGAGCAGCGCGGCCCACGCGGCGGTGTCCGAGGTGGCCGAGGCGCAGACCAGCCGCAGTTCGGGGCGCAGCGTCGCCCGGACGTCGAGCAGGAAGGCCAGCGCGGTGTCGGCGTCCAGGTGGCGTTCATGGCACTCGTCCAGGACGACGGTGTCCACCCCCGGCAGTTCCGGATCGCGCTGCAGCCGTTGCAGCAGCACGCCGGTGGTGACCACCTCGACCACGGTGCCGGGCCCGACCCGCCGCTCGCCGCGGATGGTGTGCCCGACCCGCCCGCCGGGGGCCTCGTCCAGCAGCCAGGACATCCGCCGGGCCGCCGCCCGCACCGCGAGCCGGCGCGGCTCGGCGACCAGCACCCGCCGCAGCGGCCCCGGCAGCGCGTCGACCAGCCCGGCCAGCGCCAGCGGCACCAGCGTGGTCTTGCCGGTCCCGGGCGGCGCGGCGAGCACCGCGGTCCCCCGGGCGTCGAGCGCCCGCAGCAACGCGGGCACGGCCGCACGGACGGGGAGGTCGAGCCAGGCAGGGTTCACCCGAGCAGTCTCCCCGATCCGGCCGCCGAGGTCAGATCGGGCCAGGTCCGGCCAGACCAAGTCGCGTCAGGCCAGCAGGCCCGAGCCGAGGTGGTCGGTCGGGTCGGGGACGCCGGGGAGGGCGAAGAAGTAGCCGCCGCCGGTGGGGCGGATGTAGTCGACCAGCGGCTCGTCCGCCAAGCGGGCCTGGACTGCCTCGAACTGACGGACGACGTCCTGCTGGTAGCTGCAGAACAGCAGGCCGACGTCGAGGTTGCCGTTGCTGTCGACGCCCCGGTCGTAGTTGTAGCCGCGGCGCAGGATCTGCTGCGCCCTGGTCGCCCTGTCCCGCGGGTTGGCGAGCCGGATGTGCGCGGTCAGCGGGACCGCGATGCCCTGCGGGTCCGCGGCGTAGTCGGGGACGTCGGTCTCGGCGGTGCCGTCCAGCGGGGCTCCGCTGTCGCGGCGGCGGCCGATCATGGTCTCCTGCTCGTGCAGCGAGACCCGGTCCCAGAACTCGACCAGCATCCGGATGATCCGCACCACCTGGTAGCTGCCGCCGTCGGTCCAGGCCGGTTCGCCGTGCTGCCCGCCGCCGGTCCAGAGCAGGGCGTCGGTGACGGCGGCGTCGCGGACGTCCGGGTTGGCGATGCCGTCCTTGAAGCCGAGCTGGTTGCGCTGGACCCCGGTGGGCCGCGGTCCGGCGTGGAAGCCGTCGGCCTTCCAGCTCAGCTGCATGCCGTCGCGGGTGTGCTTGGCGATGTCGCGCAGTGCGTGCATCACCGTGTCCCGGGAGTCGGCGCAGATCTGCAGACAGAGGTCGCCGTGCAGTTCGGTGGAGCCGGCCAGGTCGTCGTTGGGGAACACCGGCATCGGCTTCAGCCGGGCCGGTTTGCGCCCGGCCAGCCCGTAGCGGGCGTCGAACAGCGAGGCGCCGACCGCGACCGTCACGGTCAGCCCGTCCGCCGGGACGACCGGGCCGAGGGTGGCGCTGTCGGCCGGGACCTGTGCCACGTCCACGGCGGGCGGGGTGCCGCCCGCGGTCAGAAAGCGGATCCGGTCGGTGAGGGTGCGGAACAGCCGCTCAAGCCCGGCCCGGTCGGCGGCGGTGGCGTTGAAGGCGGCGAAGGTCGCCGCGGCCTGCGGCGCGGTGGTGATCCCGGCCTGGTGCGGGCCCTCGAAGGGGATCCGCCGGTCCGCGCCCGGGGCCCGGCCGGAGTCCGCGTCGGCGTTCTCCGCCCCGGCCAGCACGCCGACGCCCGCCCCCGTCACGGTGCCGAGCGCCGCCCCGCGCAGGAAGGTACGGCGGCCCAGGCCAGGCCTCGGGCCGGGTCCAGGGTCAGCGCCCGGCCCGGGGCCGGTCAGTTCGGCGGCAGCGGCGTCGGCGGCGGCGTCGGCGGTCATGCGTTCGGCCTTCCCTGGAGCAGGTCGGGGACGGTGGAGAGCTGTTCCAGCAGCCCGCCCAGGTCACTGTCGAGCCGCTGACGCTGCGTCAGCGTAAGTGCGGCGGGCGGGATCCAGGCCCCGGCCGGGGTGCGGTCGGCGTCGAGGTCGCGGTCCAGTGCGGTGAGGCCGGAGTCGAGCCGGCCGGTCAGGCCCGGATCGCGCGGGGCGATCAGCCCGGTCAGCGTGGCCAGCACTGCCACGGTCCCCTGGACGTTGGCCCGGAGCGTCGCCAGCGCGGTGCCGCTGCCGTAGTCGGAGCTACCGGTGAGCTGGAACTGCAGCGCGTTCTCCAGGATCTCGTGGCTACGCAGCGGCAGGTCGCCCGGGTCGATGTCGGCGCTGGGGAAGTCCGCGATCATGCCCTGCACCGAGCCGACCAGACGGTGCGTCAGTACCCTTAGCACCGACGCGGACTGACCGTGCCACAGGCCGTACTCGATCCGGTGGAAGCCGGTCCAGGACGGGTCCGCGGTGCCCAGCGGCAGGCCGTCCGCCGTTCCGTCGATCGCGGCGTCGAAGTCGCCGAAGCTGTTGTAGGCGGCGCCCAGGCGCTCGTAGTCCAGGTGCGCGGTGAGCCAGTCGGCGCGGGCCCGGGTCAGGTCGCCCGCCCGGACGTCCGCGTCCAGCACCCGGCCGGCGGCGAGCAGGCCGGGCAGCGCGGCGTCGACGTAGCGGCGGTAGGCGTTCACCGGTCCGGCCAGGTCCAGGTCCGGCAGCGGCGGGATGCCGCGGACCGGGTCGGCGACGGCCCCGGTGAGGCCGCGCACCGGGGAGGTCCGCACCGTCCCGTCGGTGAAGACGCAGCGCAGCGCGTAGCGGCCGGGCCCCAGCGCGGTGGCCAGGGTCCGCGGCACGCCGGGCAGCAGCGAGAGCACCTCGGCGTAGACCTCGCCGCCGTCCGCCGAGACCAGGTAGACCTCGGCCGGGTCCCGGGCGGTGTCGCTGAGCTGGAACGACTGCGGTCCGGCCGCGGCCGGGGTCCAGCCGGAGCCGCAGTCGCCCTCGCCGACGGTGACCACGGGCCCGGCGGAGGCCGGGACGGCGCCGCCGAGCAGGGCGAGCGCGGCGGCGCACACGGCGGCGGCTGCCAGGATCCGGAACGGCAGCCGCCGGGCGCGCGGGGACGGGTCGGTCATGGTGGCGGGTTGCTCAGTTCCAGATGTCGGTGATCGCGGGCGCGGTGGCGCTGGAGCCGACGGCCGCCAGACCGTACATCTGCTCCAGAGTGGCCAGCAGGTTGTAGTGGTTGACGGTCTCGTCGTAGTGGCCGGTCTTGACCGACTGGCCGACGACGATGGTGGGGATCTGGTTGCTCTCGGTGTAGTCGTCCTCGTCCCAGGTGACGATCAGCAGGCTGTTGTTGGCCTTGGCCCAGGTCGCGTAGGCGGACATCTTGCTGTTCAGCCAGGTGTCGGCGGCGGCGATGGTGCCGTCGTGCATGTCGTCGTTGAGGTTGGGGATCACGAACGACAGCGTCGGCAGGCTCGCGTAGCCGGAGGCGCTGGTGGGGAACGAGGTGAACGGCAGCGAGTCCGCGGCGGGCACGTTGCTGAAGTTGATCCACGGCGAGTGCTTGCGCGCGTACTTGCCGGACGAGCAGGTGGTGGAGCCGGTGGAGGGCAGGCCCTCGGAGTAGCCCTTGAAGGTCTTGCCCGCGGCCAGCAGCTCGGAGCCGAGGTTGGCGACGTTGCCCTTGTTGACCGGGCAGGTGTCGGCGCTCAGGCCGAAGGTGCTCCCGGCGAACAGCGCCATGTAGTTCGGCTCGCTGGGGTGGGTGACCCCGTACGAGGAGGTGAGCAGCGCGCCCTGGGAGGCGAGCGAGTTGAAGTACGGGGCGCCGCTGTTGCCGATGATGTCGGAGTAGGAGTGGTTCTCCTCCATCACCACCACGACGTGGGCCGGGGTGGGCACCGAGCTGGCGACGGGCTTGGCCGCCACCGGGGTGCCGTGCGGCTGGGCCACCGCGACCACGCCGAAGGCGGCGGCGACGGTTGCGGCGGTGGCCAGGGACCAGAGTGTGCGGGACCTCGAACGCATGGGAGAACTCCACTGGGACGGGGTGGGTCAGGACATGGCAGCCCGCGGCTACGGAGCAGCAGCCTAGGAGCGCTGGATGACGTACGAACCACCGTTCCACCCGAGGTTGGTGAACTGCTCATGTCATGCGAGTGTCGCAGCCCCGACGCGACCGCGAAAGGGCCGGTGAACGACCGATGAGTTCCGCTCCCCCGGTTCGTCACCACCTGGAGGGAGCCGACCGCGGCCCCTCGGATCGGAGGTCGTGATGGCTCTACCGCAGGTCGTGTCCCACGAGGAGTGGCTCGTGGCGCGCAGGGAACTGCTGGCCAGGGAGAAGGAGGCGACCCGGGCCCGCGACGCGCTCAACGCCGACCGGCGGCGGCTGCCGATGGTCGCGGTGGAGAAGGACTACCGCTTCGAGGGCCCGGACGGCGAGGCCGGCCTGGACGCCCTGTTCGGCGGCCACCGCCAACTGATCCTCCAGCACGTGATGTTCGACCCGTCCTGGGACGAGGCCTGCCAGAGCTGCTCGGCCGGCCTGGAGGAGATGTCCCCGGGGCTGGTGGCCCACCTGGCGGTCCGCGACACCGCGTTCGTCCTGGTTTCCCGCGCCCCGCTGGCGAAGATCGAGCCCTACCGCGAGCGCCGGGGCTGGCCGTACCCCTGGTACTCCTCGTCCGACAGCGACTTCAACTTCGACTTCCATGTCTCGATGGACGCCGCGGTGGCGCCGGTCGAGTACAACTACCGCGACGGCGGCGCGTTGGAGCAGGCCGGACAGGGCTGGCTGCTGGAGGAGCCGATGGAGATGCCCGGCTACAGCTGCTTCCTGCGCGACGGCGGGACGGTGTTCCACACCTACTCGACCTTCGCCCGCGGTACCGAGCAGCTCGGCGGCGCGTACGCCTTCCTGGACATGACCGCGCTCGGCCGCCAGGAGGAGTGGGAGGAGCCCAGGGGCCGAGCGGACCTGACGCGCCCGGCCATGCCGAACTTCGCTCAGTGAGGTGAACGGAACGACGTGACGGCGACGGCCTCCCACCCGTACGGGGTTCGGGTGGGAGGCCGTGCGTCCGTCAGGCGGTGTAGAGGTTGGCTTCGGCGACGCTGAACCAGCTTCCGGAGCTGCCGGTCTGAGTGACTCTCAGATACCGCGCCGTGGTGGAGGGGAACGAGATCGTGGTCAGCTGCCCCGACCCGGCGCCGGTCGCCAGCGCCGGACCCCAGGTCGAACCGTCATTGGAGGACTGCACCGTGTAGCCGCGCGGATAGTCGCCGGTGCTGGCTGAACCCGTGTCCAGCGCCAGTTGGTTGAAGGTCTTCGCACTGCCCAGGTCCAACTGGAGCCACTGCCCCGGGGTCTGCGCCGCGCCCGTCGACCAGCGCGTCGCCGCGTTGCCGTCGATCGCGTTCGACGGCACGTCGGCCGTGCTGGAGGACGACGCCGACACGGTCCAACCGGTGCGCGGGAGCACGGTCTCGGCGCCGCCCGTGCCGGTGTTCCAGGTGAAGGTGGCCGTGGTCTGGGCGGGGAGGCTGTAGGTGAAGGTCTCGCCGTTCCAGTTGACGGTCAGCGGCTGGGTCGATCCCGACCCGTTGTAGGCCACCAGCGCCTTCGAGCCGTCCGGGTTGAGCCAGGCGACGTTGGGGACGGCCGAGTTGGCGGTGGAGTCGATCCGGTAGGCGCCGGGCTTCACGAACTTGGTGAGCTGGCCCATGTCGTAGTACTCGACGGTGTAGTCGACCTGCCCGCTGCGGCTGTCGCCGTTGTGGACCGTGACCAGCCCGGTGCAGGTGCCGCAGCCGCCGTTGTGCGGGCCCATGTTCTGGTCCACCGCGAGCGACCACTTGACCACCGACTGACCCCAGTTGCGGGTGTAGTCGATGATGTTGTCCATGTCCTCCTGCTGCTGGTTGGCGATCCAGGTGCCGCCGGAGTGCTCGGTGTCGAAGGCGGGCACCGAGGGGTACTGGTTGTGGATCGTGGTCTGCTCGCCGACGTCGCCCTCGTAGCCGTGCCAGGCGATCCCGCCGAACAGCGGGTCGTTGCGGACCGCCGCGTCGTTCACGGTGGGCGCCCCGTAGGAGGCGTAGGAGTCCCAGTTCCAGTCCAGGGCGAGCACCTTGGTGCTCAGTCCGGCCGCGTGGAAGGCGGGGAGCAGGTCGGTACCGGTGAAGTAGTCCAGGCCGGTGCCGTTCCACTGCATCGACGGGTAGCCGGAGCAGCAGGTCGGCTCGTTCTGCACGGACACGTAGTCGATCGGCACGCCCTGGGCCCGGTACGCCTGCACGTACTTGACGAAGTACTGGGCGTAGGCGGCGTAGTACTGCGCCTGCAGCCAGCCCTGGCTGTAGGCGCCGCTGTCCTTCATCCACGGCGGCGCGGTCCACGGGGTGGCCATCACCTTGAGGCTGGGGTTCAGCGCTTGCGCCTGCTTGGTCAGCGGCAGCACGTCGGTGAGGTCGTGGGCGATGGAGAAGTGGGCCAGCGTGGGGTCGGTCTGGCCGGCCGGCATGTCGTCGTAGGTGTAGTTGCCGCGGGCCAGGTCGGAGGCGCCCATCGGGTTCCGCAGGAAGTCCAGGCCGATGCCGGTGGTCGGGCTGAACAGGTTGTTCATCACGGTGTTGCGCGTGGCCGCGCTGAGCGCGCCGCTGCTGTTCAGCAGATAGGCGGCAGTGTCGGTGAAGGACGCACCGGCGCCGGTGAACTGCTGGTACCTGGTGTTCTGGTTGACGTTGACGACCTGGCCGGCGCTGCCGGTCCCGGCGCTGAAGGTGACCGGTGCCTGCTGCTGCAGACCGCGGGTGACGGTGCGTCCGCTCGAACCCGAGGTGGTGGTGAGGGTGACGCCGACCTGCTCGCCCGCGGCGTGGGCGGTGCCGGTCGGGCCGGCCAGGATCAGCCCGCCGGCGGCGAGGGCACCGGCGAGCAGGGTGGGGAGCAGCGTTCGTTTCCTGCTGGTTCTGCTGGTCATCGTGGCGCGGCCCTTCGGTGGGGGTCAGGGAATGCCATGGGCATGACAGCACTGGGCACGGTCCGCTCCGGCCGCGCCCAGCTCGTTCCGCCCATATTTCAACTCATGAACAAAGGGCTGCGCAAGGTCTGGACCAATCTTCACGGGGCGGAGGCGATCCCGGCCCGGCGGAAGCCCGGGGCGAACAGCAGCAGCAGTCCGGCCGCCTCCAGTGCCGCGCACAGGGCGTAGGCGCGGTCCAGGCCGACCGCCGCGATGGCGAAGCCGGTGGCGGCCGAGGCCAGCGGCACCACCCCGAGCGAGATCAGGGCGTTGAAGGAGGAGACCCGGCCGCGGAACTCGTCCGGGGTGTGCCGCTGCGTCAGCACCGAGCAGAGCACCGCCATCGGGCCGCTGCACAGCCCGATCAGCGCGGTGGTGGCGACGGCGAGCCCCAGGGTCGGCGCGAAGGCCGTGCCGAGCAGGGCGACGCCCTCGACCGCGCCGCAGCCGGTGATCCACAGCGCGGGCCGCCGGGTCGAGCGCAGACGGGTCGTCAGCAGCGCCCCGGCCGCCGCGCCGAGGCCGAAGCCGGTGAGCATCAGGCCGATGCCGCCCGCGCCCCAACCGCGGTCCGCGGACAGCTCGGCCATGCCGATGTTCATCGGGCCGACGAAGCCCAGGTTGGTCAGCAGGATCACCAGGGTGAGCGGGCCGAGCACCCGGTGCCGGGCCAGGAAGGCGAACCCGGAGCGGAAGTCGCCGAGGTAGGAGCCGCGCGGCGGCCTCGGGGCGGCGGACCCGGCGTCACCCGCCGCGCCCGGGAGGGGCCTCGGCCGGACCGTGGCCAGGGTGCCGAGCGAGACCGCGAAGGTCGCCGCGTCGACCACCAGCGCGAGCGGCACCCCGCCGAGGGCGACCACCAGACCGCCCAGCGGCGCGCCCAGGGCCAGCGCGATCCTGGCCGCCATGTTGGCGACCACCGCCCCGGACGCGTACTGCTCGGGACGCAGCAGCCGGGGCTGCATCGCCCCGGCGGCGGGCAGGAACAGCGCGTCCACGGTGCCGAAGACCACGGCCAGCGCGGCGAGCACGGCGAGGCTGGGGGTGAGCAGCACCGCCCCGGCGGCGAGCAGGGTGACCAGTACCCGGGCCGCGTCGCTGCCGATCATCAGTCGGCGGATGTCGTAGCGGTCGGCTATCACCCCGCCGAACAGCAGCAGGAGCAGCCGGGGCACCGAGGAGACGGTGAGCAGCAGGCCCGCGGTGCCCGCCGAGCCGAGCTGCACCGCGGTCCAGGACAGGGCCACCCACCAGACCTGGTCCCCCAGTTGGGACAGGCTCTGGCCGGTCAGATAGCGCCGGTAGGGGCGGTCCCGCAGCACCGAGGAGGGCGGGGCGGCGGCGGACGTACCGGCGGTCGTGGCGGCGGGGGCGGTGGCAGCGGCGGTCATGGCTTCTCCGGGAAGGCGTGCAGGAAGAGGAAGACGTTCTCGCGCCGGTCGTCGGGGCGCTCGTCCGGACGGGTCGCCGGGTCGATCCGGCCGAGCGCCGACCAGCGCTGCAACAGCTGGTTCAACTCGTGGTTCAGGACCGTCAGTTCGTCGGAGGTGAGGCGCAGGTAGTTGTTGGAGGTGGTGCTGGCGGCGATCCACTCCGGCGGCCACTCCTGCTTGGCCGCCTGGAACGCGCGCAGCCGCTCGAACTGGTCGGCGACCATGTCCCGGTGCACCGTCTCGGCGACGGCGCGGTCGGCCGGGTCGGTGAACTGGTCGACGGACCAGGAGACCGCACCGGGCACCACCCGCCACCAGCGCTCGCGCCGGTCCCTGGCCAGCTCCGGCGCCTCCTCGATGAAGCCGCGCCGGCCCAGCTCGCGCAGGTGGTAGCTGAGCTGCCCCGGGTCGGCCTCGACATGCTCGCCGAGCAGGGTGACGGTGGCCGGGCCGAGCTGCAGCAGCAGCCGGTAGAGCCGGCGGCGCAGCGGGTGGGTCAGGCCCTTGAGCATGTCCGGGTCGGTGAGCCGGCGCGGGGCGGCGGGTTCGTTCATGGCTTCACCGTAGATGCAGTAGATTCCTTCTGCAATAGGATTCCCGCAAAATAGTTACTGCAATGTTCCGGCTGCGGCTCCCCCAGGGACGGGACCTAAGATCTCCCTCACCCCCCGGAAGGATGCCGATGGACCAGAATCGCGCACCGTACGAGTACGCACGAGCTGCCGCGGACGAGATCCGCTCGCTCAACTACGAGACACTGAAAGGTGGTTACGACTCCCCCGGTGACGTCTACGACGTCGCGCACGCACTGCGGACACTGGCCCAGCGGCTGCCGCAGGCTCTGGAGCAGCTCGGCATCGGCCTGAACGTGCTCGCGGACGGCGACCAGGTGCGGATCACCTCGGGCGCGGCCGGGCACGACACCGTCCCGGAACGCCGCGAGAAGATAGCCGACTCGCTGAAGACCGCACTGGAGGCCGTGGACACGCTGGAGCAGTCGCTCTCGGTGGTCACCCGGTTGACCAGTGACCTGGTCTGACACACCGATCGGGCCGGTCCGCGACAGCGGAACCGGCCCGATCGGGTGCGCCCTGATGATATGACAGCGGGTCAGGCGACCGGCGCGGCGTTGACGGCCTCCGCGATGCGGGCCAGGACCAGCGGCAGCTGCTCCACGACCTCGGCGTCGTCCTTCGGGTGCAGCTCGGCGAAGCGGACCACCGAGCCGGGGACCGACAGCTTGGCGTCCTCGACCACGACGCCGCCCGCGATGCCGACCGACTTGCGGGCCTCGTCCTGCGACCACAGGCCGCCGAACTGGCCGTAGGCGGTGCCGACCACGCCGACCGGCTTTCCGGCGAAGCCGGAGGCCCCGTACGGGCGGGACAGCCAGTCGATGGCGTTCTTCAGCACGGCGGTGACGGTGCCGTTGTACTCCGGGGAGAACAGCAGGAAGGCATCGGCCGAACCGGCCGCCTCGCGCAGCTTGGCAGCCGCGGCGGGCACGTCGCCCTCGACGTCGATGTCCTCGTTGTAGAAGGGGATCTCGGCGAGGCCCTCATGGATCACGATCTCGACGCCCTCGGGGGCGTGCTGGACCGCGGCCTCGGCGAGCTGGCGGTTGTGCGAGCCGGCGCGGAGGCTGCCGACGAGGGCGAGGATGCGTACGGACACGGGGAACTCCTGAAGTGATGGCAGGCGGGGCGAGGTGTGCGAGTACAGGTGTAGCAGCAAAAGCGGACTGCGGTCCACTTTCTCTTTTTCGGACTATCCTGAGCGCATGGACCGCTCAGAACTCCCCGTCCTCGGACAGCCCCCGCGTGAACGCGCCGACGCCGCGCGCAACCGGGTCCGGCTGCTGGACGCGGCTGCGGCGCTGGTCGCCGAGCAGGGAGCCGAGCACGTCACCATGGAGGCCGTGGCCGCCGCCGCGTGCGTGGGCAAGGGCACCCTGTTCCGGCGCTTCGGCGACCGGGCCGGGCTGATGCTCGCCCTGATCGACCACGCCGAGCAGGAGTACCAGCACGCCTTCATGACCGGCCCGCCGCCGCTGGGGCCGGGCGCGGACCCGCTGGAGCGGCTGGAGGCGTTCGGCGTCGCCACGGTCCGCTTCGAACTGCGCTACCTGGACGTACTGCTGGCGGCCGAGCCGTGCGCGACCAAGCGATGTCTGGTGCCGGCCAGGGCCCTGCGCGTCACCCATGTCTGTACCCTGCTGCGACAGGCTGGCTGCGCCGGTCGCGGCGGGGACGTGGAACCGCTCGCACAGGCCCTGGTCGGCTATCTGGAACCGGCCCTGCTGCACCATCTGCACCGGCAGCGGCACTTCTCCGCGGAGCGGATCGAGGACGGCTGGCGCGACCTGGTGGCCCTGGCCGGGCCTGTTGGAAGTCCGACGTAATAGGCTTTGTCCGTATATTCCTTCCGTGGGGTCATCCATGGAGGCGGAAGGGGCAATTCCGATGGGCCTGGCCGACGAGCACGACGACCTCGCGCTGCCGCTGCGCGCCGGGGACGTCCTGAGCGCTGCGGGCATCGGAGTCTGGCGCTGGAACCGCGAGGCGGGCGCGCTGGAACTGGACCCGGCCTGCGCCCGGCTGCTCGGGCTCGACGACACGGTCGCCCTGCTGCCGGAACGGCGGCTGCGGTCGCTGCTGCACGCCGAGGACTTCATCCGGCTGCGCTCGACCGCGGCGCTCGCCGTCTCCGAGCGGCGACCGTTCGAACTGCGGGTACGGGTGCTGACCGAGCAGGAGCGGCTGCTGCGGGTACTGCACCTGCAGGTGGCGGTGGGCCCGCCGCGGAGCGGCTACCAGCTGCAGGGCACCGCGCTGGACGGCGGCACAGCGGGCGCGGGCGCCGAGGGCGGGGGCACCGAGGGCGGGGGTGGGCCGCTGGCGACCGAGCGGCGGCAGATCGACGCGCTGAACCAGGGGGTGCACCCGCCCGACCCGGGACGCCCGGCCCCGCCCGACCCGGGCCGCCCGTACCCGGCCGACCCGGCGCCGCGGCACCTGCGCCGCTCCCGCGAGGCGTTCCTCCTGGACGCGGGTCGCGCGCTGGCCGAGGCCGGGACCACCAGCGAGGTGCTGCGGGTGGTCGCGTCGCTCTCGATGCCCGGGTTCTCCCCCGACGGCCTCGCCGTCTTCGGCTCCGAGGGCGGGATGCTGACCGTGGTCGGGCAGCACGGGCACCAGAAGGGCGCCGAACAGAGCTTCACCATGCCGCTGGAGACCGACTACCCCGCCGCCGAGGTGGTCCGCACCGGCCGCGCGGTGTACCTGTCCTCCCCGGAGGAGTACCAGCACCGGTTCCCGGCCACCTGGCCGCTGGCCACCGGCTTCGGACGGCGCTCCTGGGCCTTCCTGCCGCTGGTCACCGCCGGACGCACCACCGGGGCCTGGCTCGCCTCCTTCCGCACCCCGGTGCGGTTCTCCCCGGACGAGCGCGCGGTGCTCTCCACCGTCGCCCGGATGCTGGCGCACGCGCTCGAACGCGCCCACACCAACGAGTCCGAACGCGCCCTCTCCCGCGGCCTGCGCCGCAGCATGGGCACCGGCGCGCCCGCCGCGCCCGGCATCAGCGTGGCCACCCGCTACGTCCCCACCGGCGGCGGGCTGATGGTCGGCGGCGACTGGTACGACATCATCGACCTGCCCGAGGGCCGGATGGCGCTGGTGATCGGCGACGTCCAGGGCCACGACGTGCACGCGGCCGGGCTGATGGCGCAGCTGCGCACCGCGGTGCACGCCTACGCCGCCGAGGGCCACCGCCCGGACGCGGTGCTGGCCCGCACCTCGCGCTTCCTGGCCGCGCTGGACGAGGACCGGTTCGCGACCTGCGTCTACATCGAGGCCGACCCGGCCCGCGGCACCCTGCAGATCGCCCGCGCCGGACACCCGCACCCGGTCATCCGCACCCCCGACGGCACCTGCCTGATCCGGCACGTCGAGGGCGGCCTGCCGCTGGGGCTGATGCCGGACGAGGAGGACTACCCGGTCACCACCATGGAGCTGCAGTCCGGGGAGGTGATGCTGCTGTGCACCGACGGGCTGATCGAGACCGGCGGCCACGACATGTACTCCGGCTGGGTCCGGGTCCGTGACACCATGTCACCCGGCCCGGCCGACGACCTGGAGGGGATGGCGGACGCGCTGATCCGGGCCGTGCACGGGCCCGCCTCGCACGAGGGCCCGGGGCACCTCGCCGACCGGCGCGAGGACGACATCGCGCTGCTGCTGCTCCGCCGCGACTCGGTCGACCAGCTGCCGGAGCCGCCCGGCCGGCGGCTGGTGCTGACGGTGGCCCAGGACCAGCCGGAACGGATCTCCGGCGCCCGGCAGGAGCTGCGCGCGATCATGCACGACTGGGCCGCGCCCGAGCAGGTCGACGCGGCGGTGCTGCTGGCCTCGGAGCTGCTGGCGAACGTCCTGGTGCACACCGAGACCGAGGCCGCGCTGGTCGCCTCGATGTCGGGCCCGGCCGGGTTCCGGCAGCTCCGGATCGAGGTCGCGGACCGCAGCGACGAGCTGGCCCACCGCCGCTCCCCCGGCGAGATGGCCTCCTCCGGCCGCGGCCTGATCCTGCTGGACCTCCTCTCCGACCGCTGGGGCATGCAGCCGCGCGGCGAGGGCAAGGCCATCTGGTTCGACCTGGACGAAGCCCCCGGCGACTGAGCCAGGAATTGACTGCCCGTCAGTCCCGCAGCCCGGTCCAGCGGCCCGCCTCGTACCGGTGGTCGCCCGGCTCAGCCGGGGTGGTGGACCGTCAGTGCGGGGAGGTTGACCACCACCGCCTCCTGGGTGCTGCGGGCGATGACGACCACGGCCTCGACCGACGGGTCCGGGTTCTCCTCGCGGTGCGGGACGAACGGGGGGACGAAGACGTAGTCGCCGGGGCCGGTGCGCAGCCGGACCTCCTGCTCGCCGTCCTCCGCCTCGGCCAGGAAGACGAACTCGGGGTGGCCGCTGACGATGTAGATCGCGGTCTCGGACGCGCCGTGGTGGTGGTCGGCCGAGGAGGTCGCCGGGGCGACATGGGTCTGCCCCATCCACATCCGCTCCGAGCCGACCCGCGCGCCGCTGACCGCCGCGAACCGGCGCATGCCGCCGGTCTGCGCGGTGTCGCCGTCGAGGTCGTCGGCGCGGATGTGGTGCACTCGGCTGCGCGCGGACGGGTCGGCGGCACGGCCGTGCGGCGGGTGGTCCGGCAGGTCCGGGTGGAAGCCGTCGCAGGCGGAGGTGGCTCGGTCGGTGCTCATCGGGGCCGTCCTGGGAGGGGTCTCGGTGCAGCCGACGGTAGGAGCCGCGGCGAAAGGATGTCAAGAGGTGTCCATTGCTGCCGGGGCCGCCCGCGGGGATAATGACGGGCATGCACATTTCCGCGAAGGCGGACTACGCCGTGCGGGCCCTGCTCGAACTCGCCCAGGACACGGCGCGTCCGCTCACCTGCGAGACCATTGCCTCGTCGCAGGAGATCCCGTTCCGCTTCCTCAAGTCCGTGGTCGGCGACCTGCGCCGGGCCGGGCTGGTGCGCAGCCAGCGCGGCTGCGAGGGCGGGTACTGGCTGGGCCGGCCGGCCGAGGAGATCACCCTGCTGGACGTGGCCCTGGCCGTGGACGGCGAGCTGATCACGCTGCGCGGGGAGACCCTGGGCGGCCTGGCCTACCCCGGCCCCGCCGCCGGGGTGCCGGACGTCTGGCGCGACGTCGAGGCGCAGGCCCGCCGGATCCTGGCCGGGACCAGCGTCGGCTCGCTGCTGGCCGAACGGGTCCCGGTGTGACCGCGGACGCCCGGCCGGAGCTGGAGGTGGTCGAGTACACCGACCCGCTCTGCCCCTGGGCCTGGGGCTCGGAGCCCGCCTTCCGACAGCTCCGGGCGGTGCTGGCCGGACGGGCGCGCTGGCGCCGGGCCTACGCGATCCTGTTCGACGCCGACGACGACCCCGCGCCGGACCCGGCCGTCGAGGCCGCCTGGTACGGCCGCTACCTGGCCGAGGTCGCCGGGCACACCGGCGCTCCGCGCGCCGCCGCGCTGGACCGGGTGGCCCGGAGCAGTTGGCCCGCCTCGCTCGCCGCCCGCGCCGCCGAGGCGCAGGGGCCCGCGGTCGCCGAGCGGGTGCTGCGCCGACTGCGGGAGTCGGTGTTCGTGCTGGGACGGCCCGCCGACACCGGGGCCCGGGTGCGCGACTGCGTCCGCGACGTGCCCGGTCTGGACCCTGAGCGGCTGCGCGCCGACGCGGCGTCCGCGGCGGTGCTGGCCTCGGTGCGGGCGGACCGGGCCGAGGCCCGTGCCCCGCTGCCGGAGGTGCTCGACCTGGTCGGCCCGCCCCCGCATCCGGGCCGCGCGAAGGAGCTGGACGACGGCTTCCGCTACGCCCTGCCGACCCTGCTGCTGCGCACGCCGACGGCCTACCGGCTGGTGCCGGGGTGGCGTCCGCCGGCCGCCTACGCGGAGGCGCTGCGGCAGCTCGGCGTCCCGGTGCAGGCCGGGCCGGAGCGGCTGTCCCCGGCCGCCGCGCTCGCCCTGCACCGGAGCCTCACCGCGGCCGAGTCGGCGCTGCTGACCACCGGCGGCCCGGTCGCCGCGGACGCGGTGCGGGTGGACACCGCGGGCGCCGCGCTGTGGTTCCACCCGGACGAGGCCGCCGGGCACCCGGCGCTGCGCGGACAGCCGTAACTGCCTGGGCAACCGGCCACCGGCCGGGCCGACGAGGCACTAGACTGATCATCAAAGTGGTCCGCGGGTAGGCCTGGTGGCCCGCCGCCGAGGGGGAGGGCTTCGCAGATGCCGCAGGACGCCGCAAGGCCGGAACCCGAGCGCACCGTCCCGGGGGCCACCACCGCGCGGTTCTACGACAAGTACCTGGGCGGCGGTCACGCCAGGGAGGTCGAGGCGCGGGCCGCGGAGCAGGTGCTGGCGGCGATGCCGGAGCTCCCAGCCGTACTGAAGGCGAACCTGGCCTTCGTCCAGCGCAGCGTCCACTACCTGGCCGGCATCGGCGTCGAGGGGTTCCTCGACCTGGGGGCGGGCATCCCCACCATCGACAACATCCACGAGATCGTGCCGCAGCAGGCGCGGACCGTCTACGTCGACAACGACCCGCTGGTGGTGCGCGAGCGCCAGTTGCAGACCAACGCCGCCACCGACCGCGCCGCGAGCGTCCACGGCGACCTGCGGGACCCGGCCGCGATCATGGCGGACCCGGACGTGGTGCGGCTGCTGGACCCGTCCGGCCCGGCGCCGATCGCGATACTGATGGCCTCGGTGCTGCACTTCGTCACCGACGACCAGCAGGCGGCCGACATCCTGGCCGCCTACCACGCCCGACTGCCCGCGGGCAGCTACCTGGTGCTGTCCCACGCGGCGCTCAAGCCGGGCGCCGAGGAGCGGATGAACGAGGCCATCGCGCGCTACTCCCGGCTGGTGGCGCCGATGAAGCTGCGCTCCGCCGAGGAGCTGGCCGCGCTGATCCCCGGCTTCCGCCCGGTGGAGCCGGGCATCGTGCCGTGCACCCACTGGCGGCCCAACTTCGGCGACAACCCCGGCCCGCTCGCCGACGCGCTGCCGCAGCTCGGGCTGGTCGCCCAGCGGGTGTAGTCCGCGGCGTCCGCCCAATGGGACACCTTTTGGTGTCCATTGACAGCGCGCGCTCGCCCCGCCAGGATGGGCACATGCTTACGACGCACCCCGCCGTGGTGTGCCGCTACGTGGACCTGCGGCGCACCTCCAGCGCCCTCTGTCGCTGACCTGCCGACCCCGGGCCCCGCACGCCGCGCTTCCGCCGCGGCCCCAGCTGCGGCCTCCGCGCCCCGGTCGGTTCCGACGGACTCCGTCCCGTTTTCCCGCGCCCTCCGGCGCGACCACTCCCTGAACTCCCCTGCCCGCGCCGTCGCGGCGCCGCGCGCTGCCCGCACCCCCGGTTGAGGGGTGATTCGGCGCGCCTCCACAGAAGGTGACGATCCGTCATGACTGCTGCCCCGACCTCCCCCGGCACGAGCCCGCTGGCCAGACGCTCGTTCCTCGGACTCGGCCTCGGCGCCGGCGCCGCCGTCGCCCTGACTGCCTGCGGAAGCGGCTCCTCCTCGACCGGCGCGGCCGGAGCCTCGCAGGGCACCGTCAAGTGGGGGTGGGCGCTGCCGACCTCCTGGGACCCGGTCTTCTCCTCGGCGGGCTGGGACGTCCACGACCTCTCGCTGGTCTACTCGGCGCTGACCAAGCTGGACCCGCACGGCAACCCGGTCCCCGCGCTCGCCTCGGGCTGGACCTACAACGCGGACGGCACCGAGATCAGCTTCACCCTGAGGCCGGGGCTGACCTTCAGCGACGGCACCGCGCTGGACGCCGCCGCGGTGAAGAAGAGTCTGGACCGGGGCCGCACCGACCCCAAGTCGCTGGTGTCGGCCCAGTTGGCGCACGTCGCCAAGGTGACCGCGAGCACCCCGTCCACGGTGGTGCTGACGCTCAGTCAGGCCGACTACCAGATACCCAGTCTGCTGGCCGGGAAGACCGGGATGATCGTCAGCCCGAAGGCCTTCGAGGGCGACCCGGCCGGGCTGGCCACCCAGCCGGTCGGCGCCGGTCCCTTCACCCTCACCTCCTACACCCAGAACGCCAGGGCGGTGCTGAAGCGCAACCCGGGCTACTGGGACGCGGCGAACATCAAGCTGGAGAACTTCGAGGTCTACCCGCTGCCGGACGCCTCGACGGTGATCGCCTCGCTGCAGTCCGGCCAGTACAACGTGGCGCAGATCCCGGGCAGCCAGGTCGCCGCGGCCAAGGCGGCCGGGCTCGAAGTGCAGGTGATCCCCTCGATGGTGGTCGCGGTGCTGGACGTCAACGCCGGGCAGGCGCCGTTCGACGACCCGGACGTGGCACTGGCGCTGCAGTACGCGATCGACCGTCAGGCCCTGCTGAAGACCCAGCAGTTCGGCTACGGCAGCGTCAGCAACCAGCCCTTCCCGCCCGGTTACGTCGGACACGATCCGGCCTCGGACGGCCTCTACCCCTACGACCCGGCCAGGGCCAAGGCGCTGCTGGCCAAGGCGGGCCACCCGAACGGCCTGGAGCTGACCCTGACCACCTCGGCGGCCGAGGGCCTGCCGGAGCAGGTGCAGGCGCAGTTGAAGGCGATCGGCGTCAACGCCACGATCAAGGTGATCCCGCAGGCGACCGCCACCCAGGTGGTCTACGTCCAGCACTCGCAGCAGCTGTTCACCGACCAGTTCGCCGGACGCGACTCGGCGGCGCAGGCGTTCCAAGTGCTGTTCGGGCAGCAGGGGTTGATGAACCCGGGCCGGAGCACCCCGCCGGAGCTGCTGGCGGCGGTGGCCAAGGTGTCGGCGACGCCGCTGGACTCCCCCGACTACCCGAAGGTGCTCCAGGCCGCGACCGCGCTGGCGGTGCGCACCATGCCCAACGTCTTCCTCTACACCGTGCCGCGGATCCTGGCCCGGCACCGCAGCGTCTCGCCGATCCCGGCCGACGTCGTGGTGCAGCGGTTCGAGGGGGTGACCGCCGGATGAGCGCGATCGGCGTGGCGGACCCGGGCGGGCTGCGGCTGCGGGGGCTGCTGGGCGGCGCGGCGCGGGCGCCCAAGCCTCTGGGGCGCGGGCTGCTGACGACGGGTTCGGTGTTCCTGCTGTCCTCGCTGCTGACCTTCGGGCTGGGCGCGCTGTCCAGCGCCAACCCGGGCGCGGCGGTGCTCGGCGACACCGCGACCCCGGCCGACATCGCCCGGATGAACCACCAGTTCGGGCTGGACCGGCCGCTGCCGCTGCAGTTCGCCTCCTGGCTGGGCCACGCGCTGCACGGCGACCTGGGGCGTTCCTGGTTCACCACCGTCCCGGTGTCGCAGAGCATCGGGCAGGCGCTGCCGGTGGACCTGTCGGTGGCCGGTCTGGCGCTGCTGATGGCGGTGCTGATCGGCGGCGCGGGCGGGATCGCCGCCGCGCTCAGCGACGGTGGCCGGGTGGACCGCGCGGTCACCGGGGTGTGCGCGGTGCTGGGGACGCTGCCCGCCTTCGTGATCGCGATCGGGCTGATCGCGATCGTGTCGGTGCAGTTCGGGCTGCTGCCGTCCGGGGGTTACGTCCCGTTCGGGCAGGATCCGGGGCAGTGGCTGCGGTTCTCGCTGCTGCCGGCCTTCGCGCTGAGCCTGGAGGCGGCGGCCGGGATCGCCCGGCAGCTGCGGACCTCGCTGGTGGGGGCGCTCCGGGAGAACTACGTGACCGGCGCGTCGATGCGCGGCCTGTCCCGGCGGCGGGTGCTGTTCGGGCATGTGCTGCGGAACGCGGCGGGGCCGGCGCTGACAGTGCTGGGGATGAGCGTGCCGATGCTGATCGGCGGCGCGGTGGTGACCGAGCGGATCTTCAACCTGCCGGGGATCGCGCAGCTGTCGCTGCAGGCCGCGCAGGAGCACGACGTGCCGGTGATCCAGGGCACGCTGCTGGTCACGGTCGCCGTGGTGCTGGTCGCCAACCTGGCCGTGAACGCCGGGCTGACCGCGCTCAACCCGGCCGGGCGGCGCCGCGAGCGGGCCCGTCGGGAAGGGGTGACCGGATGAGGACCTTCCGGAACACCTGGCGGGTGCCGATCGCCCGGGTCGCGCTGGGGGTGCTGCTGCTGGTCGGGGTGCTGGCCGTGTTCGGCGGGCAGCTCGCGCCGCAGGACCCGCTGGCCCAGGACACCGCGCGGGTGCTGCAGGGGCCGAGCGGCGCGCACCTGCTCGGCACCGACTACCTCGGCCGGGACGTGCTCAGCCGGCTGCTCGCCGGGACCGGCCTGTCCGTGGCCGGGGCGCTGGAGGCGGTCGGCGCGGGACTGGTGCTGGGGATCGTCCCCGGCCTGGCCTCGCTCTGGCTCGGCCGGGCCTTCGAGTGGATCTCGCTACGGGCGGTGGACTCGCTGATGTCGCTGCCGTTCACGCTGTTCGTGATCGCGGCGGTCGGGGTGCTCGGCAACGGGCTGCACCAGGCGATGCTGTCGCTGGGGGTGCTGCTGGCCCCGCTGTTCTTCCGGGTCACCCGGGCCGCCGCGCTGGGGCTGCGGCAGGTGCCGTACGTGGAGGCGGCCGAGCTGATGGGGGCCTCGCGCAGCTGGGTACTGCGGCGGCACATCTGGAGCAAGGTGCTGCCGACGGTCGCGGTGACCACCGCGCAGGCGCTGGCCACGGCGCTGCTGACGGTCGCTTCGCTGACCTTCCTCGGGCTCGGGGTCCAGCCCCCGGCCCCGACCTGGGGCGGAATGCTCGCCTCCGACCTGGGCTTCCTGGCCCAGCAGCCGTGGGCGCCGCTGCTGCCGGGCCTGCTGATCATGGTCACCGTCGGTGCGCTGCACCTGCTGGCGGACGCGATCAGGGACGGGATCGACCGGGTCGAACCGGCGCCGGTGGCCGAACCGAGTGAGGAGAGGGCAGATGTCCGGATCGCCGCTTAGCGGGTCGCCGGTGCTGGCCGTGGACGGGTTGCACATCACCGTCGACGGCGGGTCCACCGAGGCCGTGCGGGACGTGTCGTTCACGGTGCGGGCCGGGGAGGCGGTCGGCCTGGTCGGCGAGTCCGGCAGCGGGAAGACGCTGACCTGCCGCTCGGTGCTCGGGGTGCTGCCGCCGGGCTGCGCGGTGTCGCGGGGGTCGGCGGTGCTGTCCGGCACCGAGCTGACCGCGCTGGACCGGCGCGGCTGGGAGCGGCTGCGCGGGGTGGACCTGGGCGCGGTGTTCCAGGATCCGGCCTCCTACCTCAACCCCTCGCTGACGGTGGGCCGGCAGCTGGCCGAGCCGCTGCGGGTGCGGCACGGCCTCTCCCGGGCCGAGGCCCGGCGCCGGTCGGTGCAGCTGCTGGGCTCGGTCGGGCTGCACCGGCCGGAGCAGGTGTTCCACCGCTACCCGTTCGAGCTGTCCGGCGGGATGCTGCAACGGGTGCTGATCGCCACCGCCGTCGCCGGGGAGCCGGAGCTGCTGGTCGCCGACGAGGCCACCACCGCGCTGGACACCGTGGTCCAGGCGGAGGTGCTGGACCTGCTGGCGCGGCTGCGGGCCGAACACGGCCTGGCGCTGCTGCTGGTCAGCCACGACCTGGCGGTGGTGGCCGAGGTCTGCGACCGGATCCTGGTGTTCTACGCCGGGGAGATCGTCGAGGACGGCCCGACCGAGCAGGTGCTGACGCGTCCGGCGCACCCCTACACCCAGGCGCTGCTGCGGGTGGCCTCGGTCGGCGACTGGGAGCGGCGCGAGCTGGCGGTGATCCCCGGCCGCCCGCCGGAGGCCGGGGCGGCCCCGGCCGGGTGCCGGTTCGCGGACCGCTGCGACTACGCGCGGGAGGCCTGCTCCGCGGCGCCGCCGCCGTTGCGGGCCTTCGGCGACGCGGGCGGGCGGCGCACCCGCTGCCTGCGGGCGGACGAGCTGGCGCTGTCGGGGACGGTACTCCAGGAGGCGGGGACATGACGGCGCTGTTGGACGTCGACGGTCTGTCGGTGGCGTTCGGGCGGGGCGGGCGGGTGCTGGACCGGGTCTCGCTGGAGGCGCGCTCCGGGGAGGTGCTGGGCGTCATCGGCGAGACCGGCTCCGGCAAGACCACGCTGGCGCGGGCGGTGGTCGGCCTCTCGCCGGTGACCGCCGGCCGGATCACCGTGGACGGCACCGAGCTGACCGGGCTGCGCGGCCGGGCCCTGCGCGACTACCGCAGGTCGGGCGCGGTGCAGTACCTGTTCCAGGACCCGCTGCGGTCGCTGGACCCGGATCTGACGGTGCGTGACCTGGTCGCCGAGCCGCTGGCGGTGACCGGCGCCGGCAGCAGGGAGCAGCGGGCCGAGCGGGCCGCGGCGGCGCTGCGGCAGGTCGGCCTGGACCCGGCGCTGGCGGACCGGCTGCCCGGACGGCTGTCCGGCGGCCAGCGGCAGCGGGTGTCGATCGCCCGCGCGGTGGTCACCCGGCCCCGGCTGCTGCTGGCGGACGAGCCGGTGAGCGCGCTGGACGCGTCCAACCGCAACCACGTGCTGCGGCTGTTCGACCGGCTGCGGCACGAGCTGGACGTCGCGGTGGTGGTCATCTCGCACGACCTCAGCTCGCTGGCCGGGATCGCCGACCGGATCGCGGTGCTGTACCGGGGGCGGGTGGTGGAGCAGGGGCCGACGGCCGAGGTGCTGTCCCGGCCGCTGCACCCGTACACCGCGCTGCTGACCGCGTCCGCGCCGCGGCTGCGACGGGAGCCGGGGCTGCCACCGGAGCGGCTGCGGGCCCTGGGCCCGCGCCCGGCGTGGAGCGGGGCCGGTGCCGAGGGCGGGCCGGGGAGCGGCTGCGGGTTCGCCGGGCGGTGCCCGTTCGTCGCGGACGCCTGCCGGGAGGCCCCGGCGGCGCAGCGCCGCGCGGGCGGGCGCGAGGTCGCCTGCCACCACGCCGACAACTGGCACGACGGGCTCACCGAGCCTGCCCTCACTACTCATTGACGCATCGACAGGAAGAGGGACGACCAATGTCCATCGAGTTCATCGGCATCGCCAACACCGCCCCGTTCAGCGAGAGCGCCGGGGCCGACGCCTGGACCGTGATCGATCCGGCCTATGTGAAGGAGCTGGCCCGCGCGCACGAGGCGTCCGGCTTCGACCGGGTGCTGGTCGCGCACTCCTCGGCCAGTCCGGACGGCTTCACCGTCGCCGACCAGGTGCTGACCCACACCGACCGGCTGGGCGTGCTGCTGGCGCACCGCCCCGGCTTCGTCTCGCCGACCCTGGCCGCCCGCAAGTACGCGACCCTGGACGCGTTCCACCCCGGCCGGATCGCGCTGCACGTGATCACCGGCGGCGACGACGCCGACCAGGCCCGCGACGGCGACCTGAGCGACAAGCCGACCCGCTACCGCCGGACCGACGAGTTCCTCGACGTGGTCCGCAGGACCTGGACCTCGACCGAACCCTTCGACTACGACGGCGAGTTCTACCAGGTCCGGGGCGGGAGGTCGGCGCTGCTGCCGTCGCAGCCGATCCCGGTGTACTTCGGCGGCGCCTCCGACGACGCGGTCAGGGCCGGGGCCAGGCACGCCGACGTCTACGCCTTCTGGGGCGAGCCGCTGGCCGGGATCGCCGACCGGATCGCGCAGGTCCGCACGGCCGCCGCGGCGCACGGGCGGGAGCCGCGGTTCAGCGTCAGCCTGCGGCCGATCCCGGCCGCGACCGAGGCCGAGGCCTGGAAGCGGGCCGAGGACATCCTGCGGCTCACCAAGGAGCGCTCCGGCGAGCTGCGCAAGGCCTTCAACCTGGACCACTCCGCGCAGGAGGGCTCCAAGCGGCTGCTGGACGTGGCCGCCCGGGGCGACGTGCACGACAAGCGGCTGTGGACCGCGGTGGCCAAGGCCACCGGCGCGGCCGGGAACTCCACCGCGCTGGTCGGCTCCTACGAGCAGGTCGCCGAGTCGCTGCTGGACTACACCGCACTGGGCGTCGGCACCCTGCTGATCCGCGGCTTCGACCCGCTGGCCGACGCCCGCGACTACGGCCACCTGGTCTCGCTGGTCCGGGAGCAGACCGAGCGTCAGTCCTTCGTCGGCAACCGGCGGCTGGTCAGCGCGTGAGCCGCCGCCCCGCCCGCTCCCCCGTGGACAGGAACCCCGAGCCATGACCCAGGCACCGCCGCGGCTCCCCGCCCCCGCGCTGGACCGGCTGCCCCGGCTGACCGCCGTGCTCGCGGCCGACGCCGCCGAACACGACCGGCACGCCACCTTCCCCTACCCGGGCGTGGCCGCCGTCCACGAGGCCGGGCTGCTCACCGCCACCGTGGGCGAGCGGTTCGGCGGCCCCGGCCACGGACTGGCCGACACTGTCCGCATCCTGCGGGCGCTCGGCGCCGGGGACCCGGCGGTGGCCCTGGTCACCGCGATGACCCTGTTCACCCATGCCGCGCAGGCCCGCTCCGGCCACTGGCCCGAGGACGCCTACGAGCAGCTGCTGCACACGGCGTCCAACCGTCCGGTGCTGGTCAACGCGCTGCGGGTGGAACCGGAGCTGGGCTCGCCGGTGCGCGGCGGACTGCCGGCCACGGTGGCCCGGCGGCGGGACGACCACTGGGAGCTGACCGGGCACAAGATCTTCTCGACCGGGGCCGAGGCGCTGGGCTGGATGCTGGTCTGGGCCCGCACCGACGAGACGCCGACCCGGGTCGGCTCGTTCCTGGTCCGCGGCGGCGCCGAGGGCGTCACCGTGCTGCCCACCTGGGACCATGTCGGCCTGCGCGCCTCGCGCAGCGACGACGTGCTGCTGGACCGGGTCCGGGTGCCACTGGGCCACGTCGCCGGACTGGCCGGACCGGGCGCGGGCGGCGGCCGGGACGTCGTCGGCGGGGCCTGGAACGCGCTCGGGCTGACCGCCCTCTACCTCGGCGTGGCCCGCGCCGCGCAGCACTGGCTGACCGGCTTCCTGCACCAGCGGACCCCGACCGCGCTGGGTGCGCCGCTGGCCTCGCTGCCGCGGTTCCAGACCGCCGTCGGCGAGATCGACACCGCCCTCGGCGGCGCCGAGCGGCTGGTCCGGGCGCTGGCCGAGGACGTCGACGGCGGCGACCCGACGGCGGCCGAACAGGCCGCCGGCGCCAAGGTGCTGGGCACCAGGGCCGCCGTCGGCGCGGTCGAGCAGGCCCTGGCGCTGACCGGCAACCACGGTCTGACCTACCACAACCCGCTGCAACGGCACCTGCGCGACGTGCTCTGCAGCCGGGTGCACACCCCCCAGGACGACATGTCGCTCCTGGCCGCAGGACGGGCCGCGCTGGGCCCCGTCCCCCCTCTCACGGAAAGCAACTGACACCCCATGACCGTCGAATTCATCGGCATGATCGGCACCCGGGACGTCTCCGAGGTCCGGCCCCCGTCGGGACCGGTCGTCGACCCCGACTACACCCGCCGCTTCGCCCGTGCCCACGAGGAGGCCGGCTTCGACCGGATCCTGATCGGCTACGGCTCCAGCAGCCCGGACGGCGCCCAGGTCGCCGCGCACGTCGCCGCGCACACCGAGAAGCTCGGGCTGCTGGTCGCGCACCGCCCCGGCTTCGTCGCGCCGACCCTGGCCGCCCGCACCTTCGCCACCCTGGACCAGTTCTCCGGCGGCCGGGTCGCGGTCCACATCATCACCGGCGGCCACGACGCCGAGCAGCGCCGCGACGGCGACCACCTGCCCAAGGACGAGCGCTACGCCCGCACCGACGAGTACCTGGACGTCCTCAAGCGGGCCTGGACCGAGGACGAGCCGTTCGGCCTGGACGGCGACTACTACCGCTTCGCCGACTTCCACGCCGAGGTGAAGCCGGCTCAGAGCCCGCGCATCCCGCTGTACTTCGGCGGCTCCTCGCCCGCCGCCTACCGGGTCGGCGGCAAGCACGCCGACGTGTTCGCGCTGTGGGGCGAGCCGCTGGCGGAGACCGCCGAGCAGATCGCCTCGGTCCGCGCCGCAGCCCTCGCCGCCGGACGGACCACCCCGCCGCGGATCAGCGTCTCGTTCCGGCCGATCCTGGGCGCGACCGAGGACGCGGCCTGGGAGCGGGCGCACCGCATCCTGGAGACCATCAGGTCCCGTGGCACGGCCGGTTCTTTCGTCGGCAGCAGGCGCGACATCCTGCCGACCGGGCCCGGCGCCAACCCGCAGAACACCGGCTCGCAGCGGCTGCTGGCCGCCGCCGCCAAGGGCGAGCTGCACGACCGCGCGCTGTGGACCGCCCCGGCCGCCGCGACCGGCGCGGCCGGGAACTCGACCGCCCTGGTCGGCACCCCGGAGACGGTGGCGCAGGCGCTGCTGGACTACGTCGACATCGGCGTCACCACCCTGCTGATCCGCGGCTACGACCCGCTGGAGGACGTCGCCGACTACGGCGAGCGGCTGCTTCCGCTGGTCCGCGCGGGGGTCGCCCGCCGTGAGCGCGCCGCCGCGTCCGCACCGGTCGCGGTCGGCGGCGTCCGATGAGCGCCCCGGTCGCGAGCAGGACCGCGAGCTGGTACCCGCCCGAGAGCCTGGCGCAGCGCGGCACGGTGGTGCTGCTGCCGGGCCGGGGCGAGCACCCCGGCGTCTACGAGCGGCTCGGCCGACGCCTCTCCGCCGACGCCTACGCGGTGCACGTACTGGAGACGCCCGACCTCGGGCAGCTTCCCCCGGGCCCGGCCGCGCCGCTGGTGCTGGCCGGATCCGACACCGGCGCGCTGCGGGCCCTGGCCGCCGCCGCCGACCCGTCGGCGCGCTGGGACGGGCTGCTGCTGGTCGGCACCCCGACGGTGACTGACGCCGGGCCAGTGGCTGACACACCGTCACCCGGCGACTGGGAGGCTGAGTTGGCCGTCCGCACCGCCTGCCCGGCGCACCGGGGGCGGCTGGCGGCCGACCCCGGGTTCGACCGCGGCGCGCTGGCCGTCCCGGTGCCCGCCGAGCTGGCCGCGGCGGCGGAGGCGGCCGTGCCCCTGCTCGGCGGCCTGCCGGTGCTGCTGGTGCACGGCGAGGCCGACGCGGTGGCCCCGGTGGCCGGGACCCGGGCGCTGGCCGCCCGGCTGCCCCGTGCGGTGCTGGCCACCGTCGCCGACGGGAGGCACGACGCGCTCAACGACCTCTCCCACCGCAGCGTCGCGGCCACCGTCGTGCACTGGCTGGAGCGGCTCCGCACCGGCCCGCAGCTGCCCGTGCTCGTCACCGTCCGCGAGAACTGACCCCGTCCGTTCGCCCGAGGAGGCCCCCATGGCCCTGCACCCGCACTGGTACCTGCCCACCTCGGGCGACGGCCGGGACGTGGTCGGCTGGGCGCACTCGCGGATCGCCACCGCCGCGCCCCGCCCCACCGACCGCGCCCCGGGCATCGACTACCTCGCCGACGTGGCCCGCGCGGCCGAGCGCCTCGGCTTCGAGTCGCTGCTCACCCCGGCCGGGACCTGGTGCGAGGACCCCTGGATCACCACCGCCGCCCTGCTCAGGGAGACCCGCAGGATCGGCTTCGTGGTCGCGCTGCGCCCCG
The DNA here is from genome assembly GCF_042510955.1 of Streptacidiphilus cavernicola. Classification (NCBI taxonomy): domain Bacteria; kingdom Bacillati; phylum Actinomycetota; class Actinomycetes; order Kitasatosporales; family Streptomycetaceae; genus Streptacidiphilus; species Streptacidiphilus cavernicola. The sequence goes on from NZ_JBHFAB010000002.1 coordinate 337,472, forward strand.
ACGCGGTCACCCCCACCCTGGCCGCCCAGATGGCGGCCACCTTCCAACGGGTCTCGACCGGACGGCTGCGGCTCAACGTGGTCACCGGATCGGACGACGAGGAGCAGCACCGCTTCGGCGACTGGCTGGACCACGACGCCCGCTACGCCCGCACCGCCGAGTGGCTCCGGGTGCTGCGCGGGGCCTGGTCCGGCGAGCCCTTCGATTACGAGGGCGCGCACTACCGGGTCCGCGGCGCGACCGTCGCCGAGGCGCCCGACCCGGTGCCGCCGGTGTTCCTCGGCGGCTCCTCCGGGCCCGCGCTGGAGGCCGCCGCCGCCTTCGCCGACGTCCACCTCAGCTGGGGCGAGCCGCCCGGCGACCTGGCGCCGCGGCTGGCCCGGCTGCGGGAGCTGGCGCGGCGTCAGGGACGGCGGGTGGCCGCCGGGGTGCGGGTGCACGTGATCACCCGGGACACCGCGGCGGAGGCCTGGGCGCAGGCCGACCGGCTGCTGGCGGCGATGGACCCGGCCGCCGTCGCGCTGGCCCAGGCCCGCGCGGCCCGCACCTCCTCCGAGGGCCAGCGCCGGATGACCGCGCTGCACGGCGGCAGCCGCGAGGGCCTGGAGGTCTCGCCCAACCTCTGGGCCGGCTTCGGGCTGCTGCGCCGCCACGCCGGGACCGCCCTGGTCGGCAGCCACCAGCAGGTCGCCGAACGGCTCGCCGAGTACCACGCCCTCGGCGTGGAGCACGTCCTGCTGTCCGGCCAGCCGCACCTGGAGGAGGCCCACTGGTTCGGCGAGGGCGTGCTCCCGCTGCTCCGCCGCGACGGCCTGCTGGCCGACGGGCCCGCCGCACACCCGCTGCACTTCGTCCCCGTCCCGCGGTGACCGCACCGCACCGCACCGCCACGACCAGCACCACGACCACCTCGCCCCCGCCCTCGACCGACAAGGACTCCGACATGACCGTCACCAGCGACCTCACCGACACCCTCGCCCCCGCGGACCTGCTCCGCCGCACCCTGCGCCGCCACGCCGCGGGCGTCACCGTGCTGACGGTGCCCGGCCCGGCCGGCTTCACCGCGACCTCGTTCAGCTCGGTCTCGCTGGAACCGGCCCTGGTCTCCTTCTACCTCTCCCGCACCGCGTCCACCGCCGGGGCGGTGCTGGACGCCGACGTCTTCGCCGCGCACGTGCTCGGCGAGGACCAGCGCGCGATCGCGGAGCGCTTCGCCCGCAGCGGCGTCGACCGCTTCGCCGGGACCGGGTGGTCGCCGGGGCCGCAGGGGGTGCCGCTGCTGGACGGCGTCCCGGCCTGGCTGACGGCCCGTCCGGTGCTGCGGCAGCGGGTCGGCGACCACCTGCTGGTGGTCGGCGAGGTGCTGGCGGCGGGCGGTGACGGCGGCGCGGGACGGCCGCTGCTGCACCACGGCGGCGCGTTCGGTGCGTTCCGTCCGCTGAGCTGACCCAATACCCTGACGAATCAAGCCACTTGCTGCCATAGTGTCGGCCATGGGGGATTTCGTCGAGTTCAGCTTCGAGGACGGCACGAGCGTTCTGCTGGAGGTGTTCCAGCCGCCGGCCGGGGTGTCCGACACCACCGAGGAGGGCTTTCCCGGAGCCGCCGCCCCGATCAGCCCGGTCGGCCGCACCCACGACGTGGTGACCCAGGCCGGGCAGAAGCTGGAGGAGGTGCTCCGGCCGCTCGTCCCGGTGCTGGGCGCGGTCCGCAGCACTGTCAGCAGGCTTTCCCCGGACGAGGTGACGGTCACCCTCGGGGTGAAGCTGGCCAGCAACCTGCAGCTCGGCATCGTCGGCGGGCGCGGCGAGGCCAATCTGACCGTCGCCGCCACCTGGCGGCACCACCGGCACCAGGACGACGCGCACCCCGCCGAGGCGGACCAGGAACCCGATCCGCTGATCGAGGAGCCGGGGACGGAACCGCCCGACGCCGCCGCATGACCGGTCCGATGCCCCCCTGGCAGGACGACTCGTCGGTGGACCGGCCGATCCGCGAGGCGCGGGTGGCCGTCTACCGGGACGACGTGGTGGACTCCTTCGGCGGCGGCGTGCTACTGCCCGGCGGGCTGGTCGTCACCTGCGCCCATGTGCTCAACCTGGCCCTCGGACGGGACAAGTTCTGCCACCCGGCCCCGGTCGACCAGGGCGCGGAGATCCCGGGGATCCACCTGCTCGCCGCGCTCGACCCGGCGGCCGCATGCCGCCGGGTCCGGCTCCGCCGCTGGGTCCCCGCCGAGTCCGCGCCGGGGACGGCTCCGCGTCCCGACACCCAGCAGGACTGGCAGGGCGACCTGGCCCTGCTGGAGCTGGTGACCCGTCCCGCCGACCCGTCCCGGGCGCCCGGCTGGGGGCACGCGATGCGGGACGACCGGATCTTCGCCTGGTACGCCCGGGACCAGATCCGTCCGGTGGAGTCGGCGGTGCGGGCCGTGGCGGAGAGCTGGATCACCCTGGCCCAGCCGCCGGTCGGGGTCAGGTTCGGCGAGGGCCTCAGCGGATCGGCGCTCTGGCACCCGGACCGGCAGGAGATCCTCGGACTGGTCGTCAGCACCCAGGGGCCCTACGCCTTCGCCATCCCCACCCGGAAGGTCCTGGAGCGGCTGGGCGACGCCATCCCCGGCCTGGTCGGGCTGACCACGGCCGATCCGGAGCTGCTCGACCTGGTCAAGCAGGTGCTCACCGGGCCCCGGCAGGTGGCGGACTGCGCCCGCTGGCTCGCGCTCCAGCTTCCGCCGCCGATGGCTCCGCCGCCGGGCGTCACCGCCGAGTGGCTGGTCGGCCACAGCCAGCCCTGGGGAGACCGGGGCGTCTTCACCCTGCTCAAGGCCATGGAGGCGCACGCCGCGCTGGAGGAGCAGCGGATGACGGTGCGTGAGGCGATCCTGGAGCGCTGCCCCGACCTGGTGCTCACCGTGGTCGAGCACCGCGAGCTGGCCGAACTGCTGCTCCGGGCCGCCCCCGGGCTCGCCCTGGCCCCGCAGGAGCTGGTCCGGCTGGCGCACCCGCTGGGCCGGGAGCAGCTGGGGGCGCCGGCCGACCTGGCCGCCGCCGCGCGCTGCGTCGAGCCGTACGCGCACGGGGTGAACCAGGTCCCGGCGGTGCTCCGGCTGGTGGAGCACGCGGCGGCGCGGACCGACCGGCCCGGGGTCGGCAACCTGCTCCGGCTGTGGTCCAGCCGGGTGGCGCAGCGGATCGGGGTGGAGCAGGCCCTGCGCAGCATCCGCGAGGACGCCAGGGAGGCCTGCCGGTCGGCGGCCCAGCAGATCCGGCTCCAGGTCGAGCTGATCAAGGCCGACGAGGGCTACCGCTGGGTGGTCCAGCTCCGGGACCGGACCGGGGCGCTGCGGGTGCTGCGCCGCGAGCACACCCCCCGGGACCTCCAGCAGATCGCCGCCGAACTCGCCCTGATCATCGATCAGCAGCAGGCCGCGCCGGGACCCGACCTGATGATCGCGTTCCTGGTCGAGCCGGAGCAGCTCGGCCTGGAACCGGAGTGGTGGGAGCTGATGCCCTACCCCCAGGTCCGCAAGGGGATGGGCACCCTGCACCCGGTGCTGCTGCGGCGCCCGCGCGCCTGGCGCAGGCGTCCGGTCGACCGGCAGCGCTGGGACCGGTTGGACCAGGCCCCGCCGCTGCACCTGGACGGCGCGGACGGGCCGACCGATCCGGGCGAGCTGTTCGACCGGCTGGCGGACGACCCCGGCACCGGCTGCATCGCGGTGGCCCTGGAACAGACCCTGGCGCTCGCCCTGGTCTGCGTCGCCGCCGGGGAGGGGGTCCCGGCCGTGCTGTGGCTGCGCGCGGCCGAGGGCGACGGCCTGGCCGCCCCGCTGCACGACTTCCTGCACGGCTGCGGGCCGGAGAGCCTGCGCACCCTGCCCGAGCAGGTGCGGCTGGAACGCCGCAGCTCGGCGCCCCGGAACGGGCTCCCGCCCCGGCTCGGCCACCGCCTCGCACTGATCTGGGAGGACCCGGAATGGCCCTTCCCCGACCCCGACCTGACCGCACCGCTTCCCCTGGAGGGATGACATGACCACCGCCTCGCAGTGGCGGATCTTCCGGGGGGACGGCTCCGCCCGCGACAGCTCCGTCCCCTGGCCCGCCGCGCCGCCCTGGCGCCGTTTCGACTCCGCGCCCGCCGCCGAGCAGCGGCAGGTGGTCTACTGCACCGACGAGCGCGAGGCCGACGTGGTCAACGCGGCCCTGCACCTGCACCGGCCGCTGCTGGTCACCGGCCGTCCCGGCACCGGGAAGTCCTCGCTCGCCTTCGCGGTGGCGCAGGAACTCGGCCTGGGCGAGGTGCTGCGCTGGCCGGTGAACAGCCGGACCACCCACACCGACGGCCTCTACCGCTACGACGCCCTGGCCCGGCTGCGGGACAGCCAGTTCCGCGAGGAGGAGCCGTCCATCGGCGACTACCTCCAGCTCGGCCCGCTCGGCACCGCCCTGGCCGACAGCACCCCGGGCCGCCCCCGGCTGCTGCTGATCGACGAGATGGACAACGCCGACCCCGACCTGGCGAACGACCTGCTGGTGGTCTTCGAGGAGGGCGAGTTCGAGATCCCCGAGCTGTCCCGGATCCGGGACCGGTCCGCCCCGGTCCCGGTCCGGCTGTGGGGCTCGGACGAGCGGGTGGAGATCACCGCCGGGCGGGTCCGCTGCTCGCAGTTCCCGGTGGTGGTGATCACCGGCACCGGGCAGACCGACTTCCCCCCGGCGTTCCTGCGCCGCTGCGTGCGGCTGGAGCTGGGGCCGCCCAAGGAGGACCGGCTCCGGCGGATCCTGGAGGCCCACCTCGGCCCCGGCGCCGTCGCCGACCAGGAGGTCGGCGAGCTGATCCGGACGTTCCTGCGGCTGCGCGACACCGAGGCGCAGGAGCTGTCGACGGACCAGCTGCTCGGCGCGGTGCACCTGCGGCTCGGCGGGGTCGGGCTCGATCCGGAGCTGCTGCGCACGGCCGTGCTGCGGCCGCTCGACGAAGCCGACCCGCAGTGACCCCGGCCGACCGGCTGCGGGAGGCGCTGGAGCTGCAGGACGCGCGGACCGGCCTGCCCGAACTCCTGGACGTCCTGTGGCTGGCCGGCTCGCTGTCCCGGGACGACGGCTCGGTCGCCGCCCGCTGGGCCGACGGCGGGCAGGGCGGCGACACCGCCCCGGCGGGCGGCGGCGGGGGCGACCTCGCTGACACCGCGTCACCCGGCGACTCCCCGCTCGGCGCCGAAGGGGCGGGCACCCCGGTGCACGCCCCGGTCCCGGCCCCCGGCTCGGCCCGGGTCGGCCGGAGCGCGCTGGTGCCCGGGGCCCGAGCGGTGCCGGGACCGGTCCGGCTGCGCCGGGCGCTGGCGCCGCTCAGACGCCGCACCGCCGCGGGCTGGGCCGCCGAGCTGGACGAGACCGCCACCGCCGAGCGGATCGCCCGCACCCAGACCGTCGAACCGGTCTTCCACACCCGCACCGTCCGCTGGACCGACCTGGTGCTGGTGGTGGACGACTCGGTGTCGATGCGGCTGTGGCAGGACCTGGCGAAGGAGCTGCGGCGGCTGCTGGTCGGCCTCGGCGCCTTCCGCCGGATCACCGTGCTCGGCCTGGACGGCGACAGCGCCGAGCAGGTCGTGCTGCACGAACGCCCCTTCGGGCAGCGGACCGCCCGGCCGCCCGCGCTGACCGGACGGCCGCACCCGCCGGTGGTGCTGGTCCTCACCGACGGCGTCGGCGCGGCCTGGCGCTCCGCCGCCGTCCCCGAGCTGCTCACCGCGTGGGCGGCCAGGGCCGGGGTCGCCCTGGTGCAGCCGCTGCCGCCGACGCTCTGGTCCGGCACGGCCCTGCGGCCGGTCCGCCGCAGCCTGCGCGCGACCACCCCGGCCTCCACCAACGCCGGTCTGGTGCAGCAGAGTTCACCGCTGCACCAGGATTCCGACGGGATCGCGGGGCATCCGCTGCCGGTGCTGGAGCTCACCGCCGCGCAGCTCGGCGGCTGGGCCGCGCTGACCGCGCAGGGCGGCTCCGCGCAGCTGTCCGTGGTGGACAGCCGCGGCATCGGCCGGGCCGAGCCCGGCGCGCCGCGGCACGAGGACCCGGAGCAGCTGCTGAACTCCTACCGCGCCGGGGCCTCCCCCGAGGCGTACCGGCTGGCCACCCACCTGGCCACGGTGGAGCCGCTGACGCTGCCGGTGATGCGGGTGGTGCAGGCGGCGGTGCTGCCGGGCAGCCACCCGGGAATCCTGGCCGAGGTGTTCCTCAGCGGACTGCTGAGCACCGACGCCGACAGCCCGCCCTCGGCCGAGGCCGTCTACGCGCTCCGCCCCGGCCTGGACGGGCTGCTGCTCTCCGCGGTGGGCGTCGGCGAGGGGCTGGACACCCTGCGCGCGGTCTCGGCGTTCTTCGAGCGGCCGACCGGTCGGCCCGCGTCCATGCGGGTGCTGCTGGGCGATCCCGAGGGCGGCGTCGGCATCGCCGCCGGGGGACGGCCGATGGCCGAGGTCGGCGGCCCCTTCCTGCGCTACCTCGGGGTGCTCCCCGCGGTGGGCGCCTCGTCCGGCGACGACGACGCCGAGCCGTCCGCGTCCAGGGTGCGGGCGCCGTCGGTCGCCGACGCCCTGGAGGCGGCGCTGGCCGAGGAGCGGCTCCGCTCCGGGGCGCTGCACCCCGCGGTCACCGCCCTGGAACTGCGGCTGGCCGAGGAGGTGGCCGGGTGGGGCCCCTACCCTCGGGTCGCCGCGCTGGTCGGCCACATCCTGGAGGCCGCGCGCCGGACCGGCGGCCCCGCGCCGGAGTTCCAGGCCGGGCTGGAACGGATCACGGCCCGGCTCGCCGAGCGCGACGAGCACGGCGAACTCCTGGGCCGGGCACTGGCGGTGGCGACCGCGCTGAACCGGGTCCGGGAGGTGCAGCCGCTCGACTGGCTGACCGCAGCGGTGAGCACCCGCAAGTCGGACCGCGGCGTCCGCGGCCCGCTCAACGCCCTGCTGGATCTGACGGCCCGTCCGGACGCCGACCCGGCCGAGCTGCGCGAGCTGCTGGCGGACCTCGCCCGCGCCCTGGGCTGCCTGGCCGAGGCGGCGGCCTACCGACGCACCGTCAGCCCCCGGCGGACCGTGGTCGATCCGGATCTGACCAGCTGGCGGGCCGACACCAACCGGCCGGTCTTCTTCCTCAGCTACGCCCACTCCGGGGGCATCCGGCACGAGGAGTCCGACCCCTTCCCGCAGCAGGTGTTCCGGGACCTGAGCAGCGCCGTCAGCGAGCTCTCGGCGATCGGCGACGGCGGCCCGGTGGCCTTCATGGACCGGGGGATCCAGCTGGGCGAGGGGTGGGAGCAGCGGATCTCCGAGGCGGTGGCGCAGTGCCGGGTGTTCGTCCCGCTGTACTCGCCCCGCTACTTCCGCTCCGTCGCCTGCGGGCAGGAGTGGAGCGCCTTCACCTCGCGCGACATCCTCCGGGCGCCGCGGTCCGACGGCAGACCCAGCGGCGTGGTGCCGGTGCTGTGGGTGCCCACGCCGTTGAGCAGCCTGCCCCCGGTCGCCCAGCGGCTGCAGTTCAACCACGGCGACTTCGGCGACTCCTACGGGAGCGAGGGCCTCTACGCCCTCGCCAAGCTGAACTACTTCCGGTCGGACTACGAGCTGGCGATCCACCGGCTGGCCCAGCAGATCGTCCGGGTCGCCGAGCAGACCGACGTCATCCCCGGACGCCCCCGGAACCTGATGGACTACCCGAGCGCCTTCGCCGACCCGTCCGAAGGACGGGAGTTCCTGGTGCTGGTGCTCTCCGCCGACGAGCCCGCCGACTGGCGTCCCTACGGCGACGACGATCCGCCGGTCGCGGAGCGGGCCGCCCGGGTGGTCCGGGACCTGGGGGCGACCCCGGTGGTCCGCACCTTCGAGGCCGAGGCGCCGATGCAGCTGCGGAACCCGGTGGCGCCCGGGGTCCTGCTGATCGACCGCCGGGCGCTGCTCGACCGGGAGAAGCGCGACCTGCTGCTGCGCTTCCTGGAGCGGGTACCGCCCTGGATCGGCGTGCTCTGCCCCCGGGTCCCGGACGGCACGGCTCCGGACGACACAGCCTCGGACGACACGGCCTCGGACGAGGCGGACCGGCTCGCGGCCGCCCTCCTCCCCCGCGCGGACGACCTGTCCACCCCCCGCGACTTCACCACGGTGCTGGCCCAGCTGATCACCCGGACCCGGCAGGCCTTCGACACCCGGGACCTCGCTCCCGACTAGCGCCCTCCGGTCAGAGCCCGCCGCCGGTCGGCGGACGACCGGTCAGAACCCGCCCCGGCCAGCGCCCGCCCCCGGTCAGAGCCCGCCACCCTCGCCGAAGACCGGGCCGAGCACCAACCCCGCCGCCCCCAGCGCCACCGCCAGCTCCCCCGCGCGGGCGACCGACACCTCCACCCGCTGCCAGTCCGGGTCCGGCAACCGCTGCCGCAGCACCGCTGCGACCGTGCCCCGGTAGCGCTCGGGGTCGGCCAGCACGGTACGGCCGCCGAGCACCACCTCGTCCAGGTCCAGCAGCCGGACCAGGTTGGCGACCCCGACACCCAGCAGCTCCGCGGCGCGCTCGCCGTCCCCCACCGCCAGCGCGGCAGCGCACAGCGCCTCCAGGCAGCCGTGACTGCCGCAGGCGCAGCGCGGTCCGGCCAGGTCCAGCACCTGGTGGCCGAACTCCCCGGCGTTGGTGCGGGCCCCGCGCTGCACCGTCCCGCCCAGGGCGAGCCCCGCGCCGAGGCCGTCGTCCAGGTAGACGAACGCGCGGTCGGCGGAGCCGGGCTGGCTGAGCACCCCGGCGGTGGTGTCCTTGTCGACCACGACGCCCGCGCCGGGCGGCAGGTCGAGCCGGGCCGCCAGCTCGTCCCGCAGCGCGACCCCGTCCCAGCCGGGCCGTCCGGTGACCTGGTGCAGCACGCCGGTGGTGTGGTCCAGCGGCCCGGGGCAGGCCAGCCCGACGCCGAGGACCTGCTCCCGGGGCCGATCGGCCAGCAGCTCGCCGACCGCCGCGGCCAGCTGGTCCAGGGTGCGCGACGGGGTGGCGCCGGGGGCGAGCGGCAGCAGCCGGGACGCGGCGACCCCGCCGCCGAGGTCGACCAGGACCAGGGTGGCGGCGTCCCGGTGCAGCTGCGCGCCGACCACCCAGCGGGACTGCGGCACCAGCCGCAGCAGCGTCCGCGGCTTGCCGCCGGTGGACGGGCCCTGCCCGGCGGCGGTGATCAGTCCTTCGGCGGCCAGCCGCTGCACGATCTTGCTGACCGCCTGCGCGGTCAGTCCGGTCGCCGCGGCCAGCTCGACCCGGCTGGTCTCCTCCGCGGCGCGGATCCGTCCGAGGACGGCGGCGGCGTTGTGGTCGCGCAGCGCGGTGAGGTTGGCCATAAGTTCATTATGCCGGAGCTTGCCACTTTCTCCACAGTGTTGTTTAACTGGTCCCATGGCAACTACCTCCCCCGCTTCCCCCTCCCCGCTCCGGGTCGGACTGATCGGCTACGGCGTCGCCGGCGCGGTCTTCCACGCCCCGCTGATCACCGCCACCCCCGGCCTCGAACTCGCCGCCGTGGTCTCCCGCAATCCGGAGCGGCAGGCGCAGATCCGCCGCGACCACCCGGGCGCGACGGTGCTGGACGACGTCGAGCAGCTCTGGACCGCCGGGCTCGACCTGGTCGTGGTGGCCTCCCCCAACCGCACCCACGTCCCGCAGGCCACCGCCGCGCTGGAGGCGGGCCTCGCGGTGGTGGTGGACAAGCCGCTGGCGGCCACCGCCGCCGAGGGGGAGGCGCTGGCCGCGCTGGCCGAGCAGCGCGGGCTGGTGCTGAGCGTGTTCCAGAACCGGCGCTGGGACGGCGACTTCCGCACCGTCACCGAGCTGGTGCGGTCCGGGAAGCTGGGCCGGGTGCACCGCTTCGAGTCGCGGTTCGAGCGCTGGCGCCCGCAGCTCAAGGGCGGCTGGCGCGAGCTGGGCGACCCGGCCGAGGCCGGCGGCCTGCTCTACGACCTGGGCAGCCACCTGGTCGACCAGGCGCTGACCCTGTTCGGCCCGGTCTCCGAGGTCTACGCCGAGCTGGACTGCCGCCGCCCCGGCGCGCAGGCGGACGACGACGCGTTCGTCGCCCTGCGGCACGCCGACGGCACCCGCTCGCACCTGTGGATGAGCGCGGTGGCCGGCAGCCTCGGCCCGCGCTTCCGGGTGCTCGGCAGCGAGAGCGCCTACGTGGTGGACGGCCTGGACGGGCAGGAGGACGCGCTGCGCGCGGGCGGCACCCCGGCCGACCCGGACTGGGGCGCGGTCGCCCCCGCCGACTACGGTCGCCTCGGCGCGGGCGACGACGCCGCCCCCTTCCCGACCCTGCCCGGCGCCTACCAGGACTACTACGCGGGCGTGGCCGAGGCGGTACGCGGACTCGCACCCGTCCCGGTGCAGCCGCGGGACGCGGTGGCGGCGCTGACCGTGCTGGCGGCGGCCCGCCGCTCGGCCGTCGAGCAGCGGACGGTGTCGCTGTGACGACACCCCGGACCCCGGCGGGGGCCGCGTCGCAGACGCCTCCGCAGACCGCTCCGCAGGCACCTCCGCAGACGCCGGAGCTGGAGCAGCAGGAGCGCGAGCTACGGCTGACCCGGTTCGACAACGACGACGCCTGGCGGCTGGGCAGCCTGCTGGTCGGCCTGGCCCGCGAACGCGGCCTCGGCGTCACCGTGGACGTGCGGCGCGGCGAGCAGCAGCTGTTCCACTGCGCGCTGCCCGGCACCAGCGCCGACAACGACGCCTGGATCGAGCGGAAGATCCGGGTGGTGCGCCGCTACGGCGAGAGCTCCTACCTGGTCGGGCAACGCTTCCGCGACAAGGGCGGCAGCTTCGAGGAGAAGTCACGGCTCGACCCGGACCGCTTCGCCGCCCACGGCGGCGCGTTCCCCCTGCACGTCGCCGGAGTCGGCGTGGTCGGCACGGTAGCGGTCTCCGGCCTCCCCCAGGTCGAGGACCACCTCCTGGTGGTCGAGGGCCTGACCCGCTTCCGCTCCGAACAGCCCTGACCGACCGACAGCGGGACCGCGCCGGCATCGGCGTCAGCAGGCCAGCATCTTCTGGACGGCCTGGCGGGTGACCCCGAGTTCGCGGGCGATGTCGGACTGGGAGACGCCCTGGTCGAGCAGGGACTGCATCAGGTCGCGCCGTTCGGCGGAGAACTCGCGGGCCAGGCGGGTGTGGTGGATCGCCTGGGCCCGCGCCTCCTTGATCCGGGCGAAGGTGGATTCATACCGGGAGAGGTCCTTGGTGGTGGTCATGGCCTCATGGTGACAACTGGGGGTTGTCAATGTCAACCACCAGTTGTCAATCTACCGAGGGCCCGTCCGCGAAGGGCTCGTCCGCGGCCTGCTCCCGCTCCAGCGCGCGGACCAGGGCGGCGAAGCCGGTCTCGACGCCATCGAGGGAGCCGCCGGTGCGCCAGTGCACCAGGAAGCCGCGCAGGACCGCCAGGACCATCGAGGCGACCTCCTGCTTCCGCCGGTCCGACCACTCCTCCGGGCAGATCGAGAGCAGCGCGGGCAGGTAGAGCGCGGACGACCCGCGCCCCAGCTCGCCGTACCGGTCCGCGTCGTACATCGCCAGGCCGATGGCCTGGTCGAGGGCCAGTTGCCCGCTGTCGTCGCTCGTCAGCACCGGCCACATCGACCGGACCCGGTCCGCCAGCGAGGCGTGCTCCGGCCCCTGCGCGGCGGCCAGCGCGCCGTCGATGCGCCGACCCCGCAGCTCCACAACGACCTGCCGGAGCAGGTCGTCCACGCCGTCGAAGTGGTAGAGCAGCACCTTGTGCGTGGTGTCGGCGGCCCGCGCGGCACGCCGGAGCGAGAAGTCGACCAGGCCGTTGACGGCGACGTCCCGGATCACCCGGTCGAGCAGGTCGCGCCGCCGGGCCTCGCCCCGCTTCGTGCCGGTCGAGCGCCGGTAACCGCCGCCGGCACGGCCTTCCGGATCGTGCTCCAGGTCCTGTTCCACACCGCAGATCATGTCAAAGTCCGAAGCCTCTGGCATCAAAGTGAACCACGTGGTTCACTTTATTTCAGGATGACATCCGGTCCACACGGGGAGGTCGTTGTGCGGTTGTCCACGGAACGGCAGAAGATCAGCTTCACCAGCGGCGACGCCGAGTGCGCCGCCTGGCACTATCCGGGGGCCAACCGCGGCTGCGTGGTCATGGCCTCCGGGACCGCGGTGACCAAGGAACTGGGCACCGACGCCTTCGCGAAGCGGTTCAATGACGCCGGGTTCGCCGTCCTCGCCTTCGACTTCCGCCACCTGGGCGAGAGCGGCGGCGAGCCGCGCCAGGTCGTCCGGATCCGGGAGCAGATCAACGACTGGCAGGCCGCCATCGGCTGCGCCGCCGGACTGCCGGGCGTCGACCCGGACCGGATCGCGGTCTGGGGGTTCTCGCTGGCCGGCGGCGAGGTGCTGGAGGTCGCGGCCCGCAACCCGCACCTGGCCGGAGCCATCGCGCAGATGCCGCTGGCCGACGGGCGGGCGGTCACCCCGAACGCGCTGCGGCACTCGACCCCCTGGGCGCTGCTGCGGCTGTCCGGCCTGGCTGTCCTGGACGCCCTCGGCAGCCTGGTCGGCCGCGCACCGCTGCTGGTCCCGGCGGCCGGGAAGCCCGGCGAGGTGTCGGCGCTCACCACGCCGGACGCCATGGACGGCGCCCGCGCGCTCGACCCCGACGGCATCCACACCGACTGGCAGCCGATGGTCGCCGCCCGGTCCGCACTGCTGCCCGGCCTCTACCGGCCGATCCGGCAGGCGTCTAAGATCCGCGGCCCGCTGCTGGCGGTGGTCTGCGAGCAGGACCGGTCGGTGCTGCCCGACCCCGGCATCCGTGCCGCCCGATTGGCCCCCCGCGGCGAACTGGTGCTGGTGCCGGGGACGCACTACGCGCCGTTCCTGGCCGCGCACGAGCAGGCCGTCGAGGCCGAACTCGGCTTCCTGCGGCGGCACCTGCTCGGTGAGATCCCCACTGACCCGGCGTCAGAACTGCGGCAGGGCGACCGGGTATGAGCGGCGACGGCGGGACCGAGCACGAACTCGACCATGAGGTCGAGCACGAAGTCGAGCTGTCGGCGGGCACGGTCGCCTACCGGGACACCGGCGGGGACGGTCCGGTGGTCGTGCTGCTGCACGGGCTGCTGATGGACTCCTCGCTCTGGGACGGGCCGGTCGCCGACCTCGCCGCCGACCACCGCTGCCTGGCGCCGACCCTGCCGTTCGGCGCGCATCGGCACCCGGTGCGCGCCGACGCCGACCTGTCGCTGCCCCGGGTGGCCGTGCTGGTCGCGGAGTTCCTGGACGCGCTGGACCTGCGCGACGTCACCCTGGTCGGCAATGACACCGGCGGCGCGGTGGCCCAACTCCTGCTGGGAACACGGCCCGAGCGGGTGGGACGGGCGGTGCTCGCCTCCTGCGAGGCGTTCGACAACATCCCGCCGGGGCTGACCGGCCGGACCCTGGCCCTGGCCGGCAGGCTCTCCCCCGGGCTGTTCGGCCTCTTCATGCAGCAGCTGCGGCTCCGCGCGGTGCGGCGGCTGCCGATCGCGTTCGGCTGGCTGACCCGGCGCGGGGACCCGGCCACCGCCCGGTGGATCAGGCCGGTGCTGGAACAGCCGGAGATCCGCCGCGACGCGGTACGGGTACTGCGCGCGGCGCTGGCGGACCGGGAGGTGATGGTCAGGGCCGCCGAACAACTGTCGGGCTTCGACCGTCCGGCGCTGGTGGTCTGGGCCCACGGCGACCGGGTGATGCCGCCGGAGCACGGACGGCGGCTCGCCGAGGTGCTCCCGCAGGGTCGGCTGGTCGAGGTCGACGACAGCTACACCTTGATCCCGCTCGACCAGCCAACCGAACTGGCCCGACTGATCCGGGAATTCATCGCCAAGCCCGAGTAGGGCCGCCCGGCGGACGGGGATGGGCCCGGTGGCTCAGTCCTGGTCCGCCGCCGCGGGGTCCGAGCGGAGGACCGCGTCGATCTCGGCCAGTTCCTCAGGGGTCGGCGCCCACTGCCCGGCGGCGGCGTTGGCGCGGACCTGTTCGGCCGTGCTCGCCCCGGCGATGACCGAGCCGCAGCCGGGCCGCGCGGCCAGCGCACCCACGCCGATCTCCAGGACGCTCCGGCCGTGCGCCTCACCCCAGGCGGCGAGACGCTCGACCGCGTCCAGACCGGCCTCGGTCACCCGTTCGGGCCGCGACTCCAGCCGCGAGCCCGCGGGCACACCGGTGGCCCGGCGCACCTTCCCGGTCAGCAGGCCGTTGGCGAGCGGGAAGTACGGCAGCACACCGAGGCCGTAGTGCACTGCCGCGGGCACCACCTCCCGCTCCACGCCGCGCTCCAACAGCGACCACTCGTTCTGCGCCGAGACGAACGGGACCGCGCCGGTCTCCCGGGCGACGTGCGCGGCCTCGGCGATCTGCCAGCCGGCGAAGTTGGAGTGCCCGAGGTAGCGCACCTTGCCCTCGCGCACCAGTTCGCTGAGCGCGGCCAGGGTCTCGGCGATCGGGGTGCGCGGGTCGGGGGTGTGCAGTTGGTAGAGGTCGATGTGGTCGGTCTGCAGGCGCCGCAGCGACTCCTCGACCGCGCGCCGGATGTAGGCACGCCCGCCCTTGGCCCCGGCGGCGGCCCCGTAGCCCATGTCCACCCCCTGGTGGCCGAACTTGGTGGCCAGCACGACCTCGTCCCTGCGCCCCTTCAGCGCCTGGCCGAGCAGCGTCTCCGAGCCGCCCCGCGCGCCGTACATGTCGGCGGTGTCGAAGAGGGTCACCCCGGCGTCGAGCGCCGCGTCGACCACCGCGCGGGTCTGCGCCGCGTCGAGGCGCCCGCCGAAGTTGTTGCAGCCGAGTCCGACCGCGGAGACCAGGAGCCCGCTGTCGCCGAGCGTTCGATAGTCCATGGAGCCACTCTAGTTTCCGGCGGCTCACGACAGCCCCGCTCGCCTACGCGAGCGGGGTGGACCAGTGCTCGAGTGCACGCTCGGCGAGGAATCGGACGAGTCGTAGGTCCGCCGAGAGCTCCCGCGCCTCCCGACCGAACGGGCTGAGCAGTCCCTCGGCCGGGACCGGCATCGGCTTGCGCAGGCCGCCCCCTCCCTCCTTCATGTGCACGATCCGGTTCCTGAGGGTGTAGACGCGCTCCGACACGGGCCCGCGCGGATCCTGGCTGGCGACAGGGCCTCCGGACTGGTCCCTTTCAAGAGCGGGGACTTCCTTGATGACCCTGGGATCGCTCAGCGTCGCGAAGAGATCAGGGCCCTTGAGGAAGCCCACGAGCTGGTCCCGGGTCACGGCGAGGTCGATGACGGCATCGAGGGCGCCTTGCTCGGTAGTCAGCTCTTTACGCCGGAACGGTGATACCGCCTTTGCGGCGGCGGCGCCCTGGGCTGCGGCAGCCGTGTCCATGGCCCTGCGCATGTAGAACTCCAGCACCTGGTAGTACTTCAGGTACCGCTCGGCAGGATCACGGGCCAGCGAGTTCCCCGCGCTGTACAACTCGGCGGGGTAGTCGTCGTACTGACGGCCCGGAAAGCGAAGACGCCTCGGGCGCGAGGCCTCCCACCGGCTACCGATCCGGTGTTCGGCGTTCCACAGGCGCAGCGACACGCCTGTCGCTTTGCCCAGGCCGAAGAGGTACGAGGTGCCGTACACGACCAGCGTCCGTTCCGCGGCGGCCTGGTCAGTGGCGCTGACTCCCGACAGCTCGAGTGCCGGGAAGGCGCCGTCGCCCGCCCGGACCCGGTAGAGCAACGTCAGCTCCTGCGGCACGGAGACCAGGCGGATGGCCAGAGCGGGGTCGCCGGCGGCTCCTGGCTCACGGCTCACGGAGAACACCCCGCTCTGGGCCAGCATCCCCGCCACGTCGCGGGCCAGGCCGCTGTCCGGCCTGACCGGCCGCGCCCTCCCACCGCCCATCTCCTGCGCCACCGCACTGTGCAGTTGGTCGTAGTCGCCGACGAGACGAGCCCGGATCACCTTCTGCTGGTGGTACCAGACCGCATGATGCCCCGGCAGGGGAGCCGCCGAGCCGATCATCCGAGTGATGCCGTCGACCTGTAAGGCAGAGCCAAGGCGTACGGTGAGTCCGCCGGCGTCCATGAAGACGATCCGGGCATTGCCGCCCACCCCTCGACCCCCCTGCCAGTGGACCTGGACGTCGGTGCGGTCCTTCACCAGATCCCGCAGACTCTCGACCGCCTCGCGGTAGGTGGGCGTCGGGTCCTCGTACCAGCTCCCGCCGTCGTCCCAGTCGTCCTCGAAGTCATCGTCATCAGGCGCGATACCCACCACCACGATCCTCTCAACCGCACCGACGACCGGTGGATCGCCGGTCATGGCCGCTATTGAACCAGTCCGAGCGGGGCACGGGGCTAGGCGGTGCCGGGGGTGGGCGGCGTGGAACCGGCCGCCGCGGCTGCCTGGGCGGCGCGGACCGAGGCGATGGCGGTGAACGCAGCCGCCAGCTGGGTCTCGGTGCCGGGCTTGTCGATGCCGAGGTCGGCCAGGACGCCGCTGCCGTCCTCCAGTTCGAGCAGGGCGAGCAGCAGGTGCTCGGTGCCGATGTAGTTGTGCCCGAGCCGCAGTGCCTCCCGGAAGGTGAGCTTCAGCACCCGCTGCGACGCCGCGTCGTAGGGGATGAGCGCGGGCAACTCGGCGGCCCGGCCCGGCAGGGCAGCGACGGCGGCCCTGCGGACGTCCTCCTCCGAGACGCCCTGGGCGGTGACCGCCTGCGCGCCCAGGCCCTCGGGCTCGGCGAACAGGCCGAGCACCAGGTGCACCGGGGCGATCTCGTCGTTGCCGACCGCGCGGGCCTCGTTCTGCGCGGCCATCACCACGTTGCGGGCCCGGGAGGTGAACCGGCTGAAGCCCTGGCTGAAGTCCAGCTCGACCGGCTCGTTCGAGCCCTTGGCGACGAACCGCTTCTGCGCGGCCTGCTTGGTGACGCCCATACTGCGGCCGATCTCGGTCCAGGACGCGCCCGAGCGGCGGGCCTGGTCCACGAAGTGGCCGATCAGGTGGTCGGCGATCTCGTCCAGGTGCGCCGCGGCGAGGACCGCGTCGGCGAGTTGGTCGAGGGCGTCGGAGTGGACCTTCTTGATGGCCTCGATCAGGTCGTCGAGGCGTACCGGATTCGTCATCTGGACGGGATTCTCCATGCGTCAACCTTAGGTTGACCCTGCTCCCATCGTCAACCCTTGGATGACGCTGTTTTGATCTGACGGTCCATCCGATCTCAGCCGAGGGTGCGGGCGGTCTGTCCGGTGGACAGGGTGCCGACCACGGTGAACGCCGTGCCCGGCTTGGCCGCGCGCAGCGCCAGCGTCCGGGTCGGGACGGCGGTGGACGGCACGCTGACGCCGCCCTGCACCCCCAGCCGGGTGACCTCGCGGCTGCCCGCGGCGAGCAGGTAGCCGTGACCGCTGCCCGGCGCCTGCCACCAGGTCCCGGCGACGACGTACTGCTCGTAGCGGCTACAGGCCCGGCCCTGCGGCTGGACGGCGGTGGTGAGCGCGGCGGGCTCGGGGCCCTGCGCGCCGGTCGGGGCGAGGAACTGGGTGGCAGCGGAGCCGCTGCCGTCCCAGCGGTCGGCGCGGGTGCAGGTCCACAGCGCGGTGCCGCCGGTCTCGGGCAGCGGCTGCGAGGCGAACTCCCAGGCGTTGACCGACTTCACGTCCTGTCCGCGCAGTGCGGCGAGGCCGCAGCCGAGGCGGGCCCAGACCAGCAGCGCGTCCGTCCCGGTGGCCTCGCGCGGGTAGTTGGCCGGCACCCCGGCGACCGGCGGCGGGGTGAAGGTCAGATGCGCGGCGGTGACCCCGCCGAGGTCGGTGAGCAGGAAGGCGTGGTGCTCGGCGATCACCGACGAGGAACGCAGCTGCAGCACCGGCCAGCGGGCGCAGCCGCTGCTCGGCGGCGCCGGGACGGCGGCGGTCACCCCGTCCGCCGGGACCAGGTCCTGGGCCGGGGTGTCGGGCGCACGCAGGTCGCGGAGCTGCACCGTGTCCACCCAGGGCGCGATCAGGAAGCGGTCGCCCGCGGTGCTGCTGCGCAGCAGCACCGCACCCGCGGTGGTGACGTCCGACTCGTCGCTGCGGGTGAGTCGGAGCTGCTCGGGGTCGGCGGCGGTGGGGTGGTCGGGACGGGTGTAGCGGGCCAGCTCGGTGCCGTCGTCGAGCAGGACCACGTCGGCGCCGTCCAGATGGCCGGACCAGAGCAGCCGCGGGGCCTGCGCGGGCGGCTCCGGCACGGCGCCGGGCATGGCCAGGACCAGCGGGGCGGGTGACTGCGTCGCGGGCGGGGGCGGCGCGAGCCGGGGCGTCGCGAATGACGGTGTCGCGGGCGGGTGCGATGCGGCGCCGTCCCAGCGTGCGGCTCCGTCCCAGAGGGTGAGCGCGCGGGTGAGCAGTGCCTGGTCGGTGAGGCGGTTGCCGCGGGCGGGCCAGGCGGTGAAGTCGATCCGGGCGGTGTGCCGCCAGCCGTCGGCCGGGACCCGGACCAGGTCGGCGGTGGTGAAGCCGCCGACCGCGGGGACGGCGGAGCCCGCCGCGGGGGCCGAGCCCGACGACGGGGCGCTCGCGGAGTCGGGGGCCGAGCCCGGCAGCAGCAGCGCCAGCACGCCCGCGACGGCCAGCGCCGCCAGCGCGCCCAGGCCGACCCGGGTGCGGCGACGGCGGCGCAGCAGGTCGGTGGGCCGGGCCTGTACCGCGCAGGGGTCGAAGTCGGCGGCGGCGAGGGCGTCCGGCGGGTGCTCCGCGCCCAGCCGCAGCGCCCGGCGCAAGGCCGGACCGGGGTCGTCGACGCCGACCAGGACCAGCAGTTGCGCTGCGGCTTCCTGGCTCAGGCCCTCCAGCGCGAGCAGGGCGTAGGCGGCGCGATCGGCGGCAGGCAGCCCGGTGAGCGCGCGTTCGAGGGCGAGGCTCTCGGTTCCGCTGCTGGAGGGGAACAGGGTCAGGCCCCAGGTCCGCGGCAGCAGCGCGGGGCGGCTGCGCCTGGCACCGCTGCGGAGCGCGGCGGCGAGGACGGTGGCGCGGAGGTGCGCGTAGGCGGCGTCCGTGGGGGCGGGGGCGGGGGCGGTTTCCGCCGCGCCTGAGGAGTCCTGGTCCGCGGCGCGCTGCACGGACCCGAGGGTCGGCACAGGAGCAGAGCGGGGTACCGGGACGGCCGGGTGGTGGCTGGTGAGCAGGTCGGGCAGCCGGTTCGGCAGGGCCTGCTGCACCAGCGCGTGCGCGGCCAGCACCCGACGGTGCCGGTCCAGCGTGCCCGGCAGGACGGTGTAGGCGAGCCGGGCCAGCCGCGAGTAGTGCAGCACGAGCGCCGCTTCTGCGGCGGCGACCCCGGGCCTGCCGTGCCGCGCGGGCGCGGAGCGCGGGGGCTCCGTGACGGACTGCGGCGTCGGCTCCGGCGTTGGCACCGCCGCCGGTCCCGACTCCTGCTCGGGCCTCGGCTTCGGCCTTGGCCTCGGCACCGTTGCCGACTGCGGCGTGGGCGCGGGATTCTCGGCCCGAGGGGGGTCCGCCTGGGGCCGGGGCCTCGGGGTGGGCTTCGGGTGGGGCTTGGTGGAGCCGGTCCGGCCGTTCCTTGGCTTGTGCTGGCGGGCCATGCGTCGCATCTCCTCGTCGGCGTGTCGGCGTGTTCGCGCTGCCGGGGCCCGTCCCGCACCCGCGACACTCCGCTCAACGAGTGATTGGTGCGATGGTCACTCTTTCCGTTCGTGCACGAGCAGCCCGGCGACCGACAGCGCGCCCCAACCCACCGAGACGGCAACGGCCTTGGCCCGGGTGCCGCGCCCCGGCAGCGTGCCGCCGAGCAGCACCGCGTCGCCCAGGTCGGCGGCGATCCGGAGCAGCGTGGCGGCGGTGAGCGCGGGCCCGGCCGGGGCGGTGAGCATGGCGATGCCGCTGGCGGCGTCCCGCCAGCCGAGCGGGCGCAGCGAGACCGCCGTCGCCGGGGCGGTGCGGCCGTCCGGGTCCACCAGGCCGGAGGGCCGGGCCAGCAGGTCGGGGCGGGCGGCGACCGCCAGGCCGTAGAGGGCGGTGGCGGCGCCCACGCCGCGGAGCAGGTTCACCCGCACAGGGGAATCCTCCGATCATCGGGTCACATTGTACGTACAGAAAGGAATTGAGCCGGAGGCTCGACCGAAAATCCTCTCCATCTTCTCGTTCGGAGTAGCAGGCAGCTTGGATTGGTCCCTTTTTCCACAGGTTCTGAGAATATCCGCGGATTCCTACCCCCATGGTGCTTGACGTGCCGTGCTGACGGCGATTCACTTCCCTTGGCCGCAGGTCGAACATTTTCGCCCGGTGACTTCAGCCGCACGTCGACGCATTCGTCGAGTCCCGCTGCAACTCCCGGCCGTCCACCTGCCCATGGCCCCAAACCACTCTCGGCCAAGGAGCACTCATGTCCCTCGACACTCCCCCGTCCGAAACCGAAGCAGAAGCCGACACCCCGTCAGGGCTGTCCCGGCGCGGCCTGATCAGGAACGCGGCGGGCGCCGGCGCGGCCACCCTCGCCGCGGGCGCGCTGCTCAGCGCGGCCACCGGCATCGCCGAGGCGGCCGAGCCCGGCCACGCCCCGGCGGGCGCCGCCCACGAGGCCCCGGCGAACGGCGCGGAGACGCTGATCGTGCATGTGCGCGACGTGCGGACCGGCGAGATCGACATCTTCCACGGACACCACCACCGCACCGTGCGGGACCGGGCCCTCACCGCGGCCCTGCTGCGCGCGGCCGGCTGAGCCGGAGCCCACCGGCGAACCAGCCCGGCCGCTCGGCCGCCGGGGCCGTTCGCGCCCACCCACCCCCGCACAACTCCCGCCCCGCCACACCCCTGTGAGGACCCCTCATGTCGTCCCATCGCGAAGCCCCCGAGATCTCCAAGGACCCGGTGGCGGACAGCACCGACGTCTATGCCTTCGTCAGCCCCGACGCCTGCGACACGGTCACCCTGATCGCCAACTACATCCCGTTGCAGGGCGCGGCGTCAGGTCCGAACTTCTTCGAGTTCGGCGACGACGTGCTCTACGAGATCCACATCGACAACAACGGCGACGGCCGCCCGGACGTCACCTACCAGTTCGCCTTCACCACGCACCTGCGGAACACCGACACGTTCCTCTACAACACCGGGCCGATCACCGCGCTCGACTCCCCCAGCTGGAACCGCTACCAGACCTACACCCTGACCCGGGTCGAGTCCGGCGGCCGGCACACCGTGCTGGGCAAGAACCTGACCTGCCCGCCGTGCAACATCGGCCCGCTGTCCACGCCCGACTACGCCTCGCTGGCCACCGCCGCGGTGCACTCGGTCGGCGGTCGCAAGGTCTTCGCCGGGCAGCGCGCGGAGGGCTTCTACGTCGACCTCGGCTCGATCTTCGACCTGGGCAACCTGCGTCCGTTCCAGCAGCTGCACAACCAGTTCGGGCTGAACGCGTTCACCCAGCCGGCCCCGGGGGTCAACACCACCAACGAGCTGAACGTGCACAGCCTGGCGCTGCAGGTGCCGATCGCCGAGCTGACCCACCGCGGCTACCACGGCAGCGACGTCACCAACCCGGCCGCCACCATCGGCGTCTGGACCACCGCCAGCCGCCGCCAGGCCCGGGTGATCGCGCCGCGCAGCGGCAAGGACCACGAGTCCGGCCCGTACGTCCAGGTCTCCCGGCTGGGGAACCCGCTGTTCAACGAGGTCCTGGTGCCGATGGCCAAGAAGGACCTGTGGAACTCGCTCACCCCGGCCGACGACAAGGAGTTCGCGTCGTACGTGGCCAAGCCGGAGCTGGCGAACCTGCTGCCGGTGCTCTACCCGGGCGTCTTCCCGAAGCTGGACGCGCTCAACAAGTCCGGCAAGGCCAGGGCCGACCTGCTCGCCATCCTGCTCACCGGCATCCCGGCGGGCGTGGTCCCCGGCTTCCAGAACTTCACCGGGACCACCCAGGCCGACATGCTGCGGCTCAATGTCGCGGTGCCGCCGACCGCCAAGCCGAACATCCTGGGCCTGGTCGCCGGGGACGCGGCCGGCTTCCCCAACGGCCGCCGGGTCTTCGACGACGTGGTCACCGTGGAGCTGCGCGCCATCGCCGGGATCACCGTGCCGCTGGTCGACAAGACCTACACCCCGGACGCCGCCGCCGGTGCGGTCACCGACGGGCTCACCCCGGCCGACGTGAAGAACCCCTACCTGGACCACTTCCCCTACCTGGGCGTGCCGTACGACGGTTACCACAACCCGTCCTGACCCGTCCCACCACCGGCGGCGCGGCCCGGACTCCTCACCGGGCCGCGCC
>NZ_JBHFAB010000002.1:359779-443091 GCF_042510955.1 Streptacidiphilus cavernicola
GGCGGCCCGCCGCCCCCCCGGGCCGGGCCCGCCGGGCCCGTTCCCGCCCTCCCGGAGGTCACCCCGTGTCGCACACCCACAGCCCGGCCCACACCCACCCGCACCCCGACCCGGAGGGCCACAGCCACACCGACGCTCCCGCCCACCCGCACACCCACGCCCCGCTGCCCGCGCCGTCCCGGGAGGGCAGCGTGGTGCTGGAGATCGGCGGCGACCTCGGCGCACTGATCATCCACACCGGCCCGGAGCAGGACGGCCTGGAGATCGAGGTCAGCCCGGTCGATGACGCCGCCGCGCCGCGCACCCACGCCGCGGTGCGCCCCCGGCACCTGGCCGGACGTACGGTGTACTGCGCGGTGATCTCACCGCTGACGGCGGGCCGCTACACGGTCTGGCGCGACGAGACGACGGCCGACGCGACCGTCCAGGTCCCGGCGGCCGGGGTGGCGGAGCACCGCTGGGCCTGAGCCGGGCCTGAACCGGGCCTGCGGTCGGGCTCCGGAGGCGCGTTCGGGAGCGGTAACGAGGGAGGGGACGCAGGGAGTGGCGTACACGCAGGAGACCGGCCACGGGACCGGGCGCGAGCACGGAGCCGGACACAGCCGCGGGCACGAACACCGCCCCGCCGCCGATCGGACCGCGGTCCGCTGGCGCGGCGCGCCGGGGCAGCCGCGGGCGGTGGTGCTGGTGCTGCACGGCGGCCGGTCCGAGGGCACCCAGCGGCTGCGCCGTTGGAGCCTGGCCCGGCTGCGGATGCGCCCGTTCGTCTCGGCGCTGGTCACCGCGCTGCACGGCGAGCGGGTCGCGGTCGGCGAGGTGGTCTACCGGGTCCGCGGCTGGAACGGCGACCGGGCCGACGCCGCGGTGGACGCGGCGGCGGCGCTGGAGCAGGTGGCGGCGGCCTTCGGCCCGGTCCCGGTGGTGCTGCTGGGCCACTCGATGGGCGGCAGGGCGGCGCTGCGGGTCGCGGGCGCGGACCAGGTGACCGGGGTGCTGGCGCTGGCGCCCTGGTGCCCGCCCGGCGAGCCCTACACCCAGCTGGCGGGCAGGCGCCTGGTGACCCTGCACGACGTCGCCGACCGGGTGACCGACCCCCGGGAGACCCGCGCCTTCGCGGCGAACGCCCGCGCGGCGGGCGCCGAGGCGGCCGGCTTCGCCGTGCGCGGCTCCAACCACGCCATGCTCGGCCGTCGCCGGGTCGACTGGCAGACCGTCAGCACCGGTCTGGTGGCGGCGATGCTGGGGCTGTGCCCGTTTCCTGACGAGGTGTCGGCGGCACTGGCGCTGCGCGGCGGCGACCCGGGCGGCCTGGAACTGGAACTGCCGTCCCGCTGAGCCCCCGTGAGCCCGGCGAGACGGCAGTAGTCGATGGACCCTCAGATACCGCGCGCCGCACGGAACCTGGCCAGGCCGTCGTTGAGGTCGACGATCGGCTCCGGATAGTCCAGGGCGGCCCGCTGCTCCTCCGGCAGCAGCCAGGGGCGGTGCACCGCCGATCCGGCGACCTCCGCCAACTCCGGCACCCAGCGCCGGACGTAGTCGCCGTCCTGGTCGAAGCGCTGGGCCTGGCGCAGCGGGTTGAGCACCCGGTTGGGGCGGGTGTCGGTGCCGGTTCCGGCTACCCACTGCCAGTTGAGCTGGTTGTTGGCCACGTCGGCGTCGATCAGGTGCCGGTTGAAGTGGTCCGCGCCGGCGCGCCAGTCCTGGTAGAGGGTCTTGGTGAGGAAGCTCGCGGTGAACATCCGGGCCCGGTTGTGCATCCAGCCCTCGTGCAGCAGTTGCCGCATCGCCGCGTCCACGACCGGGTAGCCGGTGCGGCCCCGGCGCCAGGCGTCCAACTCGGCCGGGGCGTGCCGCCAGTGGTCGCCGCGACCGCGGTAGTCGTGCCTGGCCGCATCGGGACGGGCGGCCAGCAGTTGGTGGTTGAAGTCGCGCCAGGCGAGCTGGCGCAGGAAGGCGTCGGCGCCGGGCGACCCGCCGGAGGCGGTGAGGTGGGCCAGCTCGGTCGCCGAGAGGCAGCCGAAGTGCAGGTAGGGCGAGAGCCGGGAGGTGTGGTCGCCGGCCAGGTCGTCCTGCTGCTCCGGGTAGCCGTCCAGGCCGGTGCCCAGCCAGGCCCTGAGCCGCCGTCTGGCGGCGGTCTCGCCGCCGGGGGCGAGCCCCGGCGCGGCCCCGCCGCCCGCCGTGAGCAGTTCGCGGACCTCGGCCGGGTCCAGGCCGCGGGCGCTGTCGGGGGTGGTCAACCGCCGTGGCACGGGCAGCGGTTCGCGACGCGGGATCAGCGACCACTGGCGGAAGTAGGCGCCGAAGACCGCGTAGTGGTCCTTCCCCGCGGGCAGCACCTCGCCCGGCGCGACGGTGGTGGTGACGCTGTCGTGCACGGTCAGCCGGTCGCCGAGGGCGCTGTGCAGCCGGGCCTCGCGGCGCTGCCCGTAGCCGCTGACCGCCGCGGCGGTGTGTACGGCGGACGCGCCGACCCGCTGCGCCAGCCGGGCGGTCTCGGTCGCGGTGTCGCCGCGCAGCACCACCAGCCTGCTGCCGATCCGGCGCAGCGAGGCGTCCAGGTCGCTGAGGCAGTCGGCCAGGAACGCCGACCGGTTGGACGGCGCGAGGCCGCCGCCGTGGATGGCGTCGTCCAGGACGAACACCGGGACGGCGCCGCGGTGCGCGGCGGCGGCGTGCAGGACCGGGCTGTCGTGCAGCCGTAGATCGCAGGTCAGCAGGGCGAGAGCGATGCCTTCGGGCACTGCGGGTCCTTCCGTTCACATTCCGAGCAGCGGGTCGGGCGGCGGGTGGTGCGGTCGGGGTGGTGCGGTCAGCGGCGGTGTCCGCCGCGTACCGGCAGGGGGATGAAGCCGCTGGTCCTGGCCGTGTACTCGGCGTAGCCGGGCTTGCTGGAGCTGAGCTGGCGCTCCAGCATCGGCTTGCCGCTGCCGTTGGCCAGCAGATACGTCATGAGCAGCGGGGACACCACGGTCGCCCAGCCGATCGGCGCGTCCGCAGCCAGCAGGAACAGGCCCCACCAGACGCAGGCGTCGCCGAAGTAGTTGGGGTGCCGGGTGTAGCGCCACAGGCCGGTGTCCAGCACCCGGCCGCGGTTGGCCGGGTCGGCCCGGAAGCGGTTCAGCTGGTGGTCGCCGACCGCCTCGAAGAACAGCCCGACCGCCCAGAGCGCGGTCCCGGTCCAGGCCAGGACGCCCGGCGGCCGGGGCAGGAACAGCGCCAGGACCACCGGCAGCGACACCAGCCAGACCACCGCCGCCTGCAGCCCGTAGACCATCCGCAGCGCGTAGCGGTTCCGGCGCTCCGGCGGGGCCTTGGCGAGCATCCTGGCGTAGCGCGGGTCCTCCGGGTGGCCGCGTCCGCGCCACCAGATGTGCCCGGCCAGCCGCAGCCCCCAGACCGGCACCAGCAGCAGCACCAGCAGCCGTCGGCCCGGGTCGCCGTGCCCGGCCGACAGCGCGTAGCCGGTGACCGCGACCGCGCAGAAGGCCAGGCCCCAGGCGACGTCCACCACCCGGTGCAGGCCGAGCCGGACCGCGACCGCGAAGGTGAGCAGCAGCACCGCCACGGCCGCGCCGAGCGCCGCCGCCAGCGCGACCAGGAGAGCCGGTCCGTCGACACCGCTCACCGGGCGCCCGGCTCTCCGGCCCGGTACCAGTCGACCGGGGTGGCCGGGGCGCCGCTGACGCCGTCCTCGGTGGGGCGGACCGCGAGGATCTGGTCCACGCCCATCCGCCGCTCCTGGAACGCCAGCGCGCCGCCGACCAGGTAGAGCCGCCAGACCCGGGCGGTCTCCGCGCCGACCAGCGCGGCGAACTCGTCCCAGCGCTGCTCCAGGGTCTCCCGCCAGGCGGCGCAGGTGCGGACGTAGTGCTCGCGCAGCGCCTCGACCTGGCGGACCTCCAGGCCCGCGTCCTCGATCAGCGCGGCGGTCTCGCCGACCGGGCGCATGTGCATGTCCGGCGCGATGTAGGTCTCGATGAACGCGCCGCCGCCCGGCGCGCGGTGACGGCGCGACATCTGCTGCACCAGCAGCCGCCCCTCCGGGCGCAGCCGGTCGTGCAGCACCCGGGCGAAGGCCGGGTACTCGGCCTCGCCGACGTGCTCGCCCATCTCGATGGTGCTGACCGCGTCGAAGCCGCCCTCGGTGACGTCGCGGTAGTCCCGCAGCTGCACGTCCACCCGGTCGTCCAGGCCGAGTTCGGCGGCGCGGGCGGTGACGAAGGCGTGCTGCTGGGCG
Source organism: Streptacidiphilus cavernicola (assembly GCF_042510955.1). Lineage (NCBI taxonomy): Bacteria > Bacillati > Actinomycetota > Actinomycetes > Kitasatosporales > Streptomycetaceae > Streptacidiphilus > Streptacidiphilus cavernicola. Next base: position 364,020 of record NZ_JBHFAB010000002.1, read on the forward strand.
GACAGGGTGATCGCGGTGACGTGCGCGCCGTAGTGCCGGGCGGCGTGCAGGGTGAGCGAGCCCCAGCCGCAGCCGATGTCCAGCAGCCGGGCTCCGGGCGCCAGGCCGAGCTTGCGGCAGACCAGGTCCAGCTTGTCCCGCTGGGCGTCGGCGACGGTGTAGCCGGGCCGGTCGGAGGTCCAGTAGGCGCAGGAGTAAGCCATCGACGGGTCGAGCAGCAGTGCGTAGAAGTCGTTGGAGAGGTCGTAGTGGTGGTGGATCGCGGCCCGGTCCCTGGCCTTGCTGTGCAGTGCGCCGCTGAGGTCGGCCCGTCCGGCCGGGGGCGCCGGACGGGGGCCGACCGCGCCGAGCCGGGCGGCCAGGCCGACCGCGCGGGCCCGGTCGCCGAGGGTCGGCGCGGGGGCGGCGCCGCGTTCCCTGACGCTGCGCCAGACCCGGCTCAGGCCCTCGCCCAGGTCGCCCTCGATGTCCAGCTCCCCGGCGATGTAGGCCTCGGCCAGGCCGAGCTCACCCGGGTACCAGAGCAGGCGGCGCAGCGCCCGGCGGGAGTTGAGGACGACGGTGGGGGCGTCGTCCGGGCCGCTCTCGCTGCCGTCCCAGGCGCGGATCCGGACCGGCAGCGGGTCGCCGAGGAACGATCCGAGCAGCGCGGCCAGCCGGCCCGCGGTGGTTCCGGCCGGGCCGGAGCGGGCGGCCGGGGGTCGGGTCTGGGTACTGGTCATCGCTGCTGGTCCTCCCCGGTGCGGGTGAGCAGGAGTTGCTGGACGTCGAGGTAGCCGCTGCGGAAACCGGCCTCGGAGTAGCCCAGGTAGAGCGACCACATCCGGCGGAAGACGCCGTCGAAGCCGAGCGCGTCCACCTCCCCGGCGCGGGCGGCGAACCGCTCGCGCCACAGCCGGAGTGTCTCCGCGTAGTGCCGCCCGTAGCCCTGGCGCTCCGTCAGCTGCAGCCCGGTGTGCGCGGCCAGGGTCTCCTGGACCGCCTCGACCGAGGGCAGCAGGCCGCCGGGGAAGATGTACTTCTGGATCCAGGTGAAGGTGTGCTCGCTGGCGAGCATCCGGTCGTGCGGCATGGTGATCGCCTGCAGCGCGATCCGGCCGCCGGGGGCCAGCACCCGGTCCAGGGTGGAGAAGTAGGCAGGCCAGTAGCGACGGCCGACCGCCTCGACCATCTCCACGCTCACCACCGCGTCGTAACTGCCGGTCGCCGAGCGGTAGTCGCAGAGCCGGACGTCGACCAGGGCGGCGTGGCCGGCCTCGGCGATCCGCTGCTCGGCCAGCTGCTTCTGCTCCTCGGACAGGGTCAGCGTGACCACCTCGGCGCCGCGGGCGGCGGCGCGCAGGGCCAGTTCGCCCCAGCCGGTGCCGATCTCCAGCACCCTGCTGCCGCGGCGCACCCCGGCCAGGTCCAGCAGCCGGTCGATCTTGCGGTGCTGGGCCCGCTCCAGCAGCTCCCAGGACGCCAGCGGCTCGCCGCCCGGATCGCTCGGGAACACCGCAGACGAGTAGGTCATGGTCGGGTCGAGGAACAGCGCGAACAGGTCGTTGGACAGGTCGTAGTGGGACTGGATGTTGCGGCGGGCGTTCTCCGGGGTGCCCAGCTGCTCCAGCGGCTGCCGGGCGGTGAACCAGCGGCGGAGCCACTGCAGCCGCGGCGGCACCAGCGTCTGCGCGGAGCTGGCCAGTGCGGTGAGCATGGCGATCAGGTCGGGCGAGTCCCACTCCTCGGCCTGGTAGGACTCGCCGAAGCCGATCAGGCCGCCGGCGCCGAGCCGGTGGAAGAAGGCGTCCGGGTCCCGCAGCCGCAGCACCGGCGCGCCGTCCGGCGGCGCGGTACGGGTGAGCAGCCCGCCGTCGGGCAGCTCCACCCGCAGCCCGACCCGCCGGGCGACACTGCGCAGCAGGGCGCGGGCGACCAGCGCGCGCACCGCCGAGGTCGGCACGGTGGCGACGTCGGGCCAGCGCTGCGGGTCCGGGTGGTGCCGGGGGGCGGACGGCACGGGCGCTGTCGAGGTCCGCGCGGTCGGCCGGGTACTGGGCTGGGTCATGGTGCGGAGACTCCTTCCTGGTGGGGGTGTCGCGGGCGCGGCTGGACCGGAATGCCGCGCAGGTAGAGGCGGATGCCCTGGATCCTGATGTGCACGCTCACCGCGAGGGTGGACAGGGGGTGGCGCAGGGCCGCGCGGAGCAGCCCGGCCGGGCCCGCCGGGGTGCGGGTGCCGTGCACGGTGGCGGTGAACGGGCGTCCGCCCGCGCGCTCCAGGTGCATGGTCAGCCGCAGCCGCCGGTCCGGCGGCGGGACGGCCATCCGGTAGCGGCCGTCGACCGGGAAGAACGGCGAGACGTAGAAGTCCTTGGCGGTGTCGGCGCGGCCGTCCGGTCCCGGCTGGAGCAGGTAGCAGTGCCGTTCGCCGTAGGTGTTGCAGACCTCGGCGACGGTGCAGACCGGCTCCCCGGCCCGGTCGTGGCACCAGTAGAGGGTCAGCGGGTTGAAGACGTGGCCGAACGAGCGGGCGTGGGACAGCATCAGCACCTGGCCGCCGCCGAGGTCGACGCCCTGGGCGGCGAGGTAGCGGTCCAGGTTGTCGCGCAGGCTGCGGGCCGGGTCGCCGAGGTGGTCCGCGGCCCGGAAGCGGGCCAGCGGGCGCAGCACGGCGGGCAGCCGGGGCAGCCGGTCCAGGTCGACCAGCCACAGGTAGGTGCGGTGGGTGAAGGCGTGCCGCGCGGGGCTGGTCCTGACGTGCGCGATCCGGCAGTCGTACAGGGCCGCGCCCCAGGGCCCCGGCAGGCTCTCCCGGGGCGGCGCGGCCAGGTCCGCCGGCGTGGCGCCGGTCCCCGCGGTCATGACCGGACCAGCGCCGCGAGCGCGGCGGCGGCCTCGACGCCGGAACGGCAGCCGTCCTCGTGGAAGCCCCAGCCGTGGTACGCCCCGGCGAAGGCGGTGCGCCCGGTGCTGAGGCCGGGCAGCCGCAGCTGCGCGGCCCGGGAGGCACGGCTGTACAGCGGGTGCCGGTAGACGGTGCGGGAGACCACGAACTCCTCCGGGACCGGGTCGTGCGGGTCCTCGTTCAGGGTGACCAGGTAGTCCTCCGGGGTGTCCAGACGCAGCAGCCGGTTCAGGTGGTAGCTGACCCTGACCTGGTCGGAGCGGTCCACGCAGGAGGCCATCCGGTAGTTCCAGGAGGCGCGGGCCCGGGGGGCGTCCGGCAGTACCGAGGGGTCGCGGTGCAGCACGGTCGGGTTGTGCGAGTAGCTGAACGCGCCGAGCACCTCGGTCTCGTCCGCGGTCGGGTCGGCGAGGATCCGCAGCGCCTGGTCCGGGTGGGTGGCCAGGACCACGCCGTCGTAGTCGACCGGGGCCAGGCCGGCGGCGCTGACGGTGACGCCGTCGGCGTGCCGGCGGACCGCCCGCACCGGGGCCGCGGTGTGGACGGCGGACAGCCGGGCGGCGAGCCGCTCCACGTAGGTGCGGGAGCCGCCGGTGACGGTGCGCCAGGTCGGCGAGCCGGTGACCGAGAGCATCCCGTGGTTGTCCATGAAGGCGAACAGGTAGCGGGCCGGGTACTCCCGGGAGAGGTCCGGCGCGCAGGACCAGACCGCGGACACCAGCGGGGTCATGAAGTGGGCGGTGAAGTAGCCGGAGAAGCCGCCCCTGGTCAGGAACTCACGCAGGGTCAGCTGGTCCGCGGCCGGGTCGGTGGAGCCGAGCAGCGCCTTGGCGCGGCGGTGGAACAGCGGCACCTCGGCCAGCATCCGCAGGTAGCGGGCCCGGAACAGGGAGCGGGGGTGCGCGGTCAGCCCGGACGGCCCGCGCGCCCCGGCGTACTCCAGGCCGCAGCCGCGGCAGCTGACGGACATGCTCATCTCGGAGTCCTGGGTGCTGATCCCCAGGTCGGCGAACAGCCGCAGCAGGCGCGGGTAGGTGCGCTCGTTGTGGACCAGGAAGGCGGTGTCCAGCGCCAGGTCGGTGCCGTCGGCGGCGCGGACGTCCTGGGTGTGCGCGTGTCCGCCGAGCCGGCCGTCGGCCTCGTAGAGGGTGACCCGCGCGCCGTTCCCGGTCAGCTCGTGCGCGGCGGTGAGGCCGGCCACTCCGCTGCCGACCACGGCGATCCTGGCCGGGCCGCCGCGGCGGTCCCGCTGCCGGACCGGCCCCGGTCCGGCGTGCCGTGCCGACCGTCCCCCGGGCGTCGTCAGCTCGACGTTCTCCGTCATACCCGCTACACCCCTGCGCTCGCGGCGGACGGCTCTCGCGCCACCCGCACCCGGTCTCCCCACATGGATCATTCGGGGCCGGGGTGTGGCTGGATTGGTCCGGCGCCTGGCCGGTCACGACCGGCCGGGGAACGGTGCCGGTCAGCCGACGACGGCGGGCCGCTCGGCGAACCGCAGCAGGGTGACCGAGGGGCGCTTGCCCCGCAGCACCGGGATCCGGTCCGGACGGAGCGGGCCGCCGAGCAGGCCGCGCCCCGGCGGCAGCGGGAGGTCGGCGACCCCGGCGACGCCCGGGTGCGCGGTGCGCAGCGCGGGCCGGTCGGCGGCGTCCATCCGCCACGGCATCGGCGGCAGCCGGTAGCGGCCCGACACCCGGCGCGGGTGCGCCCGTCCCACGCCGACCACGGACCTCGGCACCGCGTCGAACACCAGGCTGCCGCCGGGGAAGGCCTCGGCGCAGCCCGCGATCAGCTCGCGGACCTCCGGCGGCCGGAAGTACATCAGCAGGCCCTGGGCCAGCACCAGCACGCCGTTCGACCGGTCGACCTCCCGGGTCCAGGACAGGTCGCGGGCGTCCCCGGCGTGCGTGCGCTGCCGGGGGCCGTGCGGCAGCAGGGCGTAGCGCAGCGCAAGCGGCTCCGGCAGGTCGACGGTCAGCCAGTCGACCGTGCCGTTGTCGACCCGCCAGAACGCGGTCTCCAGGCCTTCCCCGAGCGAGACCACCGTGCCCTCGGGACAGGCCCGCAGGAAGTCCCGGACCACGGCGTCGAAGCAGCCCGCGCGCAGCGCGACGGCCTGGGCGACGACGGTGTGCGGATGGCCGAAGCGCTCCACGAAGGGGAAGTCGACCGCCTCCACCAGGCGCACCGCGCGCGGGTCCGGCAGCACGGTGTCCGGGCGGCGGGCCTCGGCGGCGCGGTGGTGCAGCGTCCAGAGCATGGTCTCCGGGACGCCGCGCAGCGCGTCGGCCCTGCTCGCGTCCACCATGCGGCTCTCCTCAACGGACGGGTACCCCCATCCTGCGGGATGCCGCCCCGGCTCACCCGGGATAGGCGTGCGTCTGGGTGGCCTTGACCGCCGCCCACACCTCGCTGCCCTCGACCAGGCCGAGTTCGGCGACCGCGCCCTGGGTGAGGTCGGCGGTCAGCCGCAGCTCCCCGGCGAGGTCCAGCCGGACCTGGTCGCCGTGCAGCTCCATGCCGGTGACGGTGACCCGCCAGACGTTGCGGGCGCTGGTCTCGGGCCTGGTCCGGTGGACGGTGACCGCGGCGGGCGGGAAGGCGACGAACACCGGCCCGGCGGCGCTGTCGGCGGTGGCGATCCTGATCCCGGCGCCGGGTCCGCCGTCCGCCGGTCCGGCCCCCGCCGGGGCGTCGACCAGCACGTCGTGGCCGTCCGCGGTGCCGCGGAAGAGGTTGAGGCCGACCAGCCGGGCGATGTAGTCGCTGCGCGGGTGCCGGGCGATCTCGGCGGGCGGGCCGTCCTGCACCACCCGTCCGTCCTCGATCACGGTGAGCCGGTCGGCGAGCACCATGGCGTCCAGCGGGTCATGGGTGACCAGCACCGCGACCGCGTCGAACGCCGCGAGGTGGCGCCGCAGCTGGGAGCGGACGTCCAGCCGGGTGCGGGCGTCCAGCGCGGCCATCGGCTCGTCCAGCAGCAGCAGCCGCGGGCGCGGGGCCAGCGCGCGGGCCAGCGCGACCCGCTGCTGCTGGCCGCCGGAGAGCGCGCGCGGGCGGGCCGAGGCGTGGTCGGCCAGGCCGACCCGCTCCAGCCAGCCGACCGCCTCGGTCCTGGCGGCGGCCTTGCGGGCGCCCCGGGTGCGCAGCCCGAAGGCGACGTTGTCCAGCGCGCTGAGGTGCGGGAACAGCAGGTAGTCCTGGAACACCACACCGACCGGGCGGTCCTCGGGGGCGATCCGCAGCCGGGCGTCGGGCTGCTCCAGGGTCCGCCCGTCGAGGGTGAGCCGGCCCGCGGTCAACGGGGTGAGCCCGGCCAGCGCGCGCAGCGCGGTGGTCTTCCCCGCCCCGTTGGGGCCGAGCAGGGCCAGCACCTCGCCGGGCCGGGCGCTGAGGCTGACGTCCAGTCGGAAGCCCTGCGGGGAGCCGGAGCGCGGGGCCCGCTCGACCACGAGCCGGGCCCGCAGGCCCTCCTCGGCGGTGTCGTCCGGGGCGTGCGAGGGAACGGTCATGCCGGGCCTCCGGTCCAGCGTCCGCGCAGGCCGACCAGGACCAGCACCGAGACAAGCAGCAGCACCAGGCTGAGTGCGATCGCGGTGGCCGGGTCGTCCTGCAGCGCCAGGTAGACGGCGAGCGGCATGGTCTGGGTGGTGCCGGGGAAGTTCCCGGCGAAGGTGATGGTCGCGCCGAACTCGCCCAGCGCCCGCGCCCAGGCCAGCACGCTGCCCGCGGCGATGCCGGGCGCCACCAGCGGCAGGGTGACCCGCCGGAACGCGGTGAAGCGGGACGCGCCGAGGGTCGCCGCGGCCTCCTCGTAGCGGGAGTCCGCGGCGCTGAGCGCGCCCTCGACGCTGAGGATCAGGAACGGCATGGCGACGAAGGCCTCGGCCACCACCACGCCCGCGGTGGTGAACGGCAGGGTGATCCCGAAGGCGGAGTCCAGCCACCGTCCGAGCAGCCCGTTGCGGCCGAAGGCCAGCAGCAGCGCCACCCCGCCGACCACCGGCGGCATCACCAGAGGGACCGTCACCAGGGTGCGCAGCAGCCGCAGTCCGGGGAAGCGGGTGCGGGCCAGCACCCAGGCGATCGGCACCCCGAGCAGCAGCGAGACGCCGGTGGCGGCGGTCGCGGTGAGCAGCGACAGCCGCAGCGCGGGCAGCACGGTGCCGTCCCGCAGCACCGTGGTCATGCTGCTCCACGGCGCCCTGACCAGCAGCCCGAGCAGCGGCAGCACCAGGAAGGCGAGGCCGATCACGGCGGGCAGCAGCAGCGCGACCGGAACGGCGCCGGCCCGGCGGCCGACCCGCCTCCTGGTCGCCGGGGCGTTCACCAGGAGGTCGGGGCCGGCCGCGGAGCCGGGATCGGTGCGGGTCACGGGGCGACAGTACGGGTCGTGGACCGCCCGGTCACGGACGCGTGCGTCACGGGGCCTGGAAGCCCGCGGCGGCCAGCTCCTGCTGGGCGGCCGGGGAGAGGACGTAGGCGGTGAACGCCGCCGCCGCCGCGCTGTTGGAGCTGTGGGCGAGCGGGGCGATCGGGTAGTCCGTCACGGCCTGCTGGGCGGCCGGGAAGTCCACCCCGACCACCTTGCCGCCGGCGCCCTGCACATCGGTCTTGTAGACCAGCGCGGCGTCGACCTCCTTGAGCTCGACCTTGGTCAGCGCGCTGGTGACGTCCTGCTCGTAGGTGACCGGGGTGACCGCGATCTTCGCGGCGGCGAGGGCCTTCACCGCGGCGGCGCCGCAGGGCACGGTCTTGGCGCAGAGCGCCACCTTGATCGACTTCTGGCCGAGCTGGGACAGCGTGGTGATGCCCTTGGGGTTGCCCGGGACCACGGCGATCTCCAGGCTGTTCCTGGCGAAGTCGACCGGCGCGGCGGAGGTGTCGTTGGCCTTGGTGACCGTGGTCATGGTCGCGGTGCTGGCGGAGGCGAAGACGTCGGCCGGGGCGCCGGAGACGATGCTCGCGGCCAGGGTGTCGCTGCCGCCGAAGCTGAAGGTGACGGTCACTCCGGGGTGGGCCGCCTCGAACTCCTTGCCGAACTTGGTGAAGGTGTTCTTCAGCGAGGCCGCCGCGAAGACCGTCACCTTGCCGGTGATCGCCGGGGCGGCCGACGACGAGTCGGACGCGGCGGCAGCAGAGGAGGAGCCCGACGCGGCGGGCGTACTACTGCTGCTCGACCCGCAGGCGGTGAGCGCGAGCAAGGCGGCAGAGGCCGCGGCGGCGGCTGCGAGCGAGCGGCGAACGGACGTGGTCATGGGGGACCCCCGGAAGAGTATGAGTGATGGTCAGGAGAGCTCGACGACCACGTTGGTCGACTTGATCACAGCCACCGCGGGCACCCCGGGCTCCAGTCCCAGCTCCACCGCCGACTCCCGGCTGATGAGCGAGACCACCCGGAACGGCCCGGCCTGGATCTCCACCTGCGCGGCGACGTCGCCGAGGATCACCTCGGTGACGATGCCGCGGAACCGATTCCGCGCGGAGGAGGGGATGCCCTCCGCCGCGGCGTTCTCGGGCCGCGCCAGCTCCCGGGCGAAGGCCGCGAGCTGGGCGCCGGGCACGATGCGGTGGCCGTGCTCGTCGCGCTCGGCGACGAGCCGCCCCGCGTCGACCCAGCGGCGCATGGTGTCGGAACTGACGCCGAGCAGGGCTGCGGCCTCACCGATCCGGTAGCTGTTCACATGACGATCATCCTGCCGCACTTGCTGTCTCCTCGTCACTCGTAGCATCGCACAGGCAAGCCATCGGGGGGACAGGGCCCCGCATGTGCGAGGCCCCAGGGGTCGGGTTCCGGCCATCTGGGCTGCGACGATAGGTTGATCTTCCTTACGCGCCCCCGGGGGGATCCGATCATGGAGCAGAACGTCAGACGCGCCCGCCGCGCCGTGGCCACGGTGTTCGCGCTGCACGGCGCGGTGGCCGGGACCTTCGCCACCCGGATCCCCTGGATCAAGGACCATCTGCACCTCAGCACCGGAGAACTGGGCCTGGCCCTGGTCGCCCCGGCCATCGGCTCCTTCCTGGCGATGCCGCTCGCCGGACGCGTGGTCCACGCGCGCGGACACAAGGCGGCCGTCAGACTGCTGCTCACCCTGTGGTGCGCGTCGCTGGCACTCCCCGCGCTGGCGCCCAACCTACCGGTCTTCGCGCTCAGCCTGCTGCTGTTCGGAGCCAGCGCGGGCATGGCGGACGTGGCGATGAACGCCCAGGGGGTGGAGGTCGAGCGGCGCTACGGACGCTCCATCATGTCCGGACTGCACGGCATGTGGAGCGTGGGCGGACTGCTCGCCTCCGGCATCGGCGTGCTCGCCGCCGCGCTGGGCTGGGACGCCCGGATCCACCTCGGCGCGATGGCCGCGCTGCTGGTCGGCCTCGGCCTGCTGGCCTGCCGCGGCCTGCTGGACGTCCGGCCCGAGCCGGAGGAGGCGGCGCCGCCCCGGTTCACCCTGCCGCCGCGGTCGGCGCTGGCGATCGGCCTGGTCGGCTTCTGCGCGGTGTTCGCCGAGGGGGCCAGCGGCGACTGGAGCGGCGTCTACCTGCACGGCACCGCGCACTCCTCGGCCGCGCTGGCCGCGGCCAGCTACACCGCGTTCGCCGCCACCATGGCGCTGAGCCGGCTCACCGGGGACATGGCGGTGCGCAGGCTGGGCCCGGTGCTGACGGTGCGTCTGGGCGGGATCGTCGCCCTGGTCGGCGGACTGCTGATCGTGCCGGCCCGCACCCCGGCACCGGCCATCGCCGGCTTCGCGCTGCTGGGCATCGGCATCGCCGTGGTCGTCCCGCTCTGCTTCGCGGCGGCCGGGCACAGCGGCGAGAACCCCAGCCGGGCCATCGCCGGCGTCGCCACCGTCACCTACACCTCGGGGCTGGTCGCCCCGGCGACGGTGGGCACGATCGCCCAGGCGACCGGCTCGCTGTCGGTGTCGTTCGCCGTGGTCACGGTGCTGACGGCGGGTCTGATCGCCGGGGCCGGGGTGCTCGCCCCGGCCGGGCGGGTGATCCGGGGCCCGGAGGTGACCAGCGGTGACACGGTCGGCACGCCGGGTAACTGAATATGCCAGGGGAAGGGTGCCGTATTCTTCCGGATCTCGTCACAGCCGGGCAACAGTCCGCGAAAGTATGAAATCCGGTGGCCTCGGATTGTCAAAACCCGCAATGATGGTGTCCGAGGGTCGGCAGAAGCAGTCGGGGAAAGCGTTTCGATCGAAGCGGATCGGACAATACTGCCCCCGTCTGACGTGCCAAAACCGGAGCTGTGGGAACTCAGCAGATCCAGTGACCAGGTATTCGAATAGCCGTTCGAACGAAAGCTGACGATTCGACAGCATGTCCGATCGGAACGCCGGATGAGTTGAGACAAACGGCGCGCCGACACGCCCGTACGGGTGCTATGTCGGTGATCAATGCGATACTCGGACAGCGCGGTGGGACAGTCCAGAAACATTGGACGAGACACCGCACGCGCAAAAGGCACGACAGCGGGACAGCACGGCACGCACGCACGAACACCATCGTGCGCACACACGGGGCAGCAGTACGGATGGGGAGGCACGGCATGGGAGCAGCACTGCGTGACGACTACCGCGGATGGCTGGCGCCCTCCGGGACGTATCCAGTCGCGGTACCGGACTACGAGGAGCCGTGGGACTCCCCCGAGCTCGTCCCCGCTCCGCAGGCGCCGCAGATCACCTCGGTGCGCCCGACCGGCTTCGAGTCGGCCCGGGTCATCGGCGAGCACATCCGCGTCGGCACCCCGGTGATCATGGACCTCACCGAGATGTCGGACGGCGACGCCAAGCGCCTGGTGGACTTCGCGTCCGGGCTCACCTTCGGCACCCGGGGCAGCATCGAGCGGATCGCCCGCCGGGTGTTCCTGCTGGCGCCGCCGGAGGTCGAGGTCATGGTCATCGACGGCTCCGACGACGCCTCGGGCTTCTACAACCAGAGCTAGGGCCGGGGGCCGGGACCACAGGGTGACGGCCGCTGTCAGTGCTGCTCCGTAGGCTGATGGGTCCGAGGGGGTTTCCTTCCTCCTCGGGCCCATCAGCCATTTTCCGGGAGCGGCACTGACCATGTGGGTACTGCACGGCATCTGGCAGATCCGGCGGGCCGAACACCGGCTCGCCCTGTGGGCCGAGGACGGCCGGCCCCGCGCGGACAGCCGCTACGGCGCCGAGCCGTCGGTGCCGGCAGAGCTGCTGGGCGCGGTCGGCCCGGGGCTGCGATGGCTGGCAGACCGGGCCGAGGAGGGCGAGGCGGCCCTGCTCCTGCCGACGGCGGCGGACGGGACGGTCTCGGCGTCGCCCGAACTGGTCGGACCGCTGGCCGTGTTGTCCGACCCCCGGCAGCGGCAGCCTGCGGTCGGACTGCGCGAGTGGCGGGTGCCGGTCCTGCTGTTCGACCCGGACCTGGCGGCGCAGCTGCTCGGCGAACTGTTCGACCCGGGACAGGCGGTGCTGCAACCGGAACTGCCCGGCACCGGCCTGGTGGAGGCCCCCTACGGAGCCTCGCTGCGCTGGCTCACCCAGGTCCACGACCTGGCCTGGCGCCTGGTCAGGCACGGACGGGTGCTCCCGCATGTGGCCTTGGGCCCGGATCCGGGTCCCGGTCTGCGACCGGACAGCGCCTCACCCCGCGCCCTCTGGCTTCCAGCCCTGGACGGCCCGGCCCACCGCGAGGCCGCCGCGCTTGCCGCCGACTGCCCCCCGCTCTGCCGCGGCGGCGCGCGACGGGAGGCCGCCGGGGACAGAGCCGGAAGTGGAACCGCGAGCGGGGCTCGGCTCGGGGTGCCGAGTGGGGCGGAGTTGGTGGCGGATCTCCTGGCGTGCCTGGTGGACCGTGAGGTCAGGGCGGTGCTGGCGGACGGGCCGTCCCTGCTGCCGCGGACCCGCGGCCGGGTCCGACCCGCGGCGACTGCCACCGAGCGCTGGCTGGTCGCCCTGACCAGCGAGAACCCGGTGCTCGCAACGCCGGACGACGCCCTGGGACCGGCCACGGACGCGGGCGCCCCGGCTCAGGGCACGGCCCTGCCCCCGGACTCCGCGGAGTTGACGGTACTTCAGCACCGCCTCGCCGAGTGGCGCCGTTCGGCCACCAGCATCCGTGGTCCGCTGCGGCTCCGCTTCCGGCTGGTGGAACCCTTCGGGGACGAGAACCTGGCCTCCGACACCGACACCGACACCGACGCCGAAACCGACGCCGACCGCTGGCGACTGGAGTTCGGCCTGCAAGCGGTCGACGAACCGTCCGTCCTGGTCGAGGCTGCCGACCTCTGGGCCGACCGTCCCGCCGCCGCCCCGCTGCGCCGGCTCGTGGACCGTCCGGAGGCGGCCTTCCTCGCCGAGTTGGAGCGGGCGGCACGCCGCTCCCCGCTGCTGGAGCCTGCCCTGCTGTCCCGGCGTCCGCACGGCCTCGACCTGGACCGCTCCGGCGCACTCGGCTTTCTGCGCGAGGCCGCCCCGCTCCTCGCCGACGCCGGGTTCGGCGTCCTGCTGCCGTCCTGGTGGAGCCGTCGCCCCGCGCTGGGACTCGCGCTCAGCGCCCACACCGCCGCGACCGTGCAGGAGGGGGTGGTCGACCGGCAGAGCCTGGTCGGCCGGGAGGACCTGGTCGAGTTCCGCTGGCGGGCCGCGCTGGACGGCGAACCGCTGACCGACGGCGAGATGCTGGAGCTGGCGGAGAGCAAGCAGGCGCTGGTCAAGGTCCGCGGCCAGTGGTTCGAGGCCGACCCGGCCAGGATCGCCGCCGCCGCGGCCTTCCTGGCCGAGCAGGACCAGCAGAGCGCGGGGCTGATGTCGGCCGGGGAACTGCTCCGGCTCGCGTTGGACGGCACCGAGCCGGGGACCGGCCTGCCGATCATGCTGGCCGAGGCGGACGGACGCCTCGGCGAACTGCTCCGCCGGGTCCGAGCCACCGCCGACGCGCTGGACGACGCAGCGGACAGCAGCACGACCGACGCAGGCGACCCGCTCGCGCTCGAACCGGTCGCCGTCCCGGCGGACTTCGGCGCGGAGCTCCGCCCGTACCAGCAGCGCGGGCTGTCCTGGCTGGTGTTCCTGACCCGGCTGGGCCTCGGCGGGGTGCTCGCCGACGACATGGGCCTCGGCAAGACCGTGCAGACCCTGGCCCTGCTCGCGGTCGAGCACGCGGCGGCGCGGGAGACAGCGCGGGGGGCCTCGCCGGAGGCCTCGCGGGGGACCGGACTGCCCTCCCCCGGGCCGACCCTGATCGTCTGTCCGATGTCCCTGGTCGGCAACTGGACCCGGGAGTGCGAGCGCTTCGCGCCGATGCTGCGGATCCACGTGCACCACGGCTCGGGCCGCTCGGACGGCGCGCGGCTGCGCCGGGACGTCGCCGGGGCCGACGTGGTGATCACCACCTACGGGCTGGCGCAGCGGGACTTCGCCGCGCTGCGCGGCATCGCCTGGTACCGGGTGGTGGCCGACGAGGCGCACCACATCAAGAACGGCGCCACGCTCCAGTCCCGCGCGGTGCGGGCGCTCCCGGCCGCCCAGCGGCTGGCGCTGACCGGTACCCCGGTGGAGAACCGGCTCGCCGAGCTGCACGCGGTGCTGGACTTCGCCAACCCCGGTCTCTTCGGCTCGCCCGAGGGCTTCAAGGAACGCTACGCGGTGCCGATCGAGCGCAATGCCAGCGTCCGGGCCACAGCCGAACTGCGGCAGCGGACCCGCCCGTTCGTGCTGCGCCGGTCGAAGTCCGACCCGCTGGTCGCAGCGGAGCTGCCGCGCAAGCAGGAGATGACCGTGCTCTGCAATCTGACGGCCGAGCAGGCGGCCCTCTACCAGGCCGTGGTGGCCGATCTGCTGGCCAGGATCGAACAGGCGAAGCTGGACCGGGCGAACACCATGCAGCGCCGCGGACTGGTGCTGGCCGCGCTCACCCGGCTGAAGCAGGTCTGCAACCACCCGGCCCACTACAGCGCCGAACGCGGCCCGCTGGGCCGTCCCCGGCTGGCCGGTCGGTCCGGGAAGCTGGCCCGGCTGGAGGAGATCCTGGAGCAGACCGTCGCCACCGGCGACCGGACCCTCTGCTTCACCCAGTACACCGAGTTCGGCGCGCTGCTCCGGCCCTACCTCGCCGAGCGGCTGGACAGCGAGGTGCTGTTCCTGCACGGCGGCATGACCAGGCGTCAGCGGGACGAGACGGTGGAGCGCTTCCAGGCTCCGGACGGCCCGTCCGTGTTCCTGCTGTCGCTGCGCGCGGGCGGGGTCGGGCTGAACCTGACCGCCGCCAACCAGGTGGTGCACCTGGACCGCTGGTGGAATCCGGCGGTCGAGGACCAGGCGACCGACCGGGCGTTCCGGCTGGGCCAGCGGCGCGACGTCCAGGTCCGCCGCTTCGTCTGCGTGGGGACGGTGGAGGAGCGGGTGGACCGGATGATGCGGGAGAAGCGGGCGCTGGCGGACGCGGTGGTGGAGGAGGGCGAGAGCTGGCTCGGCGACCTGTCGACCGACTCGCTGCGCGAGGTGCTGGCACTGACGGAGGACGCGGTGAGCGAGACATGACCGACCCGGCGGCGGGCGACGCCCCGCGGTGGTCCCGCCGGTTCCTGGAACGGCTGGAGGGCCTCGGGGTGCTGCCCCCGGAGCTGCTGGCCGACGAGCCGCCGCCGCAACCCGCAGTGTCCGGATTGACGGTCACCGCGGGCTCGGCCGGGGCCCGGGTCGCGGCCTCGGACGGGCCGCGCGGCTACGACGTGTGGGTGGAACTGCCCGCGTTCGACGCCCGGCAGTGGACCAGGGCCGAGCAGGCGCTGTCCGCCGACCGCGCCGTGCGCGAGGCGCTGCTCGACGGCGAGGTGCCGCTGCGGGTGGAGGCGGTGCTGGCCCGAGCAGGTCTGTCGCTGCTCCCGGCCAGGGCCGGGGATCTCACCCTGGAGTGCTCCTGCCCGGCCTGGTCGAGCTGCCGGCACCTGGTCGCCGTGCTGGCGGCGCTGGCCGACGCGTTCGACGCCGACCCGTTCCTGCTCACCGCCTGGCGCGGCCGGGGCCGGGAACGGCTGCTGCGCCACGTCGAGGACCTGCACGCCGCCACCGCCCCGGACGAGGACGGCGGCGCGCTGCCGGAGGAGGACGGCCGACCGCTGGGCGAGCGGCTGGACGACTTCTGGTCCGAGGGCGGCCGGCACCGGGCGCTGCGGGCGGGGGAGCCCGCGGCTGACGCCGCCGACGACGACGCCGGCTCGGCCGACGCGACCGCCACGGCCCTGTCCCAGTTGGATGCGTCCGGGGTGCTGATCCGGGGGCGCAGCCTGGAGTCGCTGCTGCGGCCCGCCTATGAGGCGCTGATCGACTGACGTTCCAGAAGAGACCTCCACGTATAATCTGAGACAAGAATGTCTCATCTGAGCTAGCATTGCCTCATGACCACGGACCGCGACTCAGTACTCCTCGCCGCCGTCGGCCTTCTCTCCCGGCAACCCTCCGCCTCCATGGACGAGATCGCCCGCGCCGCCGGGATCAGCCGCGCCACCCTGCACCGGATCTGCCCCGGCCGGGACACCCTGCTGCACGAGATCGCCACGTTCGCACTGGACCGGATGACCGCCGCGCTGGACTCGGCCGCGATCACCGAGGGCGACCCGGTCGAGGCGGTGCGGCGGCTCGCCGACGCCGTCATCCCCGAGGCCTCCGTCGCGGCCTTCCTGACCGGTGAGACCCGGCTGTTCGAGGACACCGCGATCTGCGAGGCCTGGGAGCGGATGGACGCCAGGGTCGCCGCCCTGTTCCTGCGCGGGCAGCAGTCCGGCAGCTTCCGGGTCGAGCTCCCGGCGGCCTGGCTCAGCGAGGCCTTCTTCGACCTCCTCGCAGGCGTCGGCTGGGCCGTCCAGGAGGGGCGGCTCGCCCCCCGCGACAGCACCTTCGCGCTGACCGGACTCTTCCTCGGCGGCGCCCTCCGCACAGACCAGCACCACAGCCAGTACCAGAACGCGAACCAGAACCAGAACCAGAACCAGAGCCAGGAACGATGAACAGCATCCCGACCGAACCGCAGACCACCTCCAACTACCGATATCCCGACACCGTGACCGACCGCCCCGGCAGCAGCCCGCGCACCCGCTGGGCCGCCCTCGCCGTGCTGGTCCTCGCGGTCCTGCTGGTGGCGCTCGACGCCACCGTGCTCTTCCTCGCCATCCCCTTCATCAGCCGCAGCCTGGACCCCTCGGCCACCCAGCTGCTGTGGATCGGCGACAGCTACTCCTTCGTGCTGGCCGGACTGCTGGTCAGCATGGGCTCGCTCAGCGACCGGATCGGCCGCCGCCGACTGCTGCTGATCGGCACCGCCGCGTTCGGGGCCGGATCGCTGCTCGCCGCCTACGCGCCCGGAGCGGGCTGGCTGATCGCCGCTCGGGCCCTGCTCGGGATCGCCGGGGCGACCATCATGCCGTCCACCCTGTCGCTGATCCGCAGCCTGTTCCCGGACGACCGGGAGCGGGCCCGTGCCATCGGCATCTGGGGCGCCGCGGCGACCGCCGGTGCGGCGGTGGGTCCGCTGCTGGGCGGGCTGCTGCTGGAGCACTTCTGGTGGGGCTCGGTCTTCCTGATCAACATCCCGATCGTGCTCCTGCTGCTGGTCCTCGGCCGTCAGCTGCTGCCGGAGTCCCGCGACGAGAACGCCGGGGCCTGGGACCTGCCGAGCGTCGGCCTCTCCCTGGTCGGCATCGTCGGCCCGGTCTACGGGATCAAGGAGGCCGCCGTCGGCAACGGGCTGCACCCGTTCGTGCTGGCCGCGACCGTGCTCGGCGCGGTCTGCCTGGTCGGCTTCGTGCGGCGGCAGCTGCGGCTGCCGGTGCCGCTGCTGGACGTCCGGCTGTTCCGCGACCGGCGGTTCACCGCGGCGACGCTGGGCGCGCTGATCGCGCTGATCGGCCTGGCCGGTGTGGTGTTCTTCCTGTCCCAGTACTTCCAACTGGTCCGCGGCTACTCGCCGTTGCAGGCCGGACTGGCCGACCTTCCGGCATTCGCCGGTTCGGTGGCCGGCGGGCTCGGCGCGGCGTATCTGGCCCGGCGCTGCGGCCACCGGCCGGCCCTCGCGGGCGGGCTGCTGGCGATGGGCCTCGGTCTGGGCGCGCTGGGCTGGGTGCACGCGGAGACCTCGTACACCCTGATCGCGGTGGCCTTCCTGGTCACCGGGGTCGCCGAGGGCGTCGTCTACGCGCTGTCCACGACGATGGTGCTGAGCGCGGCGCCGCAGGAGAAGGCGGGCGCGGCCGGGGCCGTCTCGGAGACCGCCTACGAGCTGGGCACCGCGCTGGGGATCGCCCTGGTCGGCTCGGTGCTGGCGGCGGTCTACCGGTCCGGGACGGTGCTGCCGTCCGGCGTGTCCGGCGCGGCGGCGCGGGAGGCCGAGAACTCGCTCGGCGGCGCGGTCCAGGTCGCCGGGTCACTCCCCGGCGCGACCGGCGACGCGCTGGTGCGGAGTGCGCAGCAGGCGTTCGTGCACGGGATGAACGTCTCGGCGGTGCTGTCCGGGCTACTGCTGGTGGGCGCGGCGGGGCTGGTCTGGGCGCTGCTGCGGGGGCGGGGTTCCGCGGAGGCCTCCGGCTCGGGCTCCGGCGAGGAGCCTGCGGCGGAACGGTCCGCGGCGGGCGACGGCGGTTCCACCGGGCCGGTCGCCGAGCGGGCTCCAGAGCCCCGACTGCACCGGGCCGCGTAGTCGGCTCAGCGGGCGTCCGCCAGCAGTCGGGCGCTGCGGACCGTGGCGCCGATCCGCGCCCCGGGACCCTGCCGGTACAGGAACCACTCGGTGCCCAGGCACAGCGTGCGCAACTGCGGCTCCTCGAACGCCGCGATCCGCGCGCCCCGCTCGAACTCCGACGCGTGCGCCCGCACCGCCTCCCACTTGACGTCCAGCCAGGGCCGGACGTCGACGGACGCGGCAACCCGGTCGTCGGGCGTGCAGGGCAGCGGGGACTCCAGGCCCAGCCCGGTCAGCGTCCGGACCAGTGACTCGGGGACGGTGGACAGCCACAGCGACTCCACCGCCCAGGCAGCCCCGGCCTGCGGCCACTGGTGCGGGCTGGCCGCGGCCTCGACCGCGGCCAGGACCGCGCGGTGCACCCGCACATGGTCCGGGTGCCCGAACATGCCGTTGGCGTCGTAGGTGGTGACGGCGGACGGGCGGAAGGAGCGGATCCGGGCCACCAGGTCGCCGACGACGTCGTCGAACGGGGCCTCGCAGAGGCTCCCCCGGCCCAGGCCGAGATGCCCCGAGTCGCGGTAGGGCAGCACCCCCGACTCGGCGACGCCGAGCAGCGCCAGCGACTGGCCCAGCTCCTTGACCCTGGTGCCCGCCCCGGCGAATGACGCGCCGTCAGGGAGCTCACCGTCGGTGCAGGTCAGAACGGCCGTGGGACGGCCTTCGGCAGCGTGTTGGGCGAGTACCCCGCCGGTCCACAACGCCTCGTCGTCGGGGTGGGCATGAATGGCCATCAGGCCCCGTGGTCGGTCCGTCATCACCCTCCCCTCGATCACACCCGCGAGCACCGGCTGCGGGCGCGCACCTCCAGCCTAACCAACCGCACCGACGGCGAGGGCCACGGATCACCGTAGTGCCCGGGATCCTATCGGCACCGCCCGTCACCAGCAGCCGGTGACCGTCGCGGCGAGGCCGTCGAGCCCCTGCCGGGCCCGGGTCGCCGGGACGTCGCCGTTCGTGACGAAGGCGAACGCCTTCCAGCGCCCGTCCTTCCCCAAGGTCACCCCGACCAGCGCGTCGGCGTCGTGCAGGCTGCCGGTCTTGGCGTGGACCTTCCCCGCCGCGCAGCTGCTCGGCCTGGTGCTGAAGCGGTGCATCCCGGCGGCGAGGGTACCGTCCCGTCCGGCCACCGGCAGCCCCGCGTACACCGGGCGCAGCCGCGCCGCGTACCGGGGGTCCACCGCGAGCGCGGCCAGGGCGACCAGCGCCGAGGCCGTCATCCGGTCGCTGCGCGACAACCCGCTGCCGTCGTAGATCCGCACCCCGGCGAGCGGAACCCGGTACCCGGCCAGGACGGAGCGGACGACCGCGCTCCCCTCCTTCCAGGTTGCCGCCTTGCCGCGGCCCAGCGCAGTGAGCCGCAGCAGCCCCTCGGCGGCGTTGTTGTCGCTGACCTTCAGCATGTGCTCGACGATCCGGGACAGCGGCGCCGAGGTGTGCGAGGCCAGCGCGACCGAGGCGTCGGGCGCCGTTCCCCGCTTGGGCGCACCGGACGACGGAAGCCGGACGCCCGCCGCGGCGAGCTGCTGGGCGAACAGCTTTCCGGCCGCGAGCGCGGTGTCGTTCACCCGGGCGCCGCCCAGCCCCAGCGCCCGGACCGGGGCGACCTCGAGCGGGTAGTAGCCGCGCTGCCAGCCGGGCGGGGTGGTCGCCGCGGTCGGGGCGGGGAACAGCGAATCGTCCACCCGGAGCGCGGTGACCTTGAGCCCGCGCTGCTTGAGCGCCTTCGCGGTGGCGGCGGCCAGCGTCTTCAGGCCGCCCGCGGTCAGCACCTGGTCGCCGCCGCCGACCAGGTAGAGCGTCCCGGCGTGGTAGCGGGTGCGGGTCTGCTCGGTGTGGCCGGGGCCGAGGACGGTCAGCGCCGCCTCCGCGGTGGCGAGCTTCTCGGCGGAGGCCGGCATCCGTCCCGTCCCGGCGGCGGAGGACCACACCGTGCGGCCGGAGCCGACGTCCACCACCGTGCCGACCCGCCCGCTGCCGAGCCCGGCCACGGGGAACCGGGCCTTCAGCCGGGCGGCATCGGTCCGGTCCGCGGCGGTCGCGCCACCGACGGCGCTCGCCCGCCCGGCCGTCATGGTGACGGCCGGAACCAGGACGAGCGCGGCGACGAGGAGGGTGCGGCCGAGCCGGGTCCGACCCCGGGCTCGGGCCGGGGTCGGGGCCTGTGCCCGGACGGGGACCCCGACCGCTCGCTGCTCAGATGTTCCTATCGTCATCCAAGAAGCATGACAGTGCGTCAGTTTCCCTGGGGGTCAACCCGCTCGATCTCCCCGACGATCCACTCACACAGCTCATGCGTCAGCAGCGCGTCCGCGGCCGAGATCGTCCGCCCCTTGCCCAGGGCGTCGAGGAACTGGAGGCAGGCCTGCTCGATCCCGCGCTGCCGGGCGACCGGCACCCAGTCGCCGCGGCGGCGCAGCGTGGGCTGGCCCCGGTGGTCCAGCACCTCGGCCAGATTGACCACCTGGCGCTTGGAGTTCCGCCCGGAGACCTCCAGCACCTCCTCGACCGAGCCGCTGACCCGGTTCATGATGCCGAGCGCGGTGAACCCGTCCCCGGAGAGTTCCAGCACCAGGTGCTCGACCAGCCCCTGGTGCACTCGCGATCGCAGCTGACGGTGTGTGATCTCCCCCGGCACGAGGAACCGCAGGGTGTCGACGACATGGATGAAGTCGTCGAACACCAGGGTGCGCGCGGCCTCGGCCAGGCCCTCCCTATTCTTCTGCATCACGATCAGGTCGCGCGGACGTTCGAGGCACTGGGCGTAGCCGGGCGCGAGGCGCCGGTTGAAGCCGACCATCAGTGAACGCTCACTCACCTCCGCCAGCTCGACCAGTCGGCGGGCCCCCTCCAGGGTGTAGGCGAGGGGCTTGTCCACGTACACGTCGATGCCCGCCGTCAGCAGCCGCTCGACGATCGGGACGTGCTGGTCGGTGGCGGCGTGCACGAACGCGGCCCGGATGCCGCTGTCGATCAGCCCGGCGAGGTCGGTGAAGCGGGAAGCCGGACCGATCCGGTAGGCGTCGCCGAGACGGTCGAGCTTGGCGTGGTCACGGGTCATCAGCCGGAGGTCGAGATCGGGCAGGCCGGTGAGGACCGGCAGGTAGGCCTTCTGCGCGATGTCCCCGAGGCCGATGACCCCGACAGGGAGGGAAGCCGGGGCAGCGGGCTGGCTCATCTGGGATCTCCTGGCAGACTGACGATCAAGGGGCCCTCCACCCTACGCGGTCGGCTCAAGCAGCGCCCCCGCCGCCCTACCAGGAGGGGCGGCGACGGCTCCCCGCCGGGCGCCGACCGGTCACCCCGGCCCCGGCCCGGCCCCGGGCCGCCTCCGGCCCGCCTCCCGGGCCGCCTCCCGGGCCGCCTCCGGCCCGCCTCCCGCCGCGGCGGTCAGCGCCCGTGCCTGCGCGGTCAGCGGTCGTGCTTGCGCTCCCAGTCCCGGTGACTGACTCGGGCCAGTTCCCGGATCCCCTCCGCGGGGGTGGTGCCCCACTCGTTCTTGCCCAGACGGGACAGCGGGCGCAGCAGCTCGATCTCCGGGTGCCCGTCGACCAGCACGTCCTGGTGCACCGCGGCGTGCAGCACCTCGCCGAACACCACGGTCGAGTTGCCCAGGCAGAGCGTGCTGTGCAGCCTGCACTCCAGCGCGACCGGCGCCCCGGCCACCCGTGGCGGCTTGACCCGCAGCGCCGCCTCACGCTCGACCCCGGCCGCCTCGAACTCGTCCACCCCGTGCGGGAAGTCCGTAGCGGTGTCGTTGACCTGCCGGAGCATCGGCTCGGAGGCGAAGTTCACCACGAACTCCCCCGTCGCCTCGACGTTCACCAGGGTGTCCTTCCGCCCCACCGAGGTGAACTGGACGATCGGCGGGGCGGTGCAGGAAACCGTGAAGAACGAGTGCGGGGCGAGATTCGGCGTAAAGGTGTATGGCGAAACGGTGGAAACCCACGCAATGGGGCGTGGGACGACCACCGCCGTCAGCAGCCTGTAGAACGCCGCGTTGTCCATGGCCTGAGGGTCGAAGTCGATGCGCATGCCGACAGTATGCCGCGCCGCGACTGCACCCCTTATCACCAGGTCAGCGGCACAACCAAACCCCGGAGGTCCGCAGAGAGTGCCCGGTAACGCAAGGAGCCGAGTCACTGGAGCCGACACCGCATGTCCATACCCACCAGCGTCTGGGACGACTTCGAAGTGCCCGTCGAGGCCCGCAAGGGCCAGGTCACCCTCAACCTCCATGACCATCTCGTTGCATTCATCCCCCAGCGGCCGGGCGCGTACCTGCGCATCTCCTCTGACCGCTTCGGGTTGGAGGCGGGCGTGGACCGGCAGCAGGAGGACGCCGAGGACACCCGGCGCCGACTGCGCTGGCCCGAGTTCGCCAAGGTCTACAAAGAGAACGACACCTCGGCCTTCAAGAAGCGGAAGGTGCTCAGGGAGGACGGCTCCATCGACTGGATCGTGGTGCGGCCCGAGTTCCGCCAACTACTAGCAGACCTGGCCAGCGGGGTCATCGACGGCGTGATCTTCTACGACCTGGACCGGCTGGTACGGCGGCCTCGGGCACCGATGGCGGACAGATGTTCGGGCGTGGCATCGTCGCCGGGCGCACACCTGGCGATGGTTTCCCGTACAAGGTCAACACAGTCGCCTACCTGGCCGGTCGAGGTGAGGACACACGCCAGATTCCAGGTGGGCACCGCCAGCAGGGCCGGTTCACCCACCCCGTCCGCGAGCACGACACCGCGGTCAGCGACGACCCGCGCCAGGACGGGTTCCCCCACCCTGCGAAGCCACAGCTGGTGGAGCCCGTACAGGTCCAGCATCTCCCGGGTGACCTGCTGCACTTCCTTCTGCGCACCCGCTCGCCGGAGCGTTGCGTAGCCTTGCCGGAGGAGAGTGGGCAGCCGGTTTCCGACTTCGGCGTACCGGTCCTTCTCCTCAGTCTCGTAGACCCTCCAGGCATCGGCCACCCCCTCGCCGAAGCTGCCCGGGTCGAGGTCGTCTAAGCCGGCGGACAGCAGCGAGGTCGGCATAGAGAGTGCTGCCCGGATCGCTGGCACAGCCTCATGCTGATCGTGGGGTCCGGAGACCGCCCCACTGAACACGCCGCCGGTGAGGTCCGAGAGGTCCCGGACCTTGAGCGCCCGAGCGACATCAATGATCACGGAGAGACGGTCGATCGGCAGGAGGTCGTTCTCCACCTTGTAGGCCCAGTTGGCAGACTTGCCCACCAACTCGCCAAACGTCCTCTGCTTCATGCCGAGACGTTCGCGGTAGAACTTGATGCGCTTACCGATGGTGAAGTCTGCGTCGCCCTGCACGGCCGCCCCTCCTGCTGGAACTCGTCAGCCAGACCACGGCGATGCCCGTCCTGGGGTGGGCGAAACCGATCAGGCCACCGGAGTCTGTACCCCGAGCAGGGTCCGCAACCTCTCGACCACTTCGGGTGACCCGTCTCCGAGAACGGTGGTAATGCCCAGGGCCGCGGCTGGCGGGAGATTTTTGGGGTGATCGTCCACGAACACGCACTCGCCCGCAGGCAGGTCCAGGCGATCCAGGGTCAACCGGTAGATCGCCGGGTCAGGCTTCGCCAGACCTACCAGCTCCGACACCACCCGCACGTCGAAGAGGTTCCAGACCTCCACATGCTCGTACGGGTTGTATGGAGAAAGCCCGAAAGAGTTCGACAGAAGGGCCACCTTCAAGCCAGCTTCCCGTGCTGCCTTGGCAAGCTCGATCATCGCCCGCGCTGGCCGGACCTCGGCCCATGCCCGGCCCATCAGATTGTCCGGGGCGACCCCGAGCAGCGGGGCCGTGGCCTCATTCCACTGCACCTGATCCATACGGCCGATTTCCAGCTCGGTGTACAGCTGACGACCCTGGGGATGATCGTTCAGGGTCCTTCGCCAGGCATCGTCGTCCAGCCCTTCGGCTCGACACCAGGCAACCTGCGATTCGTGGATTCCTTCAGTCAGCACCCCTGCGAAGTCCAGGATCAGAGCGCCGTAGGGGGAGATTTCGGGTGCCACGTTGCCGTCCCTCTCAGAAATCAGTTGCCGGGCACGGACAACGCTACAGGTGGGGGAGCGCAGCACCCTTTTCCGGCTGACTGGCGTGCGCCGCGGCACCACCGCACCTGCCGGTTGGTCGCAGGTTGCGTCAACTCCGGCCTACCCTCGGCGGTGTGGGCGACGTGCCGACGGGGCGGCCAGGGGGTGGACGTGTTCGGCGATGAGGTTGACGACGTCGCCAGTTCGTTCGATGTGCCCGTGCACCAGGACAGCGGGGGCGTCGAGGACGATCAGGCGGTAGCGGTTCCACGGCGGTAATACCCAGGGTGTAGCAGACCACCGAGGAGGCGGCGCTGCCGCGGCCTTGGAACCAGATGTCCCGGTCGGCCGCGACCTGGCAGATGTCGTGGACGATCAAGAAATAGCCGGTCATCTCCATGCGTTCGATGACGTCCAGCTCGTGCCGAAGCTGGGTCCAGGCCGGGCGGGCGGCCCGGTCGCCGCGGTCGCCGTAGCGGCGGGCGCAGCCTTCCTCGGCCAGCTGCCGCAGCCAAGATGCCTCGGTGTGGCCCGGTGGGACGGGGAATCCCGGCAAGTCGGGATGGAGGTCGGCCAAGTCGCACACGCTGGAGCGCGCCAAGGCGGTGGTGGTCTCCATTACCCCTGGGTAGCGGGTGAGCAGGGCGGCCATCTCAGTGCCGGAGCGCAGGTGGGCGGTGGGTGCGGGCATCAGGTGCCCGGCGGCCGTCGCCAGGTCTTGGCGGCGGCGCAGGGCTGCCAGGGCCTGAGCCAGGCGGGCCTGAGCGGGGGCGGCGTAGTGGACCGCCCCGGTGGCCACCACGGGGGTGCCGACTCTGCGGGCGGCGACGTACTGCACGTCGTTGCGCACTGACTCCGCGGGCAGGTGGTGGTGGACCAACTCGGCGTACACGCTGCCCGGACCGAAGACCTCACCCAGGGCGCGCAGGTGGCTTATGGCCGCGGCGAGGTCCGGTTCGGCACCGGCATGTTCGGCAGAGGGGCAGCCGGTCAGCACGGCCCAGTGCCCGGCCCGGGCGGCCGAGGCGAGTTCGTCGAGGTCGTAGACCGGGTTGCCCTTGGACCCGGCCAACTGCGCGGAGCTGATCGCCGCGGACAGCAACCTGAAGCCGGCCAGGGTACGGGCCAGGACCACCGGGGTCCCCAGACCGCTGTCCGCGGGCAGGGACAGCTCCGCCCCGAAGACTGTGCCGATTCCGGCCGCGCGGGCGGACTCGGCCAGCCGCCTCGCCCCGTACAGCCCGTCGCGGTCGGTCAGACCCAGGACTGAGATGCCGAGTCGGGTGGCCTCCGCCACCAGTTGGTGCGGATCGCTGCTGCCTTGAAGGAAGGAGAAGACGGAGTGCACATGGAGTTCGGTCCACTCCACCGGCTCCGCAGCCGGGTCCGGTCCTGGTGGTGGTGCCAGGTGGAGGCGGCGGCCCGGACGGGGTTCACCCATAGTGGGCCTCCGCCCACCAGCGCCCGTCCTGGACCAGCACCAGCCACGCCCTCCCGGCCGCGGTGGTGACCTGCACCCGGGCGACCCTCCTGGTCGTGTCCCTGTCCCACCAGCCCTCCAGGACCGGCCATGGACCCGCCCACCCAGTCACCACCGCACCTTCGAACCCCTGCACCCCCAGCCGTATCGGTGGCGCCGACAGCACTACCCGGCCCGAGACCCGCACACTGCGTCCAGCAGCGTCGAGCAGTTGGGCTGCGAGCGGGGTCTCGAACACCGTCGCCGGGTGCGGGGCTGGCAGACGGCCGGGCCAGGGCCCCTCCGGGAGGCGGCGGGCGGGCACGTCGCCGAACGGGATCCGGGTCACCCGCTCCCCCGGTCCACGCCCGCCGCCTACCTGCTGGCGCACCACCGCGTGGTGTCCCAGCAGCGCTTGGACCCGGGCGGCGGCCCGCTCCAATTCCACTGGACTGGACTGCCCGCCGAACAGCGCGGTCTGGGTGCCGATCGCAGCGCTCAGGCCAGCGGGGCGCAGGACCAGAGCGGTGACCCCGGCCGCGGGGGTGGCGGTGTCCAGGTCGCCGCCCTCGGCCCAGGCCCGCACCTGCCCGCGGACCCGCTCCGCCAGGGCCAGGGCCGACAGTCGGCCCTCGTGCCGCCACAGCCGGGTCAGACTGCGCTGATCAGCCAGGTCGACCCGCACCTCGACCCGGGCACACACCAGCCCGCTCGCCTCCAACTGCCCGTGCAGCCGGTCGGCCAGCCCCAGCGCGCCGAACACCAACGCGTCCACCCTCGTCTCGGGCTCCTCGAACTCCACCGCGACCTGGTGCTCCTCGGTGCCGCGGGCGCTGATGGGGCGGACCTCCAGGCCCAGGGCTGTGCATTGGGCCGACACACCCTGGCTGCCGAACCGGGCCTGGATCCGGCTGGCCGGCAGCGCGGCCAGGTCTCCCAGGGTGGCGATGCCCACCTGCATCAGCAGGTCGGTCAGCGTGCCGCGTCCCAGCACCGTGACCGGGAAGGGCGACAAGAAGGAGGCGGTGGCCCCGGCCGGGACCAGGACTCCGGAGGGGCGGCGGACGGCCAGCGCGGCGGCGAAGAGGGTCTCGGCGGCGCCGACCTGCGCGGGGTAACCCACCTCGGCCACCACCTGGACCAGGCGCTCGGCCGCCTGCGGCAGTCCGCCCCAGTACCGGGCCGGACCGCGGGCACCCATTGCAACCAGACCGGGCCGGAGCACCTCCAGCTGCGGTACCGCGTCGCGCTCCAGACGGCGCACCACCGGCTCGAACAACCGCACCTCCCGCTCAACATCACGGTCGACCAGCAGCAGATCCGAGCACCGCGACTGAGCCACCCGCACCCGCATCCGCCGCCGAACACCGCGGGCGCGGGCACTCGCCGAGCACGCCACCACCAGACCACCAGCCACAACGGCCACCGGCACCTCGGCAGGGCGTCCAACGGACAGGACGGGCCAGTCGGGCACCCAACAACACAAGATCATGATCGTTTCACCCGACGCCGGACAGATCCCCGGCAACCGGCTCGACCAACAGGCTTCCCGCAGCGGAGACGGGAACCGGAGCGCCGTTCGGTCCCGGCAGCCACATCGCCGCGGACCGCCCAGCCGCCGACTGACCGCGGCCGGTGGCCGCCACGGTCACCCGTCGCCGGCTCAGCACACCATGACCTGCACCGACACCCTCCCAAGCGGACTTGGTCACGCGCAGCCGGGTATGCGCACCGGGCCACGGACCGGCCACCAGCAGCACCGAGCCGGTACGCCGCTGGAGGGCGGCGAGCCTGCGCGCGGTCCGGTCGGCCAGCCGGCCCAAGGGGCCCAGCAGGACCAGCGGGACAGCCTCCAGCAGCACCCCCAGGACTTGCGGCCAGTCCCGGCCCGGGTGGGGCACCCATAGCCCCGACCGCAGGTCCAGGCCGGAATCGGCGGCGGCCAGCGCCCCCAGGTGCGGCAGGCCCACTACGGCCCAGGGATCCTCCGCCGCACCCCCAGCGGCCAGCGCCAGCAGCAGCGGTAGGTCGGCATCGTCCACGCTGACCACGGTTCCCGCCCGCAACACCCCGGAGGGCAGCAACGGGCGCAAAGCGGGCGCCACCGGACGATCTCCGTCCATACCCGCCTCAGCTACCCCTACCGCCACTGACCGCACATCGCTCACCTTGCGATCATCGAACAGTAGTTCGATGATCGCAAGGCGACGACTCGCGCTCTGACCAGCGAGGATCCCAACCACCCTGCCGTGAAAGCGATTTGCTCCCGCAGGGCGCCTAAGGGCAGCCACGGAGTCCGACCAGCGTCGCCCGGGCCCAGGCAGTCCAAGCCCGGCAGGGCCGGCTCCGGACCGCCGGCCACGGCCGCAACGAGATCCGCCGGATCAAGGTCGCCACGGTAGGGACCAGTGCGGCCCCCGTCGGGATACCGTCGACGGGGGCCGCACGCACTCTGCTATAGGGAGCTTCGGGGAAGTCCCCCTGCTACACCCGATCTAGCGACCATTGAGCGTCAGCCGGAACTACCGAACGTGCCTGACGTGCCTCGATGACCCGTAGATATCAGTGAGGCACATACTGAACTTGGATGGGTGTTGTCGGGCGAACGAACGGTGAGCGCGTTGGTGCCCCGACCCGCTCGGTGGGCGGGTGTCGCGGCAAGATAACCAGATGACCGAGAGCGAAGCGGATCTGTTGGCATTGCTGCGTGAGCTCGATGATCCGCAGTGGCTGGAGTGGCCGCAGAACTACGACCGTGGCGAGAGCGCCGTCCGGATCGGCGGTCTTGTTGCCCGACTCGAAGGTGATTTCGCAACTCGCTGTTCGGCTGAGCGGGACACTCAGGACTCCAGCGAGTACGGACGTGTCGTCGTGCCTGGGGACGCGACTGTGTGCGGGACCCGGATCGTTGTCTGTGTAAGCAAGTTCGGCTCACTGGCTCTGGTGTGCGCGGACAACCCCGGCGCCTTCCTCGGCACCGAGAAGGCGCAGGCTGAGGGCGAGTTGGACGGCGCTGACCTGGCCAAGGTCAACCGGGCGCTGGTCGAACTCGACTACGTTGTGGTCGCCGATGAGCTGTTGGAGAGCGACTACGACGGGCCGAGCCGACTGCCCTGGCACGTTCAGCGGCCCAGCTGGTGGCATCGCTTCTTCGGCAGTTTCTGACGATCACTCCGACAGGGTCAGGCCGGTACCCGCGAAGCAGCCGTCGATGACCTCCGGCCGGTTGGTCACCCGGTGGGCTTCATTCCGGGACCTGCTCCCCGCTCCGCAGGTACGGTCGCTGCGCTGTGCACAGAAGTCCCCGCCGATCACTGACGTTGAAAGTGCGATGGCGTGCGCTGGCGTCATCGGGGTTCGATGATCAGTCCGGTCTCGCTGGCCGTGAACAACGTCCGCAACGACGGCTCGTAGCTCCTGGACGACGTCCCCGACCCGCCCTGAGCGTCGGCTGCGGACAGCCGCAGCCGGCTGCACCATTCGTGGCTAAACGGACAACCTCCATTGCTGTGAGGAGAAGGTTTCGTGTTCGTGTCAGCCTCGCGTGGTCAAGTTCCGTCCGCTCCCCGGGGAGAATTCTGTACAGGTGCCGCGAATCCAGCGCCTGGTTTGTCAAATCTTCGCCATGGCCGCCTGCCGGTGCGTAGCAAACCAGGTGAACCTCTGCGGTCGGAGCACTAGCCTTGCGTCGTTGCTGCGTTCAGTCAGCAGCCTTATTTTCAAGGGGGGTTGCGATGCTCCGACCAGGCCGCGTCATATCCGTGACGCTGGCGACCTCGGCCTTGCTGGTCTCCGGTACGGCCGCCGCGCACGCGGACAGTCCGACCGATTCCTCATCCGTTCTCTATGTCGACGGTTCGAACACGAGCTGCACCGACACCGGCGCGGGCGCGGGCGGTGCCGCCACGCCCTTCTGCACCATCCAGCCCGCGGCCGACGCCGCCGTGCCCGGCGACACCGTGGAGATCTCCAAAGGCGCCTACCGCAACGCGCTGGACATCACCTCCACCGGCAGCGCCGCGGCGTCCATCGTCTTCCAGGCGGTCGGGGGGCTGGCCTCGATCGTCGACGGCACGGGACAGACCGGCCCCGCCCTGACCGTCGACGGCGCCTCCTACGTCACCTTCGAAGGCTTCGAGGGCGTCGGCTCGACCCACTCCCAGGAACTGGGTGTGAGCGGG
Source organism: Streptacidiphilus cavernicola (assembly GCF_042510955.1). NCBI lineage: Bacteria > Bacillati > Actinomycetota > Actinomycetes > Kitasatosporales > Streptomycetaceae > Streptacidiphilus > Streptacidiphilus cavernicola. Next base: position 393,324 of record NZ_JBHFAB010000002.1, read on the forward strand.
GTGCAGATCACGGCCTCCGACCACATCACGCTCGACGGCGCCGCAGTCGTCGGCGCGTCGAACTCCACGTCCGGCGCCGTGCACGTGACCGGGGGGTCGAGCCACATCACGGTGAGCCGAAGCATCATGACCGGAGCCACCAACGGCGGCATCCTCGTCGACGGGGGCGGCTCCGGGGATGTGTTCTCGACGAACTCGATCCAGGCGAACGCGTTCGGGATCTCGGTCAACGGCGCAACCGGAACCGCCATCACCTCGAACAGCCTCTACGCTCAGAACGCCGACGAGGACCCGATCAGTCTCGCCTCCGGCGCCACCGGAGCGACGATCGAGAACAACATCGTCTCCGGCCTGTCCGGCACCGCATCGACGACCACGTCGTCGATCGCCGTGGCCGCCGACTCGCGCTCCGGCACCGTCCTCGACTACAACCTCGTCTACCCAGGCAACTGGGACGACGTGGGCGTGATGCAGAACGCTTACTCGTGGGGCGGGGCGACCTACTCCAGCGCTTCGGCGTTGTTCCAGGCCACCGGGCAGGGACAGCACGACCTCAACACCGATCCGGAGACCTTGAGCAATCTCTCCGTGAAAGCCTTCGCGGTCCCGCAGTGGAACTCGGCGAACGGTTCCGCTCCCGGGATGCTCCCCACCGACCTGTACGGCGATCTGTGCACCGGAAACCCCCTTCTCGCCGTCACCGGCAGCGGGACGCCCGCCTACTGCGCGCGCGGCGCCTTCCAGCCGAACTACACCGTCACCTATGGGCATCTGCCCCCCGAGGCCATCGGCGCGCGCGGCATCAACCTTGGCAACTACCTGGGCGAGACGTTGACCGACGGGACCGATCCCGGCATCGTGTCCAGTGGGCCGACGCCCGCGGTGTCTTACACCATCAGCTGGGGCGACGGCCTCTCACAGAACGTTCCGGCCTCGAGCGCCTACGGCAGCACGGTGACGCTTCACACCTACGCGGAGCCCGGCACCTACACGATCACCCAGACCGCGCACCTGACCATCGGCGGGAGCATGAGCACCACGACTTCGTTCACCACGGTCGGGTCCGACTACATACCGCTCAATCCGGTCCGGCTGCTTGACACGCGTAAGGGCATCGGGGCGCCGGTGGCGAAGGTGCCCGCGGGCAAGAACGTGACGGTCAAGATCGCCGGGCTCGATGGCATCCCGGCGGACGCCACCGCCGCGGCTGTGAACCTGACGGTCGCCGACGACACCGGCAACGGCTACCTCGCCGCGGCCCCGGGCGGGAACAGCACCTCGACCTCGAACGTGAACTACACCGCCGGCCGGGTGGTGGCGAACAGCGCGATCGTGCCGTTGAAGAACGGGTCAATCACGATCTACAACAAGGGCACCGGTTCCACCGACATGATCGCGGACATCTCCGGCTACTTCGCGCAGAGCGCGGGCGACGGATACGCGGACGCGACCCTCAAGCGAATCCTCGACACCCGCAAGGGCATCGGCGCGCCGGTGGCGCAGGTCGCTGCGACCACCGGTATCCCGGTCACCGTGGCCGGGGTCGACGCGATCCCGTCCGGGGTGACCGCCGTGGCAGTGCACGTCACCGTCGCCGACACCACCGGGAGCGGCTGGATCGCGGCCGAGGCGAACGGCGCCGGCACCCCAGGCACCTCGATCCTCGACTACGGCAAGGGCCAGGTCGCCTCCAACACCGTCATCGTCCCCGTGGCGTCCGACGGCAAGATCGAACTCTACAACGGCGGCGGCCACACGCCGGTCGACCTGCTCGCCGACGTCTCCGGCTACTTCACCGCCACCGCACCCGGCGCCTACGTGCCCATCGCCCCGACGCGCGTGTGGGACACACGACTGCTCGGCTGGACGATCCCGGCCGGCGGGACCGATCGGGCGTTCCTGGAGGGCGACAACGGCGACGCCCCCCAGAGCCCGTTCCCGGCGAACGCGACTCTGGTCCTCAACACCACGGTCACGAACACCAAGGGCACCGGATACCTGACCGTCTACCCCTACGGGACGGACGGCTCCGGCCGGCCCACCGTCTCCAACCTCAACTTCAACACCTGGCAGACGATCGCGAACCTGGCGATCCTGCCGACCTCCTATACCCATCAGGAGGTCGCCGTCTTTAACGGCTCGACCGGGACCGCCGACGTCGTCTTCGACGTGTTCGGGTACTACGCGAACAACTGAGCGTGCCGGTGGCCGCCGTACACGGCGGCCGACCACGCTGGAAGCGGGGCCGCGCCACCCTCCCAGGGCGGTGCGGCCCTCGCCGTCTCAACGCTCACAGCCGCTGCTGCAGCGAGCGGGGGCGGGTTTCGGTCTTGCCGGGTCGGCCCGGAGTTCCGGATCTGCGGTCCACAGCCGACCCCGGCACCTCTCAGAGGGCGTCGAGGTAGGTCAGGACTGCCAGGACCCGCCGCTGGTCCCCCTCGCTGGTGGGCAGCCTGAGCTCAACGAGGATGCTGCGCACTGTGACGCTCACGGTGCGGACGTCGCGCAGCACGCGGGTCATCGCACTGGTTCCCCGTGGGGCAGCGGGGACCAGGCAAGTGCCTGACGCCAGCCAGGCCGCCCGCGGGCCCAGTCCTGAAGCACCTCGGCAACGGGATCCATGGCGAACACCTCGTGCGTGCGTGGCGCATGAGCATAAAAGTGCCTGTCCGGGCCACCGTCGCGGTATTCGACCTGGCAGCTGAGATCATCGTTGAGATAGCCCTGCATATAGTGCTGACCCGCCGGTTCGAGGTCGAGTCGCTCGACCACGACCAACCGCCAGGTCAAGCTCATGTCGGCCAGTAGGTCGTGTAGCTGATCGTCGGACGGGTCGTCCCACGACGTCCCGTCCCATTCGATCGCCCGCAGCGCCGGTGCCGTCATGAGGGCGACTGTACGGGTCTGACATCGGCAGGCTGAGTGCCGCTTATGAAACACGGCCTAGTAGCAATACCGGTGATTTAGGTGCTTTTCCGGTGAATGGGGTTGGGTCTGGTTGGGTCGACGAGTTGGACGGTGGGAGCGTGTGGCGGGGGTGGGTTGCCGTGATGGGCGCGTTTGAGTGGCCAGTTCGACATTTTGCGTTTCACCACGCGGGGGTTGGAGCGCAACCGCCTTGTGGGCAGCAGTCGTTCGGTGATCTCACGCAGGCTTCGGGCGGTGGATCGGGTGAGTCGGGAGGGGGGAAAGTGCCGCCTGCCCGGTGACGTGGCGGCGGACGATGCGAAGGGTTCGGGTGAAGGAGAGCCGGTCGGGGTCGTGTCCGGTTTGCAGGGCGGCTTGGTGCATCAGGTCGCGTAGGGCGTGGTGGACCAGCAGGAACGCGAAGAGTTCCTGCTCGACCCCGGCGGGGTGCTGGGAGCGCAGTACGAGTCCGGGTCTGCCCTGGTGGTTCTTGAGTTCGTCCAGTGTGGTCTCGATCTCCCACCGTTCGGCGTAGAGGGCGGCGAGTTCGTGGGCCGGGGCCTGGGCGGGATCCAGGATGCTGGTGATCAGGCGGTAGACGGTTCCGTCGCTGCCGCGTGGGCCCAGGGCGTACTCGATGACCCGTACCCGCTCGGTGTCCGCCCGCCGGTGCCTGTCCCTGGTGGCGACGATCTCCGAGAGGTAGGAGCCGTCGTCGAAGGTGTCCAGGACCGGCAGCACGCACACGCTTCTGATGCGCCACAGCAGGGCTGCCCCGCCGGCCCTGGCGGCCCGCCACAGGTCCACGCCGCAAAAGCCCCGGTCGGCGAGCATCAGCATGTCCAGTTCCAGTGCCGGGAACAGCCGCTGGGCCAGCACGGTCTCGTGCGTGGACAACGGGCCGATGTCGGCCGCGAAGACCGCGTGGGTGCCGCACTCGACCAGGGCCGCCACCCTGGCCTGGGGGTACGCGCTCCTTCCTTGGCCGCGGCTGGTGGCCGGGCGCCCGAACAGCTCCGCGTTCGCGGCCGTGTCGGGAATGTCGAACACTGTGCCGTCCACTGCGACCAGCCGCCAGTGGCGGTACCAGGCGCCCCGGGTCCCCGCGGTTGCCACCGGCCGACAGACCCGGCCGAACAGCATGCGTAAGGGCTCGGGCCCCAGTCGCAGACGGGCCCGGCCGATCGCCGCGCTCGTCGGCACCCGCCAGGCCCCGGCCCACCGGCCCTCCCGCTCCAGCCCCTGCACGAGAAGCCGGGCCACTTCCTCATAGCCCTGACCGAAGAACAGGCACATCGCGAGCACGAAGTACACCACCACCCGCGCGGGCAGCAGCCGACTGCGCCGCTCGACCCGCCCGCAATCGGCGACGACCTCGTCAATCAACTCCGGCGGGAACGCACGCGTCAGCACCCCCAACGCGATCCGGTCAGAGAACCGATCGTCCGCCCGCGACTTCACCTGTCCAGGTCTTGGCACACCCAGCACAACGACCGAACCACACCAACGTCACCGGTATTGGGCCTAGTAGGACCCGGCAACCATGGCGTGCTGCCCACGATTGTTGCCTTCTGGGCAGCGGCTGGGGCCGGTTGTGACCGTCTCGGTCACAACCACCGCCCCCAGGGGGTCGTTTGCCGCTACGCCGCAGGCGACGGGTCGGTCGTCAGGCGCAGGGGCTGCCCCTCGCTGTCGTAGGCGCTGCCCATGAGCAGGGTGCGCGCAGCGGCGAGGTCGGGGGCGACGGTGAAGGCGGACTCGGTTCCGCTGAGCTGGAACAGCCGGTGGACCTGCTCGGGAATCGGGCCGGCCAGCACCAGGTGATTGATCGTCCGGCGGGCTTTGAGTAGAAGGTTCACCAGCGCGCAGTCGGCGAAGCCGATACCGCTGAGGTCCACGATCGCCCGCGAGGCGGGGAACGCCGCCAGCGCGTCGGCGACCGTGTGGGCGGAGTCGCAGTCCACGTCGCCGGACACCCGGACCACCAGCGTCCAGGCCTGTTCCACCATGCACTCGACCGTGGTCGACCCCGCCGACGGGACGGCTACGCACCGGCGAGCCCGGGTCCGGGCGCAGGGCAAGAGCACCAGGTGGACGGGTCAGCGCTGGATGGTGACCCAGCCGTCCGGGTCGCGGCGACGGATCTCGACGATGAGGAGCGATCCGCCGCTGCGGCGCTCCATCTCATCGGCGGCGGCTCGGGCGACTGTGTCGCACGAGGGGTGGACACCGATCAACTGGGCTGCGAACAGGCCGTCCATGCCGTAGAACCTGTACGTCCCGACGCCGTCGGCGTGGGGACAGGCGTCCTCGCCGGGCATCCGTCCTCCCGCAGCCGTGGACCGGGCGTCCTGGACATCGTAGCCACGCTCTCACGACGCCAGGCTGGTCCGGCTGCGGCGAACGGTCACGACGCCCGCAGAAGCACTGCCGGTCCCCCGGGACGTGCCCGCAGGTCACACGTTGGGTCCGTAGTAGGTGCCCAGGGCATCACGGTAGGCGGCGTCCGGTCCGCCCATGACATCAGATTGGGATGCGTCCGGGCCTCCCATGACGTCGCGCGGCGGGGCACTGTGGTGGTGGTATTCGGGCGCGCCCTTGATCTGGGCCTTGCTCCGGCCCACGCGGATGGTCTCGTCCTTCGCATCGATGCCGGTGACGAGGCCAGCGGGCAGAAGGACGTGCTTGCCGATCAGCCACGGCTTGCAGTTGACCACGAGGTGGGCGGTGCCGACCTCGTAGGTGGCCTCGTCGACCTTGCCGATGGGCCCGTCGGTGGCCTCCACCGTGTAGCCGGTCAGGTCAGTGCCCTCGGTGTAGTGCGCCGGGTCGTAGCCCCAGATTTCCTCGGTCACGGATGCTCTCCTTTTCGGGTCGATCGGGTGTGGTGGGATCAGGTGCGCAGGTAGCCGTTGGTGCCGTCGGCGTCCTTGTCCCATCCGATCCTGAGTCCTGTTGGCGGACGCGGCACGCGGGACGCCGGGGGGCAGGATGGGACGGTCATCCGTTTGGCCCAGGATGTGACGTCCTGGGCAGGGAGAGGTGCCGGTCAGTCGACGGGCCGGAGCACGTCAGGGACCACGAACCGGGCCAGGGAGTGTGCCCAGCGATCACGGAGCGGGATCAGCCTGCGTCTGTCCGCCGGCGTCACCGGGGGCTGGGGTGTCTGGCGTGCGGCCAGCGCGCCTGCGGTGGCGAAGGCCATGGCGACGGCGGCATCGGTGAGCGCTGTCCGGCGCCTGGGCGGATCAGCCAGGGCGAGAGCGATCATGCTTGCGGCGTGCAGCAGGTCGACTTCGACGCCGAGGGCGAGGACGGCCGCTGTGGGCGCGCGCGGACAGCGCGGCCTGCATCAGATGGCGTCCGCCCAGCACGCGGGCGACCAGTAGGCCGCGTTCATCGAGCTGGTAGCCGGTCACCCGCGCAGACAGCTGCTGGGGAGCGATCAGCTGGGTGGAGCCGTATCCGGCACGCACTGCGGCCAGGACGCTCACCGTCGGCCTCGCGCACCGGCGAGCACCGTCGCCGCGACCACGAGTCCGGCCGCGCCAAGGGCGAGGACGCCGTGGTGCTGGGAGGCCCAGAGTTGGGGGCTGCGGTTGGTGGCGCGGTCGTCGAAGCTGCCGTGGGCGGTGTAGTCGTGTCCGCCCTTGCCGTCGGCGGGCTCCCAGAGGTTGGTGGGGTGGCCGGGGTCCTGGGGCCGGTCGTCCTGCTGGGAGGAGAAGCCGGTCCTGGCCAGGTAGCGGTCCAGCAGGCCCGGCGCGACGGCGTTGGCGATCAGGGTGCCCATGGTGCTTCCGCCGACCCAGTACTCACGGCGGCCGGGGTGGTCGGCGGCGTAGAGGACGGCGCGGGCGGCGACCTCGGGCTCGTAGATGGGCGGGACGGGCTGGGCTGGCTTGGGCAGACGGGACAGCACCCAGTCGAACTGCGGGGTGTTGACCGCGGGCATCTGCACCATCGTGGTGCGGATCCCGCTCTTGTCGTGGAGCAGTTCGCAGCGCAGGGCTTCGTGGAAGCCCTGGACGGCGTGCTTGGAACCGCAGTAGGCGGTCTGCAGCGGGATGCCCCGGTAGGCCAGGGCCGAGCCGACCTGGACGATCGTCCCGGCGTCGCGCGGCTTCATGCGCTTGAGGGCGGCCATGGTGCCGTAGACGTAGCCGAGGTAGTTGACCTCGGTCACCCGCTTGTACTCCTCCGCCGTGATCTCGGTGAACGGCGCGAACACGGAGGTGAAGGCGACGTTGACCCACACGTCGATCGGGCCGAACACGTCCTCGACGTGCGAGGCGGCGGCTTCGACCTGGTCGGGGTCGGCCATGTCGGTCGAGATGGCCAGGGCCTGGCCGCCTAGGCGCTCGACGTCGGCGCAGGCGCCGGCCAGGCCCGCCTCGCCCCGGGCGAGCAACGCGACCTTCGCGCCCCGGGCGGCGAAGGCCTGCGCGGTGGCACGTCCGATGCCGCCGCTGGCACCGGTGACGACGACGACCTGGGCGGCCTGGGGTGTACTGCTCATGGAATCTCCTTGGGTGGTCAGTGACCGGGCCACGGGGCGGCCAGGCGTTGCGCGGTTTCCAGCAGCAGGGCGTGGACGAAGGCCTGGGGCAGGTTGCCGCGCAGTTGGCGCTGGGTGATGTCGTACTCCTCCGCGAACAGGCCGGGGGTTCCGCAGGCTGCGCGGTTGCGTTCGAACCAGCGGTTGGCCTCGACCTCGCGGCCCTGCTGGTGCAGCGCCAGGCTGGTCATGAAGCCGCATAGCAGGAACGCTCCCTCGGCCTGCTCCAGCGGGCGTTCGTCCTGGCGGAAGCGGTAGACGAAGCCGTCGTCGCCCAACTCGTCCAGCACCGCGGCCAGGGTGGCGCGGGTGCGCGGGTCCTCGGCCGGAACAGCTCCGCGGACGGCGGGGATCAGCAGCGCCGCGTCCACGCGCTCGTCGCCCGGGGCGCGCTGCCAGCGCCCCGTGCGGTGCAGGCAGTCCTTGGTGGTGTCCGCCAGGACTTGGTCAGCCAGCGCGCTCCACTGCGCGCCCTGCGTCGCGGGCGCGTGCGCGGAGATCGCCCGCAGGCCGGCCACGCAGGCCAGCCGGGAGTGGGCCCAGCGCCGGTCCTCCAGTTCCCAGATGCCGGCGTCGGGGTCCTGGCCGCGTTCGACGATCGCTGCCACCGCGGTCTCCACCGCCCGCCAGTCCTCGCCGTCCAGCCGGTCGTGGGCGGCTGCGGCGGCGAACAGGGACAGCGCCTCCCCCAGGGCGTCGAGCTGGAACTGCCCGTTGACCCAGTTCCCGACCTTGTCCGCACCCCCGGGGTAGCCGGCCAGGTCGAGGCTGCGCTCGTCGGGGACCGGGCCGCCGGCCGCGGTGTAGGCCGGTTTGAGACCGGGCCCGTCCGCCAGGACCCGCTCGGCGACGAAGGCGACCGCGTTGTCCAGCAGCGGATGCGGGCCCACCGCGGCGACGGCCTGCCCGGCGTAGCACTGGTCCCGGATCCAGGCGTACCGGTAGTCGTAGTTGCGGCCCTGTTCGGCCCGCTCGGGCAGGCTGGTGGTGGCCCCGGCGACCATGCCGCCACCGCCGGCGGTCAGCCCGCGCATGACGGTGTAGGCGTGCCGGGCGTCGCGGTCCGCGATCGTCCCCGAGATCACCGGCACCTCCCGCCTCCATGCCTCCGCCGTAGCGGCCCACAGGGCGTCCGGATCCGGCGGCTCGTGCGGCAACGGCTGCTCGGAGAGCTCCAGGACCAGGTCGTGACAGCGGCCGTGCGCGACGGTGACGACCGTCTCCAGGCCGCCTTCCGCCCGCTCGGCCGCGTCCGGGGCGCCGGTCCAGCGCAGGTGCAGCGGTCCGCAGCGCGCCGTCCATAGCCCGTCCCGGCGCCGCAGCCTGCTCAGCTTGGAACGACCGAAACCGGCGCGCGGATCCAGGATCACGCGCACCTGGGTCTCACCGTCCACGGCGTGGACGCGCCGCAGGATCCTGGTGACCGCGGGGTCTCCGGGGAAGGCGAGGGCGTCGCGGCATTCCACCACCTGGGAGGTGGTGACCCAGCGGTTGCGCCAGATCAGCGACCCGTCCTCGTAGGAGCCGCCCCACACGAACGGCTCCTGCGCCGGGGTGACCGCGTAGGCGCCGTCGCCTCCGATCAGCGTGGAGAAGACGGCCTCCGCGTCCCATCGCGGAGCGCAGAGCCACGCGATGTCGCCGCGCGGACCGATCAGCGCACCGCGCTCCCCGTCCGCGATCAGCGCGTACTCCCGCAGCACGTGCAGGGGGAAGCGGGCCGTGTCCGGGGGGAGGGTGCCGTTGGTCATGGAATCGTCCGATCAATAGTTGCGCCCGAATCGCACCGTTCGTCCTGGGACGCTGACAGGCGGCTACCCCGCCGACGGGCTGCCACCCGGACCCATCTGGGATTTGTCCGAGCCGTACCCCAGAAGGGCCGGCCCTCAGGACCCGCGGTCATCAGCGTGACGCAGTGTCTGCCCCGACGGCGTAGCGGAAGTAGTCGGCTAGCTCCCGGTGCCCGCAGGCAGGGGCGATGACGTCCTGGGTGAGCACGGTCAGGGGGAATTCGATCGGCCCGTAGGTGCGCACGGGTGTCGTGCGGCGGAGCAGCGACAGGACGGCTTTCAGGGCCCAGGCAGGGATATGGGTGATGCGTTCGGGGTTGCCCGCGGCGTGGAAGGCTTCCTGGGCGATGCGCTCGTGGGTGAGCAGTTGCGGGCCGCCGAGTTCGAGGTGCCGGATGTCGGCGGTGAGCGCGTCGGCCGCGGCGCCGGCCACGTCGCTTCCGTCGATCGGGTTGATCCGGAAGCCGCCGTTGCCGAAGAGATAGACGCGGCCCCTGCGGGCCATGGCGAGGAAGTCGGTCATGTCGGAAAAGAAGCCGTTGGGGTACAGGATCGTAAAGTCCAGTCCGGAGCTTTCGAGTTCGACCTCGAAGGCTCGTTTGGCTCGGACGAGCTGGACCTTCTCCAGTCCGGGTGAGCGCACCACGGAGGTGTAGATGAACTTGCCAACGCCAGCTCTGCGGGCTTCGTAGAGCAGGTTGCGGTTGGCGTTGTAGTCCACGTCCCAGCAGGTTTTACCGCTCCGCCTGCCGACCAGTCCGATTGAGCTGAACACCACGTCGATGCCCTCGCAGCAGCCGACCAGTTGGGAGGGGTCGGTGGCGTCGGCCACGACGACCTCGTCCAGCGCCGGAACCACCAGGCGCAGCCGTTCGCGGTTGCGGGCCAACGCCCGGACCTGGTGGCCGCGTGCCTGGAGTGCCCGTACGACGTACTGGCCCAGGTATCCGCTGGCACCCGCCACAAGAACCTTCACCAGGTCCGCCTCCCTCGTTGTGATCGTTGACGGACGAAATGCGGTCAGGCCGGCTGATGTGGGCGTGGGGCGTGGTTCAGAGCCTCGCCCAGGGCTCGGCGCTGGGCAGGGGTGAGATCGCCCAGGAGTTGGTCGTCGTGCAGGCCGACCTGGCGCAACAGGTCGTGACAGGTGAGCCAGTCCACCTGGGGTACGGCGCGCAGCAGCGCGCCCAACGGCAGGGCGGCCGCGGCCCGGTCGCCCTGCCGGGCGTGGATCAGGATCAACGCCAAGGCGGGCAGGCCCCCGTGGGTGACCTCGGCCAACAGAATACTCCGGATCCGGCGCTCGTCCCCCGGACCTGGCACGTGGTGATCAGCGATGGTCGTGGCCATAGCGCGGCTCCCTCGAATCGTGGGGCGTACAGCTGGTGCGCTCCGTGCTTCCATGCTCCCCCAAGTCTACCTCCTGACAAGTGTTGTCGTATGCAATACTTTCGGTCATGCCAAACACTGCAGCTCAGGAGCCTGGGCCCACCGAAGAGGAGATACAGGCCTTCCAGCGGGCGACACGGGACCTGATCGGTGTCGCCCTGCACAGCCTGGACGCGGCCGGGCAGGGCGTGTCGTTGGCGCAGATGCGGGTGCTGCTGGCCCTGCGCGATCTGGGACGCTGCCCCTCCTCGAAGGTCGCTCGCGCCCTCGGCCTGGGCCCCTCGTCGGTCACGCGCCTGGCCGAGCGGCTGGTCGCCTCGGGGCATGTGGTACGCGGCACGGACGCGCACCACCGCAGCATGGTCACCCTGGAACTGACCGACCGGGGCACCACCGTGGTGCAGGGTGTCCTGGCGTGGCGGCACGCGGAATTCGCACGGATCCTGTCGCAGATCGACCCGGTGCTGCGCGAGCACGCCGCCCGGGCCCTGAGCCAGTTCCACACGGTGGTCGGCGAGGCGTACGCCTCCGAGCTCCCCGGACCGATGCCGCTGTGAGCGGGAAGGCGGCGCACAGCGTCGCGCACCTCGGGGACTTCACCGTGACCCCGCGGATGCTGAAGATCGCCGCCTTGGCGCTGCCGGTCGGCGCGGCCGGAGCGGTCGCGGCCCTGGGACTGTTGCGGCTGATCGGCCTGGTCACCAACCTGGTGTTCTACCAGCGGTGGAACGCCTCGCTGGTCGCACCGGGGCTGGTGCACCACCCGTGGTGGCTGGTGCTGTCCGCCCCGGTCGCCGGCGGTCTGGCGGTGGGGCTGATGGCCCGCTACGGGTCGGAGAAGATCCGCGGCCACGGCATGCCCGAGGCGATCGAGGCCATCCTGACCGGCGGCAGCCGCGTCGCCCCCAAGGTCGCCGTCCTGAAACCGATATCCGCCGCGATCAGCATCGGCACGGGAGGTCCGTTCGGCGCCGAGGGCCCGATCATCATGACCGGCGGCGCGATCGGCTCCATGCTCGCCCAACTGCTGCACCTGACCGCGGACGAACGCAAGACCCTGCTGGTCGCCGGCGCCTCCGCCGGGATGGCCGCCACCTTCAACTCGCCCCTGGCCGCGGTACTGCTCGCGGTCGAGCTGCTGTTGTTCGAGTGGCGCCCGCGCAGCTTCGTCCCCGTGGCCGCCTCGGTCGCCGTGGCCACCGTGTGCCGGGGGCTCCTGCTCGGCACCGCACCCGTCTTCCCGGTGACCACGACCGGCCTGCACCTGACCGCCCCGGTCGAGGTCCTGGCCGCGGTGGTCGGGCTGACCGGCGGGGCGCTGGCGGTCGGTGCGACCTGGCTGGTCTACCGGGCCGAGGACGCCTTCGCGAAAATCCCCTTCCACTGGATGTGGTGGCCCGCCATCGGAGGCGCGGTCATCGGTCTGGGCGGACTGGTCGAACCCCGCGCACTGGGCGTCGGCTACGACGTCATCGACCAGCTCCTGACCGGGCGCGCCGCACTCTCCCTGATCATCGGCATCCTCGTGGTCAAGACCCTGATCTGGTCCCTGTCCCTGGGCTCGGGCACCTCCGGCGGGGTCCTGGCCCCCGTCTTCATGATCGGCGGGGCGCTCGGCGCCTGGGAGGGCATGCTCTTCCCCACCGTGATTCCCGGCTTCTGGGCCATGTGCGGACTGGCCGCCGTCGTCGGCGGCGTCATGCGCTCACCGTTGACCGGCGTCGTCTTCACCCTCGAACTCACCCACGCCTGGGGCGCGATGCTGCCCCTGCTGATCGCCTCCACCGCCGCCTACGCGCTGTCCGCCCTGGTCCTCAAACGCTCCGTCCTGACCGAGAAGATCGCCCGCCGCGGCCTGCACCTGACCCGCGAATACTCCACCGACCCGCTGGAGACCTTCTTCGTCCACGAGGTCATGCACCGCTCCCCCGTCACCCTGGGCGCCGACCAGGTCCTCGACAGCGCGCTCCTGGACCGGCTGGCCCGGAACCCGGCTGCCCGGCGGCAGGCCCACATCCCGGTCCTGGGCCCCGACGGACCGATCGGGGTGACCACCATGCGCCGCCTGCACGTGCACGCCGACAGCGCCCTGGTCGCGGTGGCCGGGCACACCGCCCGACCGCTGCAGGCCACCGCCCGCACCCACAACACTCTGCGGCAGGTCGCCTACCTGTTCGCCGAACACCGCCTCACCAGCGCACCCGTCGTCGACGCGGAGGGACGGGTCGTGGGCCTGATCGCCCTGCCCGACCTGCTTCACGCCCGCCGACACGACCTCACCGAGGAACACCACCGCCAGCGCCTGCTGCCCAACCCCACCCTGCCTCCCGACTCCGCCTCCACAGCGACCAGCAGCACGTCCGGAGCCGGCAGCGTGGCGTAGCCGCCGGGCCGGTACGCCCGGTCCCTCCGTCCGTCCGGTTCGTCCCGGACCGGCCGCGCAACCTCGTACCCGGCCCGCACCACCCTGTCGCTCCGCTCCTTCCCGCCTGCCCCCGGAGTCCGCCCATGCTCCCGCGTCCCGTCCCCGACATCGCCGCCGACCTGCGCGAGGCCCTGCACACCGCCGACATCCCCCGGCTGCGGGACCTGTTCCACCCCCGGGTCCACTGGGCCTCCACCGGCCCCGGCGAACTCGCCCGCCACGGCCGCGCCTCCGCCCTGACCTGGTACCGAGTGCGCTACGACCAAGGAGTGCGCACCCGCGCCCAGGAAACCCTCAGCCTGCCCGCCGCCATCATCCTGGCCCTGCACATCACCGACCCCACCACCGGGGACGCCCAGCCCGACCTCTACTACCGGGTGTTCCACCTGCACGGCGGCCAGATCGCCCACATCCGCGACTACACCGACCGCGCCCACGCCCTGGAAGCCGCCACTCGTACCCCACTCGTCACCCTCCCACGCACCACTGACATCCAGCGCACCCCCGCACCGGTCCCCTCACCTGACGCCACCCGGTGAGCATCTACGCCGGGCCGCCCGCGTTCACCCTGCAGCGGGCGCTAACCGGCTGGCACACCGCACCGTCTCCTCGGCGTGCCGCGCCCCGGACGGGCACCGAAACCGGCTGGTTGTGATGTCCTTGGAGTCGATGGACATGGAAAGACAGAACGAACGGCTCCGAGGTACCGGCGGCACGGGCGGCTTGGAGTGCCTGATGGCTGCCGTGGCCCTGGGCGACCGTGACGCGTTCGCAGAGCTCTACACCACCGTTTTCCCATTGGTACGAGCGGGCGCGGTGCGCGTGATGCGTGACCGGGGCCTCGCTGAGGAAGTCGCGCAGGAGGTGATAGCGGAACTGTGGACGACGGCGGAGCGCTACCGCCCCGAGCGCGGCAGCATGATCGGGTGGGCTCTGCTCATCGCGCACCGCCGCGCCGTGGACCGGCTGCGCCAGCACCAGGCCGGTGTACGGCGCGATCTGCTCGCCGCAAGCCGGGATCACCGCCCGGCCCACGACAGCGTCCTGGAACAGGTAGAGGAGCACCTAGAGCACCAGGAGGTGCGCCGATGCCTGGTGGAGCTGTCCCCTTGCCGGCGCCAGTCCCTGGAGCTGGCCTTCTATCAGGAGCGCACCCACGCCCAGGCCGCGGATCTTCTCGGCATCCCGGTGGGCACGTTCAAATCCCGTGTCCGGGACAGTCTGAGTCAGCTACGTCGCCAGCTGGCTGAGAAGGAGTCGCCCAGGGCGCGACCGGCAGTGTCCTCAGGCGGAACAACTCCGTCAGCAGACACCGAAGCACTCGGCGGTGCGTAAACCCACCGCGGAGCCTGGGCCACTGGTTTGCAGCCCTCGCTCCGGGGCCTGGCAGGTCAGAAGTCCGCCGAGAGGACCCTGGCCCGCCTACAAGGCGATGCACAGACCCCCCAACCAGAGACCCGCGTCGCTCGTAGCCTCCTCACTCTTACCCACCGCCACCTCGACTGCTCCGAGGATGCCGCCGGACTGGGCAAATGGCAGGAGCCCACATCGGTCGTGCGACAACGGCCATGCATGTGACCACCTTTCCTCCTGTTGCTGGGTAGAAGACAGAGTTATGCTCCGGGTAACGCCCCAGACCCGGCGGGACCCGCTCGACTCCGTCAGCCGGGGGCGCGCGCTGGGTGCTGCCCTTGTGGGCCCGGCGTAACGGTTCCCTGGCCACAGCAGGAACCGAGGCTCCCATGCCCTGCCCGGACACTTGTCGTTGACCGCGTCGACCAGGGCGACCGCACGGTGGTCACCTTGTCCGGCGAGATCGACATGGACGACCTGCCCGCGCTGCGATCGCTGATACAGGACTGTCTTCGCGCGGGAATACGCGTGATCGATGCGGACGTGTCCGCGCTGACCTTCTGCGACGTCATCGGACTCAACTTCCTCCTTGCTGCCCGGGACCGCACCGCGGGCGCCGAACTGCGCCTGCACGACCCGGGACCGGCCGTGATCCGCCTCCTGGACCTGACCGGGACTCGCGCTCACCCCAACGGAGCGTCGATCGTGCCTGCCGACGTCATGCCGCCGTCACGGCTGTGCCGCGGGTGGGGCGGACGTCACCTCGGGTGACTGTCGGCCGGGAGGTCCCGATGCAAGGCAGCGTCACCGGACTCGCGTTGTCCGGTCCGACCGCCATGAGCGCCTGACGGGGACTCCCCGCGGCGGCTGGACGTCACTCCCGGGTACCAGGAGACGCTTCGCGTCATCGGGCTCGGGTATCTTGACCCGGCGGCGCCACGAGAGGCGCCGCCAGAGCAGGCCGGATGGGAAGGGCGAGGGTGAGGGTGAGCGCGGTGGTGGATTTCCCCGGCGGTACGCGCGGCGACGGCCTGCCCGCGGTGCTCTCCGACGCCCGCCGTCTGGCGGCGGTACGGGCCACCGGGTTGCTGGACACCGGGCCAGAGGACGCGTTCGACGACCTGGCCCAGGTCGCGGCCGCCGTCGCCGGAGTGGACCGGGCCTTCATCACCCTGGTCGACGACCGCCGCTCGTTCTGGAAGTCCTGCGTCGGAGTGGACGCCACCGACCTGGCCGACCGGCAGAACCCCGCCCACGAGAGCTTCTGCTACTTCGTCGTCGGCCTGGGCGACCGCTTCGTGGTCGCCGACGTGGCAAACGACCCGCGTACCCGTGAGCACCCCTCGGTGGGACCGATGAAGATCGGCGCCTGGGCCGGGTGCCCGATCCTGGCACCCGGCGGCGAGGTGCTGGGCAGCTTCTGCGTCATCGACGAAACCCCGCACCCCTGGGAGCCGGCCGAGCTGGCGACCCTGGGGACCCTGGCCCGGTCGGTCGGCAACGAGATCCACCTGCGCCAGTCCCTGGCCACCTCCCAAGCGGCCCTCCACGTCTCGGACCAGCTCGCGCGCAGCCTGCAGGACAGCTTCCTGCCCCCGGCCCTGCGCCCGGTCCCGGGCCTGGAGGCCGCCGCCTCCTACCTGGCCGCCACCAGCGTCGGCAAGGGCACGGTGGTCGGCGACTTCTACGACCTCCACCACGCCACCGGCCCCTGGTGGGCCGTCGTGATGGGCGACGTCTGCGGCAAGGGCGTGGAAGCCGCCAAGGTCACCTCGCTGGCCCGCTACACCCTGCGCGCCGACGCCGGCGACCACCTCTCCCCCGCGGTGATCCTGGACCGGCTCAACAGCGCGATGATCGACCAGCGCAGCACCCGGTTCCTGACCGCCGCCTACGCCACCTTCCGCACCACCCCCACCGGCGTCAGCGGCACCCTGTGCTTGGGCGGCCACCCCCCGGCCCTGGTGCGCCGCGCGGACGGTCAGGTCGAACCGCTCGGCGTCCCCGGGACCCTGTTGGGAGTGCTGCCCGAGGTGCACCTGACCGACACGGGATTTCATCTGGCCCCCGGCGACCTGGTCCTGCTCTACACCGACGGTGCCACCGAGGCCCACCCCCGACCCGAGGCCCGGGGACCGCGCGGGATGTTCGGAGAGGACGGACTCGCACGCGCCCTGTCAGCCACCCACGGTCTCGACCCGGCCGACACCATCGCCCACATCGCCGCCGCCCTGTCCGCCCACAGCAACGGCTGGGCCAGCGACGACACCGCGCTCCTGGCCATGCGCGCACCCCTCGCCGGCTGACCGGCCGGCCCGCGGCGCACGGGACCTGCGGCTGCCCACTGGTCGTGGACCTCCCTGACCTGGGCACGGCGCCTAGACCCTCCTCGGCCTGCTCCTGACCAGGGTCGGGACCCACGGCCTCGCCCTGGTGGGCCCGCTGCCCCGCTCCTTCGCCGGCCGCCTGGCCACCACCGGCACAGAGGTGTTCTTCACCATCCTGCCCGACCTCACGACCGCACTCGCCAGCACCACCCGCTGACGCCCGTCGGCCTCGCGATCCACGGACCCCGACACGTCCACCGCAGCGGCAGCGTGCCCGACCACGGATCAGGCACGCAGCGATCCGGACCACTCTCCGAAACTCTCGACCAAACCGCCACCCCATCGGATCCGAATGCCCTTACAGAGGCTTGATCCCCCGCGCCCCGGACCCCGGCGCCCGGCTTCTTCCGTCGCTGACTCCGGCACACGACGCACCCTCACTACAGCGCCCGGCTTCGATCCTCGGAGCCGAGGGGCGGTGATCACCAGGGAGCGGCATACGGAGTCGTCATCAGAAGTCCGACCACCTGCACGTCCGGAGGAGAGCACGATGACGAACAAGACGAAGATATCCACCAGGGCCCTGGCGATGGCGGCCCCGGCAGTGCTGCTGGCCATCCCGCTGGCGTTCACCGCCTCGACCGCGAGCGCGCAGACCGCCGGCGGTACCACGTACATGGCGACGCTGAACCCGCTCAACCACGCCAGCGGCTCGGGCATGCTGATGCTCCAGCTGACCGGGAACAAGGCCGTGGTCACCGAGGACGTCAAGGGACTGGCGGCGACCTTCATGAAGGCGCCGTTCCCGCACGTGCAGCACATCCACATCAACGGCATGGGCATGTGCCCGACCACCGCGGCGGACAAGAACGGCGACGGCGTCATCAGCACGACCGAGGGCGGGGCCGCCTACGGTGGGATCGGCACCACGCTGAGCCTGACCGGTGACACCAGCCCGGCCGCCGGCACCGACATCAAGATCGCGCCGTCCGGCGCGGCCTTCCACTACTCCCGCACCATCACCCTGGACGCGGCGACCGTGGCCTCGATCAAGGCCGGCAAGGCCGTCATCGTCGTCCACGGGCTGGACCCGACGACGCTGAGTGCCAAGGCCCAGGCCGAGCCCAGCGACCTCGTCCCCTCGCTGCCGCTGGCCGCGACCTCCCCGGCCCTGTGCGGGCCGCTGGCCGTCTCGCAGATGACCTCGGTTCCCGGCGGCTCGGTGAACACCGGCGGCGGCGGGACCTCCGGCCTCCAGGACCCATGGCTGTTCGCGGCCGGTGCGGGCCTCGCGGTGGCAGCCGGTGGAGCCCTGGTCCTGCGTCGACGGATCAGCGTAGAGAAGTAGACAGTCATGTCTCGTTTGACACGACTGTTCGGTAGCGGCCGCCGGCGCCTGCTGGCGTCGGCGGCCGCCGTCCTCCTGCTGGCATCGGGAGGGACGCTGGCCGTCGGCTTCTCCAGCCAGCAGCCCGCGCCCCAGCCGCCGGCCTCGGCCGGGCTCCCAGCCACCAGCCTCCCCGCTCCCGATCCGACCACAGCGCCCGCGGCCACCGCCGGCACGCCGAGCACGACAACCGGCCCGTCCGGCGTTCCGGCAGTACCCGTGCCGCCTTCGTCGGCTGTGCCGACCGCCCCGGCAGCGACTCCCGTCGCGATCAGCATCCCGGCGATCGGCGTGCACCACACGCTGCTGAAACTCGGTCAGAACCCCGACGGCACCCTGGAGGTACCGCCGCTGACCAACGTCGCCTTCCCCGGCTGGTACCGCAACTCACCGGCGCCCGGCCAGATCGGCCCCGCAGTCGTCGTCGGCCACATCGACGGCACCGGTGGAGTCAGGGGCGTCTTCTACGACCTCGGTGCGCTACGCCCCGGCGACACCGTGAGCATCAGCCGCAGCGACGGCACGGTGGCGGTGTTCCGGATCGACGGCGTCAACCGGTACCCCAAGGACGCCTTCCCCACCCTGACCGTCTACGGCAACACCACCAATGCCCAGCTCCGCCTGATCACCTGCAGCGGCCCGTTCGATCACGCCACCCAGCACTACCTCGACGACACCGTCGTCTACGCCACCCTCACCGGCACCCACCCGGCCTGATCACGCCTTCGCGAGGAGGAGACGATGAGCACCCGCCAACGGGCGAACACCCGAGCCCGACCGCAGGGCCCCCGACGGAACCACCGCGTGCGAAGCCTCGTAGCCGCATCCGCACTCACGGCGCTGGCGGCGGCCGGCTGCGCCTCGACGAACACCCCGACCCCCGCCACGACCGGTGCGCCGGCTCCCACCAGCGCGCCGTCGGCGCCGGGCACCGCCATGCCCCCCGGCATGTCGATGTCGCCGGGCATGCAGATGCCCGGCACGGCGACGCAGGCTGCCGGCCCGTCGGCGACCGCCGTGATGGTCTGCGGGACCGAGATCCAGCAGGACGTCACGAAGATCCTCGCCCTGGGTTCCAAGCCGGCCACGACCAGCAGCTGGGCCGACCACCTCTACACCTGCACCTACCACCTCCCGACCGGCCCCTTGGTGCTGTCGGTGAAGGAATCCCCCGACACTGCGACCGCGACCGCCTACTTCGACGCGCTCCGCAAGCAGTTGGGCGTCACCACGCCGCTGACCCCCGCCCAGTCCCTGGGCAACCCCGGGTACGAGTCCGCAGGCGGCACCACCGTCGTCCTCAAGGACGGCAAGACCCTGCGGGTCGACGCCACCGGCATGCCAGCCGCCTCCGGCCCGAACCAGCTCTCCCGCTCCGACCTGTCCTACGAGATCGCCACCGACATCCTCGGCTGCTGGAGCGAATAGCCGCACAGCCCGAGCCACCGCGCAGACAAGGACAGCGACATGCCCAGACTCCCGACCCGAATCGTGCTCCCGGCAGCCGTACTCCTGCTGGCCGTCGGCGGCTGCTCCTCAACGGCCACCACAACCGCACCCGCCCCGACGACGGCCGCGGGTACCCAGAGCGCCCCGAGCTCCACCCCCGCCCCGGCTGCCGCACAGATCGTGATCCACGGCTTCGCCTTCAGCCCGACGGACCTCACCGTCCGCCCCGGGCAGACCGTGACCGTCGTCAACCACGACTCCACCACCCACACCCTGACCAGCTCCGGCGGAAAGTTCGACACCGGACCCGTCAGTCCCGGCAAGTCCGCGACGTTCACCGCACCCGCCACCGCCGGCGCCTACCCCTACGTGTGCACCATCCACGCGTCCATGCACGGCACGCTGACGGTCGGGTAGGCCCCCTCATGGCTACCGCACCCGTCGTGTTGCGGAGCCCCGCGGCCGCGGGCCTCGCGGTCGACGCCTCCATCCATCTGGCTCTGGCCCACCGGTACTCCCCAGTCGCCTCCTCGGTCGTCAGCGAGGGCGCACTGTTCCGCGTCGAGGCCGTCGCCGCCGTTCTCGCGGCGCTGCTCGTGGTGTTCTGGCGGCACCGGGCCGGCGACGCCTTCGCCTGGGTGACCGCCGCCGCGGGCCTCGCGGCAATCCTGCTCTACCGCTACGCCGACCCCGGAGCCCTCGGCCCGCTACCGGACATGTACGAACCCGTCTGGTTCGCCGACAAGGTCTGGGCCGTGATCGGCCAGGCCGCCGCTCTGGCCGCGCTGACGCCACTGGTCGTCGTGCCGCGACTCCTCCTGGCGCGCCACGCCCCCGACGGGCACCCGGCACCGCCCGCCAGCACCAGGCGAAAGTGATGGCCGCCCTGAACGGCCGCCCCGCGACCGTGACCCGCCGACACCTCCAGATCGCCCTGGGCGTGCTCTGGCTGCTGGACGGAGCACTCCAACTGCAGCCATACATGTTCACCGAAGGCTTCGCCCACCAGATCCTCGACCCCGCCGCCACCGGACAGCCCGCCGCCGTCGCCGCCGCCGTGCACTGGGCCGCGCACATGATCGCCGCCGCACCCGTCCTACTGAACACGGGATTCGCCCTCGGCCAGCTCCTGCTCGGGGCCGCACTGCTGTGGGCACGCACGGCACGCTGGGCACTGGCCGCCTCCATCGCCTGGGCCCTGGCGGTGTGGCTCTTCGGGGAGGGGCTGGGCGGCCTGGCCGGCGGCCACACGCTCCTGCTCACCGGGGCGCCCGGAGCCGTACTGCTCTACGCCCTGGCCGCGCTCCTGGCCTGGCCCGAACGCCTGACCCAGCAGGACGGACCAGCCAGACGGTGGCGTAGCAACGTCGCACCCTCCGCCTGGGCGGCAACGGCCTGGGCCGTGCTGTGGATCGGCGGAGCCCTGCTGCAGGTCCTGCCGGGCAACGGTGCCCTTCCGGCCGTCACCTCCGCGGCCGAGGAGGCACCGGGCCCACTGGCCTCACTGGACCGCGCGCTCACCTCCGCCCTGGCTGCGAACAGCACCGCCGTGACCGTCACCCTGGCCCTGGCGATGGCAGCGGTGGGCCTGGCGGCCCTGGCACCCCGGCCCTGGCGCACCGCGGCCGCGTGCGGCGGCATCGTCCTCGCCGTGCTCTTCTGGACGGTCGGCCAGGGCCTCGGCCTGCTCACCAGCGGCCAGTCCACCGACCCCGGCACCGGACCCCTGCTCGTCCTGCTCGCCGCCGCGGTGCTCAGCACCCGAACTGACGCGCTTCCGCGGACACCGTACCCCGGCACGGACGTCGGCGGCCCGACGGCCGACCGTGTGGGACGGAGCACGCCGGCCCCCTCGGACACGATCCCCACCTGACCGTGTCCAGGACCGGGTCCGTTGGGCGGATACGGGACTATTGTGTCCGTAGAACCACGTGCCAGTGCCGCTCGCGGTGCTGTTCCCGCTGCCCCAGACCCGGCTGCGTCGCAGACGACGGCTGAGGAGATCTGGATGTTCAGCACCAGGCAGACCAGCGCCGTGCCTCCCGAGGCACCGCCCCACCGGGAGCGGTCGTCACGGTTGCGCGCGTACCGGCACGACAGCAGCGAGCGGGGTACAGTCATCGCTCTGGTCGGGGAACTCGACCTGGACGCGACGGCGCTGCTCATCGGCTCCGTCGGGACCTGTCTGCGGTCAGGAGCGCGCGTCATCACCGTCGATCTGTCAGCTCTCACGTTCTGCGACATCGGTGGGCTGAATGCTTTCCTGGCCGCCGCCGGGTCGGCCGGCGCGGCGGGCGGACGCCTGCGGTTGGAGAACCCGACCCCGGCGGTGGCGCGTCTGTTCGCCCTCACCGGAACAGCCAACGCCCTGCTCGCGCCTGCGCCGCCGGTCCGAACTGCGCTCGCGGTCCCTCAGAACTGCCCGGATCTCGATGCCCGGTGATCAGCGACCGGATGGCCGAGGTCCTGCGCCTGCTCCGGTTGGCGGACGGGTCCGACGGAGTTGCCGACGTCACGAAGGCCGGCGCCCGCGCCCTGGCCGTGGACGGGTTGACGGTGTCGCTGGTGACCGGCGACCGGGCGGAGCTGGTGTGGTGCTCGCACGAGGCAGCACGGCAGTTCGAGGACCTGCAGCTCACCCTCGGCGAGGGCCCCGGCCCCGAGGCGGTGCGCAATGGTGCGATGGTGCTGGTGCCGGACCTGGTACGGGTGCGGCACGGGCGATGGCCGGCACTGATCATGGAGGCGCCCGACCTGGCGGCCCGTGCGGTCTTCTGCTTCCCGATGGGCATCGGCGCGATCCGGGTGGGCCTGCTGACCGCAATGCGCCTGGCCCCCGGTCCGCTGACCGACGAGCAGATCAGCGACGCCCAAATCCTGGCGAATGCCTTGACCTCGCGCGCCCTGGGCAGCGGGGAACCGCGCCTCGACGGGGCGGTTCCCGTGGACTCCCCGCACAGCCTGCAACACGCTGTCGTACACCAGGCCACCGGCATGGTCAGCGTGCAACTCGACCTGCCCCTGCCGCAGGCTCTGCTGCGCCTGCGCGCGCATGCTTACAGCAGTGGCCGCTCCATCACCGACATCTCCCATGACGTGGTCGCGCGACGACTGCGCCTGGAACACAACGGCAACGGTAACGGCACCCCGTCGCCCGGCTCAGACAAGGAATGATCGCCATGACCCGCGAACAGCAGCTCACCCAGGTCTTCGTGGAAGTCGCCGACTCCCTGATCGACGACTTCGACCTGATCGACTTCCTCCAGCGCCTGTCCGAACGCTGCGTGGAACTGCTGGACGTGTCCGCCTGCGGGGTCCTGCTCGCCGACGAGCACGACGTCCTCCAGGTCCTGGCCGCCTCGGACGAGCACACCAGGCTGCTGGAACTGTTCGCCCTGCAGCACGACCAGGGCCCCTGCGTGGAGTGCTACCAGAGCGGCCAGCCGCACACCAACATCAGTCTCGCCGACCCGCAAGTCGCCCTCCGATGGCCGCAGTTCGCCCCGGTCGCGCGCCAGTCGGGCTTCGTGTCCACCAACGCGATCCCACTGCGACTGCGTGGACGCGTCCTCGGTGCCCTGGGACTGTTCCAGGCCGAGGACAACGCCCTGAGCGAGGAGGACATCACCCTGGCCCAGGCACTGGCGGACGTGGCCACCATCGCGATCCTGCAGCAGCGCACCCTGGCCCACAGCGAACTGGAACGCGGACAGCTCCAGTACGCGCTCACCAGCCGCATCGTCCTGGAGCAAGTCAAGGGCATCCTCGCCGAGCGCTGGCAGGTCACCCCCGACGAAGCGTTCGCCGCCTTCCGCGGCTACGCCCGCTCCCACCACCACCAGCTCTCCGGCCTGGCCCGGATGATCGCCGACGGTGAGTTCGACACCGCCCAGATCCCGCACGGACCCCAAGAGCGGAACCCCCGCTGACCGACCGGCTCAGTGCAGGACGCTGACGGCGCGGTCGATGACCACTACGCCGAAGGCAACACCGCATCGCCCCGGCTCTACTCAAAGATGGTGTCCGAAGACCGATCCCTACGGCTCAAGGGGTATCAGGTCTACCGCTTCGGCGGCCACGAGCTCGGACTCAGCACAGCCCCAGCGATGCTCCACGACTTCTTCGGCCAGCTGATCGAACACCAGCACTAGGCCGCAAGCGAGCCCGACTACTGCTTCTGGACATGTACTACTGGCCACCTGGTCGGTTACGCCCGAGCCGCCCCGACCAGGCCCTCAACGACCTTGGCGTTACTCCGTCTTGCTCGGCATCAAGCTGGCAAGGATGTTCTCCCACCTTCTCGGGAGTCCATGAAGGCGACTCGGCGACCTGCTCCGCCGCCCAGGCTTCGATTTCCGCATCGAGTTCATCACGTTCGGTACTCATGCTATCACCTCTTGGCATAGGTCCAGGTCAGGACTACCAGCTTGGCGATGGAGGCGTTGAGGGCGGTGGCAAAAACACCGAAGTGGCACGTCCCACCTGGTGGGACGTGCCACGCGCATGGTCATCGGGTCAGCCGGTCACCATCGGTACCAGCGGCCGCCGCCCGAGCCGCGGAAGACGAATCCCAGCGCCCACACCACCAGAACGATGATCGCGATCCACCACAGGATGTGCACGGCGAAACCCGCACCCCCCCAGGATCAGGGCCAGCAGTAGAACAAGCAGTAGAGCACCCATGTGTCGTCATCCTCCTTCGCCCCAGCACGTGCCCCCGAAACCCGGCCGCATGCACCATCTGCAGGCCAGTCCGCTTCGTGCCGGGTCGGTGCGTGTGCGGTGGGAACCCGGGTAGGCGTGCGGCGACCGGAACCGCATAGGAGGTGTGCAGATGAGCATCGACCAGACGCTCGGTCAGACCAACGCTGAACCGGAAGTGATCGCCGTCCTGCTGGGGCAGCACACGCGGGTCAAGCACCTGTTCGCCCAGGTCAACTCCGCCACCGGAGAAGCCAAGCAGTCCCTCTTCGACGACCTGCGCGAGCTGCTTGCCGCGCACGAGACCGGCGAGGAGGTCGTCCTGCGGCCGGTGTCACAGCAGGCGGCCGGCGAGGGGGTCGCCGAGGCCCACAACGCCGAGGAGAAGGAAGCCAACAAGGTTCTCGCCGAGTTGGAGAGGCTCGACGTGAACAGTGGGGACTTCGACGCGAGGTTCGCCGAGTTCGAGAAGGCGGTCCTGGCCCACGCGGAGCACGAGGAGAACGAGGAGTTCCCCGCCGTCCGTGCCCGGTGCAGCGAGGAGGAGCTCCAGCAGATGGGCAAGCGCCTGCTGAAGGCCGAGAAGTCCGCCCCGACCCACCCGCACCCCTCGGCGGCCGGCTCCCCGACGGGCCAGCGGGTCGCCGGGCCGTTCGCGGCCATGGTCGACAGGGTGCGCGACGCCCTGTGACGACGCCCGGACCAGGGCCCCGCCCGCGCACCTTGCCGTGGGCGGGGCTCACTGCCGCGCTCCCCTTCCCCTCCCAGGTCTACTCACCGCACAGCCGATCACCCCAGGAGCAGCAACATGCCGTTGATCGATTTCGCTCTGCTCGCACGCCTCGTCTCGGAACTGGACGCCTTGGACGACCGGATGGACCAGGGTCTGCGGCGTGCGGACCTGAACTACACCTTGTGCGTGTCCACCGGCATCCAGGAGCCGGAGGTGGCCCTGGCCCGGGCGCGGTGCCTGCTGGCGTCCCAGCGTGAGGCGTCCGCGGCGCAGCATGAGGTCGAGGTGGCCTGATCTGCGAGGGGCGCCCACCGGCCGGTCGGCATGCACGCGCGGTCAGGTCGCGGTGCGCAGGAGGGTGAGGACGGCCTTCTCGATGTCGCCCTGGGTGCCGGGCAGGCCGTAGCGGGTGTCCGAGCCCAGCTCGGGCAGGTGGCGGCTGATGGTGTGTCCGGCTTCGTCCTGTGCGGAGACAGCCAGGCCTACGGCGGCCAGGACGGTGGCGTGCCAGGTACGGAAGTCATTGGCCGTGACGTCCAGACCCGTCAGGTGGGCGTTGAGTTCACCGGCGTGCAGGTCGTGCCATGCTGAGTGGCCCCAGTAGGCGAAGAGGTGGTCGCCGATGGTGCGGCGGCGCAGGGCGGTGACGGCCCGGCAGACGTCCGGGTCGGTGAGGGTGATGGTGCGTTGTTGCCCGCCCTTGGCGGGGAAGCGGTGTCCTGGTCGGCCCGGAACCGAGGATGGTAGAGGTACTGGCGGCGGCCGGCCGCATCGGTTCCCACGGCTTGGATGTGGCCGTTCGGGTAGGGGCTGATCCACACCTCGGACCAGGCAGGTGGGATGCCCAGTGCCTTGACGCGCTGGAGCTGTCCGGGGTCGCTCAGCGCGGTGCCGTGAGCGTCGGTGTAACGGAACCCGCGTCCGTGCCGCAGCCGACGCAGACCGGGCCCGGTGGGATCACTCGTCCTCAGCCGCATCCGCCTCACCTACTGCCCGGAACTGCTGGTGCTATTCAGGGTCGGGAGAGATCTCAGCCGGATGGCTCAGTCCGCCGTCTGAGCAGACCGTGGGTGGGCAGACGATGGAAGCGGGGATGTCTGCGGGAAGGAAGGTACTGGTCATGCCAGCCGGGTCGAACGCGAAACGTGAGCGTCAGTACGAGCACATCAAGAAGAGCGTGGAGGCGCGGGGGGAGAACCCTGATAAGGCCCAAGAGATCGCCGCCCGCACGGTGAACAAGGAACGGGCACGAGCGGGTGAGTCGAAGACCGCCAGTCGCAGTTCCCTCCAGGACGTCTCCTCGGGGCACCGGGGCGGGAAACGCTCGCATCGGGGTGCGGGTGGACGGACGTACGCCCAGTTGTACAACGAAGCCAGGCAGCGCGGCGTCAAGGGTCGCTCCAGGATGAACAAGCAGCAGCTCCTGGCCGCACTCGGCGGCTAGGCATCCCCGGCTGCTCCCGATGCTCGGGACGATCGGCGGACTGTCAGCGACGAGCGGCACGTCCGGCCGCGACGATGGCACCGCCGACGGCGGCCAGCGCAGTTGCCGCTACAACGCCGTGGTGCTGGGAGGCCCAGAGCTGGTAGCTGCGGGAGCTGGAGCGGTCGTCGAAGCGGCCGTGGGCGCCCTCGTCGGTGTCGGCGTCGACCGGGTGCCACAGGTTCTGCGGGGCATCGGGGCCGGCCGGGCCGTGGTCCTGCTGGGAGACGTAGCCGGTGCGGGCCAGGTAGCGGTCCAGGATCCCGGGGGCGACGGCGTTGGCGAGCAGGGCGACGGCGGTGCTGCCGCCACCCAGTACTCGCGCCGCCCCGGGTGGTCGGCAGCGTACATCACGGCGCGGGCGGCGACCTCGGGCTGGTAGATCGGGGGGACCGGCTGGGCGCGGCTCGGCAGGCGGGACAACACCCGGTCGAACTGGGGGGGTGTTGACGGCCGGCATCTGCACCAAGGTGACCTTCACCTCAGCAGCTCGGTGACCGGAGCGGCCTCACCGGTGGCCAGGGCCAGCAGCAGGCGGCCGTTGAGCGGGAAGTCGAACAGCAGGTGCATCCGGTCGTCGGAGCCGCCCGCGTCGGCGAAGAAGTCGGTCAGCCGGTCGGGCGGGACATTGGCCTCGGCCAGCAGGACGGCGTCGCCGCGGATCCACGACAGGTGCGCGCGCAGCTCGGTCAGGAAGTCCCAGTCCTCGTCGGAGTCGGGCTGGTCGGGCCGGGTCAGCTCGATGACGAAGGGCGCGGCGTCGACTCGGAACCCGGCCACCCCGAGTCGGGCCCAGAACCCGACGATTCGTCGGATCTCCTCGCGCACGGCCGGGTTGGCGATGTCCAGGTCCGGTTCGAAGTCGTAGAAGCGGTGGTAGTACCAGGCCTTGGCCTCCTCCTGCCAGGTCCAGGTCTCGTCCTGCTCGCCGGGGAAGACGATGCCCTGCCTGCGGTCGGACGGCTCCTGCTCGGACCAGACGTACCAGCCCCGATAAGGCGAACCGGGATCGGACACTGCGGAACGGAACCAGGGGTGGCGGTCCGAGGTGTGGTTGACCACCAGGTCCATCACCACCCGGATGCCCCGGTCGTCGCAGGCGCGCAGCAGGTCGGCGAAGTCGCCCAGGGTGCCCAGCCGGGGGTGGACGTTGTAGAAGTCGGTGACGTCGTAGCCGCCGTCGCGCATCGGCGAGGGGTGGATCGGGTTGAGCCACAGGCAGGTCGCGCCCAGCCGGGCGATGTGGTCCAGCCTGCTCGTCAGGCCCCGGAAGTCGCCGATGCCGTCGCCGTCGGAGTCCTGGAAGGAGTCCACATCGACGCAGTACACGACAGCCTGCTTGTACCAGTGGTCGGTCACCGGACCTCCGATGTGGAGGAAGGCCGGGTGAGGCCTCCGGGCAGCCGCTTGAGCTCGCCCTCCGCTCGGCTGCGCTGCTCAGGGGAGGCGTCGGTGATGTCCAGGAAGACGTGGTCCAGCTGCGGCCAGCGTTTCCGCATCGCCTCCCTGATGCGCATGCAGATCTCCTCCACCTCCTCGCTGTCGCGGCCGGGGTGGATGTCCAAGCGGGCGGCCAGCAGGGTGGAGTCGGGGCCCAGTTGCATGGTGAGCAGTTCCGCCACGGTGTCCACGTCCGCTTCGCGGTGCAGGAATGCTCGCAACTCGCCCTGCAGGTGCGGGTCGGCGGCCTGGCCGATGAGTTCGTGCTCGGCCTGGCGTCCCAGCCGGTAGGCCACGAACACCAGTAGCAGGCCGATGGCCAGCGAGGCCCCGGCCTCCCAGCGACTGTCGCCGGTCAGCGCGTGCAGCCCCAGTCCAGCGGCAGCCAGCAGCACACCGGCCAGCGCGGTCGCGTCCTCGGCCAGAACGGTGCGGACCGCCGGATCACCCGCGGCCCGCAGTAGCGACGACAGCCCCTGGCCGGTGCGGACCTCCGGGGCCTGGAACAGTGCCCGTGCCAGCGAGGTGCTCTCGGCCAGCAGGGAGAAGCCCAGCACCGCGAAGGAGACCAGGTAGCCGGTGTGGGTCTCCGCCTCGGAGTGCCGCCATGCCTGCAGTCCCTGGAAGAAGGAGAAGCAGCCGCCGGTGACGAAGATTCCCACGGCCGCCAGCAGCGACCAGAAGAATCGCTCCTTGCCGTAGCCGAAGGGGTGTTCCCGGTCCGGTGCACGCTTGCTGCGTCGCAGCGACGCGATGAGGAACACCTCGTTGAGGCTGTCCGCGACCGAGTGCGCCGCCTCGGACAGCATGGCCGGAGAGGAGGCGATCAGACCTGCGACGGCTTTCGCCACGGCGATCACCAGGTTCGCCGCCAGTGCGACGACGATGGTGACCAGGGTGCTGCGGTGGCCCTCGGCGGGCCGGGCGCGATGCTCGCTCATGAGCTTCGGCTACCCGGCCGTCACAGGGCCATGTCGGCGGTTTCGGCCCTCGCCCGGAACACCTGGTCGGCGCGGCGCGGTACGCAGCAACTCGGAGGCACGGGCCCTTCAGGGCGAACCAGCGCGGGGCATGCCAGGGGTTTGACCCTTCTCGCTCACTGGCCAAGCGGGAGGACCGCGCGAGGGGCGAGAGCCTGGGTCAGGAACCGGGCGGCTGTACCTCGGGTGCCTCCTCAGGGTTTTCTTCACCCTTCTCGCGTACATCCCGCGGGGTCGGGGCGACGACGTTGCGCTCTTCGGCAGAGCGTTCCCGGGTCTCCTCGTCAGGCTGCTTGCCGCTCTCATCGGAAGTGGTCATGCTCCAACTCCTTCTCGTCTGCCTTCAAGGGTTGGCCACGTCCGCACCAACCGCAACGGCAGGCACCTGCCCCGGGGCCGTCCGGGTACCCCTGCAGATCGCGGGGAAGTGGTCCCTGCCCGCACTCGGGGCCAGGAAGACTCCTCAGCCACGACCGGCGCTGCCGCCACTGGGCGGGCGGGGGTCGGCGCGAGCTGGGGCCGTACCTCGGTCAGCGCGCTCGGCGCGACGCAGGACCGCGTACGGGAGCAGTAGCCAGGCGATGGTGAACCAGGCGGTCACGGCTGCCGCCAGTACGGCAGCGAGTACCGGGTTGCCGGTGGCGGTCCGTAGGAGAAGGAGCAGGGCGGTGCCGATGGTCAGGGCCAGCAGCACCAGCCCGGCGGTGATCAGCCGGGCGGCGACGTGGATGAGCTCCGGTTTGAGGTCGTGACCGGCCAGGAAGCGGTGGAAGGCGACCGGGGCGATCAGCGCCCCGGTCGCGCAGGCGCCCAGCACGACGGTGACCACGTACAGGTAGGTGTCGAAGGTGTCCAGGGCGGCGAACCGCGGGGTGAAGGCGACGCTCAGCAGAAAACCGAAGAGGATCTGCGCTCCGGTCTGCGAGACCCGTACTTCCTGGAGCAGTTCGTTCCACATCCGGTCGGCCCGCTGCTCGGCGGTCTCCGACCGTCCCGGTCCGCCGCCCTGTTCCTCTCTTCCTGTGCTGCGCATCGTCGTTCGCGCCTTTCCTGCTAACGGGCCGCCGCGAGCCGCTGGGCGAGGTCGGTGACGAAGTCCGGGTAGCCGGCTGCGATGTCGTCCAGGTCGATCATCTGCGGAAGGTCGGCCGCCGACTGGCGTTCCAGCAGCCATTGGAGGGCCAGGTCGACCACCTGGGCCTCGTCGGTGACGGCTGCCGAGGTCCGGCGCAGGACGTCCGGGGTGACCCGCACGCGGGTCTGCCCGTCGTCGAGGCGGACCAGGTACTCGTGGTCACCCAGCGGTTCGATCCCGGGGTCGGTCATGCCGCTCACCCGTTGGTCCGGGCGAACTCGGTGACCAGGGCCTCGTCGAAGGACGGGAGGTCGTCCGGCTTGCGGCTGGTGATGAGGGTGTTGGGTCCGGCGGTGCAGACCTTGACGGGTTCGTCGACCCACTGGGCGCCGGCGTTGACCAGGTCGGTGCGCAGGCTGGGCCAGGAGGTCAGGGTGCGGCCCTTGAGGACGTCGCCTTCGGCCAGGGTCCAGGGGCCGTGGCAGATGGCCGCGACGGGCTTGCCCGCGTCGAAGAAGTCGCGGGCGAAGGCGACGGCGGCGGCGTCCTGGCGCAGGATGTCCGGGTTGGCGACGCCGCCGGGCAGCACCAGCGCGGCGTAGTCGGCTGCGCTGGCCTGGCCGACCACGTCGTCGACCTCGAAGGTGTCGGCGCGGTCCAGGTGGTTGAACGCCTGCACCCGGCCGGCCTGGGTGGAGACCAGGCGCGGGGTGCCGCCGGCTTCGATGACGGCCTGCCACGGGCTGGTCAGCTCGGCCTGCTCGACGCCCTTGGGGGCGACGAGGAAGGCGATGGTGCGTCCCTGCAGGGTGAGCATGGGAACCGTTCCTCTCGGTGGATTGCGGTGCCGTGCGCGTGCGCACTCTTTTCGCCTTGCCGCTGACGGCGGGGGCAAACGGGGCGAACCGGGAGTGGTCGGTCTGCGCCCTCAGGCGATGCGGTACTTCGCGGCGCGCTGCTGGGCCAGGTCGAGCCCGTGGCCGGGGCTGCCGCCGGCACCGGGTGTCAGGACACCGCCGTCCGGGTCCAGGGTGCCGTCGAAGAGCAGGTTCTCGATGCGGACATGGTCGTGGAACCACTCCAGGTGCCGCAGGTTCGGTGCGGCGGCTGCCGCGTGGGCGTGGGCGTGCGGGGCGCAGTGGCCCCGACAACGGCAGCCCCAGCCCCTCGGCGACCGCTGCGGCGCGCAGCCAGACGGTGATGCCGCCGCAGCGGGTGGCGTCGGCCTGCAGGCAGTCCACCGCCCCGGCGGCGGCCATCCGGGTCAGGTAGGGCAGGTCGTAGCCGTACTCGCCGGCAGTGACGTCCGGCAGCACCGCGTCGCGGACCGCGCGCAGGCCGGGCAGGTCGTCGGAGGAGACCGGTTCCTCGAACCAGCTGACGTCCTGGTCGGCGAAGGCCGCCGCGACCCGGACCGCCTGCTTGCGGCTGTAGCCGCCGTTGGCGTCGACGTACAGCGCGCAGTCCTCCCCCACCGCGGCACGGGCCTGGCGGATCCGAGCCAGGTCCCGTCTCTCACGGCTGCCCCAGGACTCCCCGATCTTGATCTTCACGCGGGGAATGCCCCGCTCCTCCACCCAGCCGCGCAGCTGCCGGTCCAGCGCGGTGTCTTCGTAGGTGGTGAAGCCGCCGCTGCCGTAGACCGGGACCTGCTCGCGGGCGGTGCCCAGTAGTCGGACCAGTGGCAGGTCGAGAAGTCGGGCCTTCAGGTCCCACAGGGCGATGTCCACCGCGGAGACCGCTCCGGCCACCAGCCCCGGGGTCCCGGCGTTGCGCATGGCCCTGCGCATCGCCTCGTTGGCGGCGGGGATGTCGAGTGCGCAGCGTCCGACCACCAGCGGCGCGAGGTCTGCGGTGACGACCTCGCGGGTGGCCGGGGCACCGTAGGTCCAGCCCAGGCCGGTGATGGTGCCGCTGGTGGCCTGGACCAGGACCATGGTGGTGCTGGTCCAGGCGATGGTGCCGTCGGCCTCGGGGGCGTCGGTGGGCACGGTGTAGACGGCGACGTCGATGCGGTCGATCGACGGATCCGGCTTCACGGGGCTCATCGGGCTGCCGCTTCCGGGGCGTGCAGGCCGCTGCGGGAGCCTGCGGCCAGGCGGGCGGCGGCGCGCTCGACCAGGGACATGATGGTCAGCGCCGGGTTGGCGCTGCCCTGGGTGGGCAGCACACTGCCGTCGGTGACCAGCAGGTTCCGCACCGCGAAGCTGCGCAGGTCGGAGTCGACCACGCCGTGGTCGGCGTCTGCCGCCATACGGCAACCGCCAACCAGGTGGGCGTAGCGGTCGATGGTCATCAGCTCGGTCGCCCCGGCCGCGCGCAGGATGTCCTCCATGGTGGCCTGGGCGGCTTTCATCAGCTGCCGGTCGTTGTCGCACTGGGTGTAGGAGAAGTCGGCGACGGGCAGTCCGTAGCGGTCGTGCTCCTGGGCCAGGGCGACCCGGTTGCCGGGCTGGGGCAGCAGTTCGCACAGCGCGCCGAGCGTGGACCAGTGGATGTAGTCGGCCATGTAGCGGCGCAGGTCGGCACCCCAGTGGCCCTGGGCGGCGACGTGTTCGGCCCAGGTGATGGGCAGCGGGGAGACGGTCTGGATGGAATAGCCGCGTTTGTAGGGCTTGGTCGGGTCGGTCTCGTAGAACGCCTCGGTGGAGACCTCGGGCGGGGGTGCCTTGTAGGCGCGGACCTCTTGGGTGAAGCGTCCGGCGGTCTGCGGCGCGCCCTGGACCATCAGGTAGCGGCCGACCAGGTCGTGGTCGTTGCACAGCCCCTGCGGGAAGCGGGGGCTGGTGGAGTTGAGCAGCAGCCTCGGGGTCTCGATCGAGTACCCGGCCACGGCGACGTTGCGGGCCCGCTGGAGGTGCTCGCTGCCGGCGCGCATGTAGCGCACGCCGGTGGCCAGCCGCCCTTGAGGGTCGGTCTCGATGCGGGTGGCCATGGCTTCGGCGCGGATCTCCGCGCCGTGGACCAGGGCGTCGGGGATGTGGGTGATCAGCGGCGATGCCTTGGCGTTGACCTTGCAGCCCTGGAGGCAGAAGCCCCGGTAGACGCAGTGGGGGCGGTTGCCGAAGCGGCCGTTGGCGATGGCGACCGGGCCGACCCTGGCCTCGATGCCCAGGGCGGCGGCGCCGCGCAGGAAGACCTCGCCGTTGCCGCCGACCGGTTGCGGGGGGTAGGGGTAGGCGTGCGGGTCGCCCCAGGGCCAGTACTGGCCGGAGACCGGGAGCTCGCTCTCGATCCGCTCGTAGGAGGGCTTGAGGTCCTGGTAGGTGATCGGCCAGTCCGCGCCGACGCCGTCCTCGGTGGCGGTGTGGAAGTCGGAGGGGTGGAACCGGGGCGTGAAGCCGGCGTAGTGCACCATCGAACCGCCCACACCGCGCCCGGAGTTGTTGGAGCCCAACGGCACCGGGTCGCCACCGGAGACCACCCGGGGCTCGGTCCAGTACAGGTGGTGGGATCCTGCCTCGTCACTGACCCAGTCGGTGTCCGGGTTCCAGAACGGCCCGGCCTCCAGCACCACCACCGACCAGCCGTGGCGGGCCATCCGCTGCGCCAGGACGCTGCCGCCGGCCCCGCAGCCGACGACGACCAGGTCCACCTCGTCGGTGTCCTCGTAGCGGCGCATGTCGCGGATCAGCTGCTGGTCGAAGCGGGTGCCGTCGCCCGGCAGCAGCCAGGCGGACTCGTTGCGGCGGCGGATGGCCCGCTGCGGGCGGGCGGTCAGCCGCAGGGTGTCGCGGGCGGGGCGCAGGCTGGCCATCGGTCAGTCCTCCCTCTCGGCAACCGGGTCCTGGTCGGGGCG
Organism: Streptacidiphilus cavernicola; assembly: GCF_042510955.1. Classification (NCBI taxonomy): domain Bacteria; kingdom Bacillati; phylum Actinomycetota; class Actinomycetes; order Kitasatosporales; family Streptomycetaceae; genus Streptacidiphilus; species Streptacidiphilus cavernicola. The sequence goes on from NZ_JBHFAB010000002.1 coordinate 427,117, forward strand.
GGCGTCGGCGACCTCCCACGGTTCGCGGGCGTCCAGGCCAAGGCGCAGGTAGCCGCGCGGGTAGGCGGGGCCGCCGAAGCCGATCTCGTTCCAGGCGGAGGGGTGCGCGTAGTAGGCGGTGCAGGCGTAGCGGGTCCACAGGCTCCAGACGTGGGCGGCGGGCAGCCCGTACCAGGGCTCGGGGCCGAGGTCCTGGACGGCCTGCAGCCGCACCGCCTGGCGCTCGGTCGGGAGTGCGGCGAAGGCGGGGGCCGACTCGTGGCGTTCGGCGTCCAGGTCCAGGGCGTGCAGGGAGCGGTGCCATGCCTGGTCGTCGGGGGGCATGTCCTGGTAGCGCCAGCCGTCGGTCTGCAGTTCGGCCAGCCGCGCGTCCACCATCGCCAGGACGGGCACCTGTGGTTCGTCCGGGCGCAGGTCCAGCAGCAGGGCGAACAGGGCTGCGGCGGCGGCTTCCTCGGCGGGGGTGAAGAACCGCAGCGACGGCTGGGGCCCCAGCCGTCCCAGGACCACGCCTTGGGTGGCGCGGTCCCAGGTGTCGGCCTGCGACACCACGTCGTAGCCGGGGAACCGGTTCGCCCGCGCCGGGCCGCCGTCCCGTGTCTGTCCGCTCACGCGGGGCTGCCCTCGCGCCGCAGCACGGCGGCGACCAGGCCCATGCCGCCGACCATGCTCATCAGCAGCGGGGCCAGCATCGGCGGCCCCATCTCGATGTTGTAGCGCGCCATCCGCCAGCCGCCGGGCTTCTGCGCGATGCCGCGCAGGTGCAGGTAGGTGCCCTGGATCCCGTTGGCGGTGATCGCCGCCGAGGCGACCGGCAGGAGCGTGCGGGCCAGCCGCTCGTCACAGACCCCGGCGATCCCGGCCACCGCGCCGACCGGGCCCAGGACCACCGGCAGCCACATCATCCGGTTGCCGAAGCCGGCCCGGTCGTGCTCGAAGTAGATCTCCCCGGCGCACGCCACAGCCCCGGCGGCGGTGGCCAGCGCCAGGCTGCGCTGGAACCGCCCGGTGCGGACGTTCTCCAGACCGGCTGCGACCAGGCCGGTCACTGCTGGCCGTCCTTCGTCTTGCCGTTGCCGGGCAGGAACTCCGCCAGCTTGGCCTTGACGCCCTGGCGCACCATGCCGACCCGATCGCTGTCGCCGTGCAGGATCGAGGAGGCGGTGGCCAGGGCCTGGTCCCAGTCGGCGTGCGGCGGGATCGGCGGGACGGCGGGGTCGGTGCGGAACTCGATCACGCAGGGCCGGTCGGCGGCCAGGGCCTGCCGCCAGGCGGCCTCGACCTGCTCGGGCTTGTCCACACTGATGCCCAGCAGCCCGAAGCTCTCGGCGACCTTGGCGTAGGGGACGTCCGGGAGCTCCTGGGAGGGAAGGAACTGCGGGGCGCCCTCCATGGCCCGCATCTCCCAGCTGACCTGGTTCAGGTCCCGGTTGTTCAGCACGGCGACGACCAGCCGGGGGTCCTGCCAGTCCGGGTAGTACTTGGCGGCGGTGATCAGCTCGGCCAGGCCGTTCATCTGCATCGCGCCGTCGCCGACGATCGCGATGGCCGGGCGGTCCGGGTGGGCGAACTTCGCGCCGATGGCGTAGGGCACCCCGGGACCCATCGTGGCCAGCGTGCCCGACAGCGAGCCGCGCATCTGCCCGCGCATCCGCAGGTGGCGGGCGTACCAGTTCGCGGAGGATCCGGAGTCGGCGCTGAGCATGACGTTCTCGGGCAGCAGCGCGTCCAGGGCGTGCACGACGTGCTCGGGGTTGACCGGGTCAGCGTCCAGGGCCGCGCGGCGCTCCATCACCTCCCACCAGCGGGCGGTGTTGTCCATGACGCCGTTCTGCCAGCCCCGTTCCTCCTTGAGGCGCAGCAGCGGGATCAGCCGGTCCAGCGTCGCGGCCGAATCGCCGACCAGGTTGACCTCGAAGGGGTAGCGCAGGCCGACCATGAACGGGTCGATGTCGATCTGCACCGCCCTGGCCTTGCCGAACTCCGGCAGGAACTGGGTGTAGGGGAAGCTGGATCCGATCACCAGCAGGGTGTCGCAGTCCCGCATCATCTCGTAGGACGGCCTGGTGCCCAGCAGCCCGATGGAGCCGGTGACGTAGGGCAACGTGTCCGGCAGGACGTCCTTGCCCAGCAGTGCCTTGGCCACCCCCGCCCCCAGCAGCTCAGCGACCTGCTCGACCTGCGGGCGTGCCTGGCGGGCACCCTGGCCCAGCAGGATCGCGACCTTCTCCCCGGCGTTCAGGACCTCGGCGGCCCGCTGCAGGTCGCCGTCAGCGGGAATCGGGGTGTACTCGGGGTGGCCCAGGCTGGAGGGCACCATCTTGAAGGCGTGCCCCGGAGCCTGGTAGTCCAGCTCCTGCACGTCCGCCGGGATGATCACGGCGGTGACGGTGCGCTTGGCGTAGGCGGTGCGCATGGCCCGGTCCAGCACGTTTGGCAGCTGCTCGGGGACGGTCACCATCTCGCAGTACTCCGAGGCGACGTCCTTGAACAGGCTCAGCAGGTCCACCTCCTGCTGGTAGGAGCCGCCCATCGCGCTGCGGTTGGTCTGCCCCACGATCGCCACCACCGGCACATGGTCCAGTTTGGCGTCGTACAGGCCGTTGAGGAGGTGGATCGCGCCGGGCCCGGAGGTCGCCGCGCAGACCCCGACCTTGCCGGAGAACTTGGCGTAGCCCACGGCCTCGAACGCGGCCATCTCCTCGTGCCGGGCCTGGATGAACCGCGGCCGGTCTTCGGCGCGGCCCCAGGCGGCCAGCAGGCCGTTGATCCCGTCCCCCGCGTAGCCGAAGACCTGGTCGACGCCCCACTCCCGCAGGCGGGCCAGTACCTGGTCGGACACCTTCTCTGCCACGACGGACTTCCTCTCGCTGGTGGACGCCGTACGGCCTGTCTCCCTGGGGCGTCTAGCCGTGCCCGCTCTGGTGAAACCCCGCCGGGTCAGTTCTTACGCAACTCGGGCAGGACGCGGTCCCGGTAGAAGTCGAAGAAACCGTGGTAGTCCTGGCCGACCTGGCCCACGAAGACCTCGTCGAACCCGGCCTCCACGTACGCGCCGACCGCGGCGGCGTGCTGCGCGGGGTCGTCGCCGCAGACCACCGCGTCGGCGACCTGCTGCTCGGTGACCAGCTGGGAGGCCTGCTCGAAGTGCTCGGGCGTCGGCAGGATCTGCGCCAGCTCCCCGGGAAGCAGCTCGGTGGGCCACAGCCGGTGGACCGTCTTCACCGCCGTGTCGCGGTCCGGGTTCCAGCAGACCTTCAGCCCGCCGAGCACCGGCTTGCCCGTACCGCCGGCCTCGCGGAACGCGCCGACCAGGTCGGCGTCCGGCTGCATGGTGACGAAGCCGTCGCCGATCCGCCCGGCCAGCTCCGCACTCCTGGGGCCGAAACCGGAGACGTGGATGGGCACCGGTCGGCTGGGTGCGGTGTACAGGCGGGCGTCCTCGACGGTGTAGTGCCGGCCGCGGTGGCTGGTGCGCTCCCCGGTGAACAGCGCCCGCATCACCTCCACGGCCTCCTCCAGCATCTCGGCTCGGACCTGGTAGGCGGGCCAGCGGTCGCCGAGGATGTGCTCGTTCAGGGCCTCGCCGGTACCGACGCCCAGGGCGAACCGGCCGCGGGTGAGCACGCTGGAGGTGGCCGCCGCTTGGGCGGTGACCGCCGGGTGCAGCCGCACCGTAGGACAGGTCACCAGGGTGGTCACCGGCAGGTCGGTGGCCTGGGAGAGCGCCCCGATCATGGACCAGACGAACGGGCTGCTGCCCTGTTCGTCGTTCCAGGGGTGGAAGTGGTCCGAGATCGCCAGGCTGGTGAATCCTGCCTGCTCGGCCAGCCGCGCTTGTTCCAGCAGCTGGTGGGGGGTGAACTCCTCGCAGGAAAGGAAGTATCCGAAGGAAGTCATCGCAACGCCTCTCACTGGGCCGACAGCTCTTCCAGGTTCGGCTTGCCGCGCTGCCGCGACGGAAACCTCACTGGCCGCGAGGGGATTGTCCCGGGGTGCCCGGCGGGGTGGCCCAGGAGTCGGCATCGGGGCGGTCACGGTCCGCGACGGCCTGCGGATCGGTCGTCGACGGAGCCTGGGCGGGGCCGCCGTCGGCGGGAAGCGGCGCGGGCTCGCGCTCACGACGCCGTGCACCCCAGGCGAACGCGCCGATCAAGGCCGCGACGACGATCACCCCGGCGACTACAGCGATGATCCAGCTGGAGCCGCTGGAGGGGGCCGCCAGGACGGTGCTCGAAGGCATGGAAATGTTCATGGTCAGCGTCTACCCCGCACCGCCGTCTGAATCATGGATGGCGGCGGCTCGTCGGACGGCCGGGGCGGGCTATCGCCTGCCATGGCTCAGGGCGCTGGCGTCGAGGTGGTCCGCGAGGTCGGCCGGGTCCTGGTAGACCCCGTCTGCGCCCGCGGCCAGCAGTTCGGCCCGGCTCACCCCGCCGCTCAGGACGCCGATGCAGCGCACCGCGCTGCGGTGCGCCGCCTCCACGTCCCAGCGGGTGTCGCCGACGAACACCGCGCGCTCCGCCGTCACCCCGGCCTTGGCCAGGGCCTGCTCGACCAGGTCGGGGGCGGGCTTGGCACGGTCCACGTCGTCGGCGCTCACCGCGTCGGCGATGGCGTCCTCCGCATCCAGGACCTTGCGCAGGACCTGCAGCTCCTCCTGCTGCGCGGAGGTGGCCAGCACCACCGTCCACCCCCGCGCGGCGCAGGCCCGGAGAAGCCGGGCGGCACCGGGCAGCGGCTGCAGCGCAGGCCAGTGGGCGGCGTAGAGGGCGCTGTGCGCAGCAGACAGCTCGCCGTCACCGCCCCGGTCCCGTTCCTCGCCCAGCAGCCGGTCCAGCAGGCGGCCGGTGCCCAGGCCCACCGCCCGGTGCACCCGGGCCATCGGGACGGTGTGCCCGGCCTGCCGCAGCGCCTGCCACCAGGTGACGGTGTGCAGGTAGGAGCTGTCGACCAGGGTGCCGTCCACATCGAACAGCACGGCGCGCGCCTGCCCTGCGGAGGCCGCCCCGGTCACTTCTTGCGGCCCTTGGGCGCTGCTGCCTTCTTCGCCGGGGCGTCGGTCAGGGTGCCGCCGGCCGTCTCGTGGTGGGCGCGGACGAACCACTGGAACTGTTCGAGGCTGTGCAGCTGGCCGATCAGCAGGTCCTGGGTGACCGGGTCGGTCGACCCGGTGGCCTCGGCGGCCCTGCGGTGGTCCACGATGATGCCGCTGTAGACGTGGTCGAGCGCCACCAGGTGCTCTTGGGCGTCGGCGCGGCCCAGCTTGTAGTTCTCCCAGGTGCGCTCGGCGACCAGGGCGCCGGGGGTGCCGTCGGGGGAGCCGCCGAGGGTGGCCATGCGTTCAGCGGTCTCGTCGACCATCGCCCGCACCGCCTCGACCTGGGGGTCGATCATGGTGTGGACGGCGATGAAGTGCGGTCCCACCACGTTCCAGTGCACGTGCTTCAAGGTCAGCGCCAGGTCGTTGAGCGCGTGCAGCCGCTGCTGCAGCCGCTCCAGGACCTGCTGGGCGTCGGCGGGGGTGACGCCGGGGACGGTGTAGCGGGGAGTGCTCATCTCGACTCGGCTCTCTGTGCGGTGGTAGAGGTTCGCGCGTACTCGCCTGCCCGGTATCCCCGCGACCATCCCGACTCGCCCGTACGGCCGAACCCCCGGGCGGCCTTCGTGTGGTCGCACGGCACTTTCCTCGCGGTCCGTTAGCTTCGTGCTGCCGTGTTTGGTCCCGCAGCGCGGGGAAGACGCAACGCGTCTGCTGTGCCGGAGCGGAGCGCAGTGAGGAGAAAAGCTATGCCTGACTCGCATGTGCGTGCGGTTGTGGAGCTGCTGTCCTGGTGGTCCCTGCTGTTCGCGCTCTACCTGGTGTTCATCAGCGCGGTGTCCGTCCTCGAAGTGGCCGTCGGCGCCGGGGCGGCCGGATTGGCGGCGGTCGGTGCGTGGGCTGCGCGCCGCGCGGTGCGGCCGGTCGTCGGCCCTGCCGGGCACTGCGCCGCCGCGCTGTGGGCCTGGCCGGGGACGCTGCTGGCCGAGACCGTGCGGTTGGCGGTGCTGACCGCAGCCGCACTGGGCGGCCGGGTCGTCGAAGGGCGCTGGCGGACCGTGCGGCTGCGCCCCGGCGTGGGGGCCGCCTGGGCGTGTGCGCTGATGTCGGGGACGCCGGGCGGCTGCGTGGTCGAGGTGGAGGACACCGGGCCCGTGCCGCCGCTGGTGCGACTCCACACACTGTTCCCGGGCCGTTCGCGGCTGGAGGAGCTGCTCACCGAGGAGGACGCGGGATGAACGCCTGGTTGGTGGCCGCCGCCGTGCTACTGGCCGGTGGGCTGGGGCCCGGTGTGTGGGTAGCTTGCCGGGGGCCAGTGGTGCACCGGCTGGCGGGGGCCACCCTGGCGTCGGTGCTGACCTGTGTGCTGTTCCTGCTGCTGGCCCAGGGCTTCGGCCGCTCCTCCTCCTACACCGATCTCGCACTGGTCCTGGCCGTGCTCGGGCCGGTCGGCACGCTGGTGTTCACCCGGCTGTTGGCCCCCGAACCCGAGGAGGGCTGACATGGACCTGCGTCACGCGGTCGCCCTGGTGCTGCTGGCCCTTGGGGTGGCGGTGCTGGTCGTGTCCGCCGTCGCGCTGCTGGTCCTACCCGCTCCGTTCACCCGCCTGCACGCGCTCGCCCCGGCGACCTCACTGGGCGCGCCGCTGATCGTCCTGGCGCTGGCCGTGGACACCGGCCCGGGGCGCGCGGCGGTGAAGCTGCTATTCATCGGGGGCCTACTGGCCGTGGCCGGACCGGTCACCACCATGGCGATCGCCCGCGTCACCGCTGCCACGACCCCGCGCACGGACCAGAAGGCCGATACGTGAGCGCCGACGCCACCGAGGCCCTGGCCATGGTCGTCCTGCTACTGGTCGCAGTGGTGGCCACGGTCGCGGTCCTGACCCGGGATCCGGCCCGCCAGGCCGTAGTGCTGGCCGTGCTCGGGCTGACGCTCGCGCTGCTGTTCACCGTCCTGCAGGCCCCCGACGTCGCCCTGTCCCAGCTGGGCGTCGGCACCGCGGTCACGCCCCTGCTCATCCTGCTCACCGTGCGCCGGATCAGACGCGGAGGGTCACCGGACAAGGACGACCCGACGGCCATGGAGGAGGACCGTTGAGCCGCCGCGCCCGGCTGCGGCTGTTCCTGGGCGCGGCCGTGGCAATCGCCGTGCTCTACACGCTCGCCTGCACCGGCCTGCCGCACTTCGGCACCCCGATTCATCCCTACGGCGACCGGGCGGTCGCCGCGTCGCTGCGGCAGCACACCGCGAACACCATCTCCTCGATCAACTTCGACCAGCGGGCCTTCGACACCCTGGGCGAGGAGTCGATCCTGCTCGCAGCGGTCCTCGGCACCACTGCACTGCTGCGCCGCACCGACGAGGAAAGGGAGTTGACGCCCCGGCCGGCCACAGTGCTTCCGTCCACCCGATTGTTCGGCACCCTGCTGCTCCCGGTCGCGCTGCTGATCGGTGTGTACGTCGTCGCGCACGGGCAGCTCAGCCCCGGCGGCGGGTTCCAGGGCGGAGTGGTGCTGGCCAGCGCCCTGCACCTGGCCTACGTGGCCGCCGACTACCGGGCGCTGAAGCAGGTCCGGCCCCGGGAACTGCTGGAGGGCGTCGACGCGGTGGCCGCCGCCGCGTTCACCACCCTGGGACTGGCCGGCCTGGTCGCGGGAGCCGCCTACCTGCAGAACGTACTGCCGCTGGGCACCTTCAACACCCTCTCCTCCGGCGGCCTGGTCCCGGTCATCAACGCGGCCGTCGGCGTGGAGGTGGCCTGCGGGGTGATCGTCCTGCTGGCGCACTTCCTGGACCAGGCCCTGGCGACCACCAGCCGAAGCCCGACAGCGCAGAAGGAGTCCTCATGAACGGACTGTTCGCCCTGGTGCCCTACCTGGTCGCCGGGTGGATCCTGCTGGTGGGCATGTACGGGCTGGTGACCAGCCGCAACCTGGTCCACGCCGTGGGCTGCCTGGCCGTGGCCCAGTCCGCCACCTACGTCCTGCTGCTGTCGGTGGGCTTCCGCCGCGGCGGCACCGCACCGGTCTTCTCCGACACCTCACCGCACACCGTGGTCGTCGACCCGGTCGTCCAGGCCCTGACCCTGACCGACGTGGTGGTCGGCGCCACCGTCACCGCTCTGCTGCTGGCGCTGGTGCTGCAACTGCACAAGCGCCACGGCACGGTCGACCCCGACCACCTGAACAGCCTGCGCGGATAACGGAACCGATCCCCGATGCCCGCTCCTGACCTGCTGCCGCTGGCCGTCGCCGTCCCCCTGCTGGGAGCGGCAATGTTCGCCGCCGTCGGACGGCTCCTTCCCCGCCTGGCCCGCGACGTCCTGCTCACCGCCTGGGCCTTGGCCGAGGTGCTGCTGCTGGCGACGGCGTGGCGCGCGGCGAACCGGGGCCCGCTCACCGCCTGGGTCGGGGGCTGGCAGCCGCGCAACCGCGAGAGCGTCGGCATCGTGCTGGTCGGCGACCCGCTCGGCGTGGGGCTGGCGCTGCTGGTCTCACTGCTGGTACTGGCCGCGGTGGTCTACGCCTGGCGGTACTTCGCCGAGCCTCCGGCGCGCAGTCCGGGCACCTTTCCCGCACTGGTGCTGCTCTTCGAGGCGGGCATGTGCGGCTTCGCGCTCACCGGCGACCTCTTCAACGCCTTCGTCTTCTTCGAGCTGATGGGCACCGTCGCCTACGCCCTCACCGGCTACCACGTCGAGGACCCCCGCCCGCTGCAGGGCGCGCTGACCTTCGGGATCGTCAACTCCCTGGCCGCGTACTGCTCGTTGATGGGCATCGCCCTGCTCTACGCCCGCACCGGCGAGCTGGGCATGGCGCAGATCGGCACCCATCTGGCCGCCCACCGTACCGATGCCCTGACCGTGACCGCGTTCGTGCTGGTCCTCACCGGCCTGCTGACCAAGGCCGCCACGGTCCCCTTCCACCTGTGGCTGCCCGACGCCCACGCCGTCGCGCCGACCCCGGTCTGCATGCTGCTGTCCGGCGTCATGGTCGAACTCGGCGTCTACGGGGCGGCGCGGGTCTACTGGACCGTCTTCGCCGGCCCCGGCGGGATCCCGGCCACCGCCGTGCGCGACGTCCTGCTGAGCGCAGGCGTCCTCACCGCCCTGCTGGGCGCGCTGATGTGCTGGCAGCAGCGGCACATCAAACGGATGCTCGCCTTCTCCACCATCAGCCACGTCGGCCTGTTCCTGGTCGGCATCGCCCTGCTGGACGCCCGCGGCCTGGCTGCGACCGCGCTCTACGTAGCCGGCCACGCGGGCGCCAAGGCGGCCCTGTTCGGCCTGACCGGCGTCCTGCTGGACCAGTACGGCTCGGTCGACGAGCACAGCCTGCACGGCAGGGCCCGCGAACTGCGCTGGAGCGCCGGGCTGATGTTCGCCCTCGGCGGCCTGGCCGTGGCCGGACTTCCGCCCTTCAGCACAGGACTGGGCAAGGCCCTGTCCGAGCACGCGGCGGGCAGCCTCCAGGGTTGGCTGCCCGCGGTCTTCGTCGTCACCTCGGCGGTCACCGGCGGCGCGGTCCTGCGCACGGCCGCCCGGGTCTTCACCGGGGCCGGCGCCGTACCCCACGACAGCCACCAGGCCCAGACCCGCGGCGACGACGAGGAACCCGAGGTCCGCGACCCGAGCCGAGCGGTACCGCGCCCGATGCTGCTGGTCCCGGCCGCGCTCCTGGCAGCCAGCCTGGCAGCCGGCCTGCTGCCCGGCCTGACCGCCGCACTGGACCGCGCCGCCACCCTGTTCACCAGCAGAGCGCACTACCTCGCCGCCACCGGCCTGGGACCGCCGACGCCGTTCCCGGCACTCAGCGCCCCGGCCCTGGCCGGCTGGAGCCCCGAAGGCGTGCTACTGGGTATGCTCTCCGCCCTACTCGCCCTCGGCCTGGCCGCGATGGCACTGTGGGGGCCGCTGCTGCGGGGCCACCGTGCGCGGCGGCTGCGCGACCTGGCGGCGACCAGCTCGCACCGGCTCGTGCTACCGCTGCGCCGACTGCACTCCGGGCGGCTCGGGGACAACGTCGCCTGGCTAGCCGCCGGCGTCGGCCTGCTGCTGGTCGCGTTCACCGCGCTCAGCTGAAACAGGACCACGGCAATGGGCACCGCACATCGGACCCGGTCGCCGGGCCCGCGCTCAGGCGCTACGCGGTGGCCTGTACCGGGCCCAGGACCGTAGAGGCCAACGGCGTGCCCGCGCGACGAGTACCGGCTCGATGAGGCGGAACAGGCCACTGCTCTCAGTCAGGGTGAGCAGGCGCCACAGCGCGGGCCCGACCCGGGCCAGGGCCACGGTCACGCCGCGGTCCTCAGCACGCCCGCGCACCTGGAGGAGCACGTTCAACCCCGCGCAGTCACAGAAGGACACACCCGAAAGATCGATCTCCAGCAGACACCCGCAGCACTCCAGGGCGCGTATGAGCGCAGCCTTGAGCACGGGGGCGGAGTCGTAGTCGATCTCACCTACAGCAGTCACCCGCGTGCGTCCGCCACCGCTGTCCGCACGCACCTGCAGTTGCTCCACCGCACGCACGGCGCGCCCACCGCCCGAAGCGGCACCACGGGCTGCTCCTGTCTCGCCTACACCGTCAGAGGGGGACATGAACGTGGCTCCCTGGGCTGCCGAACATACGGATCCAGCGTGCACAGAACAACAGCTCATGTCAACACATACACGAATCATAGTTCGCTAATGGGTAGACGTGAATCATCTGTCGTACATTGGGACCATGGACGCACCCACCGATCCGCGCCCGAGCTGGACGTTCCTGACCAACCACGCCCGGGTGCTCGCGGCGATCGCCCGCAACCCCGACACCCGGGTGCGCGACATCGCCGTCCACTGCCTGCTCACCGAGCGGGCGGTCCAGCGGATCATCGCCGACCTCGAAGCCGACGGCTACCTCGCCCACACCCGCCAGGGCCGCTCCAACCGCTACCAGGTCAGCCCGGGCACCGCCCTGCGCCACCCCGCGGACATCGGATCGACGGTCTCGGGCCTGCTGGCCCTGCTCGACGTCCACCCGCCGGGCCTGCCGGGGCCCCTGCCCGGGGCAGCGGGCGGGGCCGTGACAGCATCGGTCGATCACGTCCCGCCTCCTGAAGGGCTGTCCTTCTGAACCCGGCCCCTATCCCCGATCGGCAGGCTGATGCCGAAGGAGGAAGCATCGTGGTCGCCGGCTTCGAGAAGTTCATCTCCCGGGTGGACGGTCCGGTCTACATCGTGACCGCCGCCGTCGAAGGGGAGCGCGCGGGCTGCCTGGTCGGCTTCGCCTGCCAGTCCTCCATCGACCCGCCCCGCTTCGTGGTGTGGATCTCCAAGCAGAACCACACCTACCAGCTGGCCCGGCGCGCGAACCTGCTGGCCGTCCACCTGCTGCCGCGCGACCACGCCCTGGCGGAGCTGTTCGGCGGCCAGACCGGGGACGAGGTGGACAAGTTCTCCCTGGTACCCCACCAGGACGGCCCGGGCGGGGTACCGGTGCTGACCGAGGCCGTGGCCTGGTTCGCCGGGCACGTCGAGGACCACGCGGACTGGGGTGACCACGTGGGCTTCCTCCTGGCCCCCGTCGACGGGGATGCGGTCGCCCGGGGACGACCGCTCTCCCTCACGGATGTGGCCGACATCGAAGCGGGGCATCCCGCCTAACGGCGACCCGGACTGATGCCAGTCGGTTGCCTCCGGTCGGGGCCTCAGCCCTGGTCTCCGGTGCCGCTCCGGACAGGAGCGGCCGTCCGCTGGTGTCCTCCCGGGCGGAGCGCGCGGCGGCTGTCGCCGATGCTGTCCAGGGCCGCGACCGCCACTGCCTGGGGAGTGATACCGAACTCCGTGTACAGGCGCTGGTAGTCGGCGGAGGCCCCGTAGTGCTCCAGGCTGACGATGCGTCCCGCATCGCCCACCACCTCACGCCAGCCCTGCCCAATCGCCGCCTCCACACTGACCCGCGCCCGGACCGCAGGCGGTAGGACCTGGTCGCGGTAGTCCTGGGGTTGGGCGTCGAACCACTCCCGGCAGGGCATCGAGACCACCCGCACCACCAATCCCTCCTCGGTCAGCAGAGCGCGGGCGTCCAGGGCGATCTGCACCTCGGACCCGGTGGCGACCAGGATGACGTCCGGCACTGCGCCTTCCGCCGCGTCGGCCAGGACGTATCCGCCGCGCGCCGCCCCGGCGGCGGGGGCGTACTCGCCGCTGTCACGGTTCAGGACCGGCAGGTTCTGCCGCGAAAGGATCAGTCCGGCGGGTCGGTCTGTGTGCTCCAGGACGGTGCGCCAGCAGGCGGTGGTCTCGTTGGCGTCGGCGGGACGCACCACGTCCAGGCCCGGGATGGCGCGCAGCGCGGCGAGGTGTTCGACGGGCTGGTGGGTGGGGCCGTCCTCGCCCAGGCCGATGGAGTCGTGGGTCCAGACGTAGGTGGCGGGCAGTTTCATCAGCGCGGCCAGGCGGACGGCGGGGCGCATGTAGTCGGAGAAGGTCAGGAAGGTGCCGCCGTAGGGGCGGGTCAGGCTCTGCAGGGCGATGCCGTTGAGGATCGCGCCCATGGCGTGCTCGCGGATGCCGAAGTGCAGGGTGCGCCCGTAGGGGCCGCCCTTCCAGTCCTCGGTCTGGCGGTCGGCCGGGACGAAGGAGGGCTCGCCGTCCATCGTGGTGTTGTTGCTGGACGCCAGGTCGGCCGAGCCGCCCCACAGCTCCGGCAGCACCGGGGCCAGAGCGGAGAGCACCTTGCCGGAGGCGGCCCGGGTCGCCATGCCCTTCGGGTCGGCTGGGAAGACCGGCAGCGCGTCGGTCCAGCCCTCGGGGAACCGTTGGGCCTGGAGGCGGTCCAGCAGGGCGGCGCGGTCGGGGTTGGCCGCCTGCCAGGCGATGAAGATGTCGTTCCAGGCGTCGTGGGCCTCGCGGCCCCGGTCGATAACCTCGCGGGTGCGGGCCAGGACCTCGTCCTCGATGGTGAAGTGCTGGTCGGGGTCGAAGCCCAGCAGGACCTTGGTCGCGGCGATCTCGTCCTCGCCCAGCGCGGATCCGTGGGCCTTGCCGGAGTTCTGCTTGGTGGGGGCGGGCCAGCCGATCAGGGTCCGCAGCATGATCAGCGACGGGCGGCCGGTCTCCGCGCGGGCGGCCTCGACCGCGTCGAGCAGGGCGTCGACGTCCTCGACGTACTCGCCGGTGCGGGTCCAGTCGACGGTCTGGACGTGCCAGCCGTAGGCGGCGAAGCGGGCGGGGACGTACTCGCTGAAGGAGACGTCGGTGTCGTCCTCGATGGAGATGTGGTTGGAGTCGTAGAAGACGGTGAGGTTGCCCAGTTCCTGGTGCCCAGCCAAGGACGCGGCCTCGGCGGTGACGCCCTCCATCAGGTCGCCGTCGGAGGCGATGACGTAGACGTGGTGGTCGAAGGGGCTGCTGCCCGGCTCGGCGTCCGGGTCCAGCAAGCCGCGCTCGCGGCGGGCGGCCATGGCCATGCCGACCGCGCTCGCCAGGCCCTGTCCCAGCGGCCCGGTGGTGATCTCCACCCCGCGGGTGTGCTGGTGCTCCGGATGCCCGGGGGTGGCCGACCCCCAGGTCCGCAGGGCCTGCAGATCGGACAGTTCCAGGCCGTACCCGGTCAGGTAGAGCTGGATGTAGAGGGTCAGGCTGGAGTGGCCGCAGGAGAGGACGAACCGGTCCCGTCCGAGCCACTGGTCGTCGCCGGGGTCGTGCCGCATCACGTTCTGGAACAGCAGGTGCGTCAGCGGGGCCAGGCTCATCGCCGTTCCGGGATGGCCGTTGCCGACCTTCTGCACCGCGTCCGCCGCCAGCAGCCGCACGGTGTCCACCGCCCGTACGTCCACCGCGTCCCAGCCGGCCCGCTCTGCCACCGGCAGCGCCAGCCTCTTGTCCCGCTCGAACCCGTTCGCCATTGCGCATCTCCTTCGAGAGCTCTGTGTCGACTTCGTTCCGCACCGCGCCTGCGCGGGCACGGCGGACGCCTACCCGCCCTCCGTGAGGTGATCCGAGCGGTGCGGAACGAAGTCGAACGGCAGGAGCCGTCGTCGGCTACGCCTTGTCCTGCATGGACCGGCGGGCCGGGTTGCCCTGCTCGGCGGCCTTGGGGTCCAGCTCGGCGCCCTTGGCCTGGACGCCGTCCCTGATGCGGACGCCGAGGCCGGCGTCGATCCGCGTCCAGTAGTCGAAGGCGCGCTGCAGTACCGGTTCGGTGACGCCGTTCAGCAGGTGCCCGACCACGTTGTCGACCAGGCGGGTGCGGGCGTCCTCGTCCATGACCTCGCGCACCAGGGTCCCGGCCTGGCCCCAGTCGTCGTCGTCCGGGTGGTCGACGTAGGCCGCGCGGGTGATCTCCCCGCTCACCTCCCAGCTGGGCGGTGAGCCGAAACGGGTGGTGTCGGCGGCCGGTCCGCCCTTGGAGTTGGGTGCATAGACGGGGTCGGCGGACTTGCGGAACGCCATCGCCCCGTCCTTGGAGTAGCTGTGCACCGGTACGACGGGCTCGTTGACCGGGAGCTGCTGGTAGTTGGCGCCGATGCGGTGGCGGTGCGCGTCGGCGTAGGCGAACAGCCGGGCCAACAGCATCCGGTCGGGGCTGGGGCCGATGCCGGGGACGAAGTTGTTGGGCTGGAACGCCGCCTGCTCGATCTCGGCGTGGTGGTCGGTGGGGTTGCGGTCCAGGGTGAGACGACCGACCTCGATCAGCGGGTAGTCGCTGTGCGGCCAGACCTTGGTCAGGTCGAAGGGGTTGAAGCGGTAGCCGGCCGCGTCCTCGTAGGGCATGACCTGCACGTGCAGCGTCCAGGACGGGTACTGCCCGTCGCGGATGTGCTCGAAAAGGTCACGGGTGTGGTAATCGGTGTCGACGGCGGCCATCTGGTCGGCCTCGTCCTGGGTGAAGCACTCGATGCCCTGGTCGGTCTTGAAGTGGTACTTCACCCACGACCTGGCGCCCTGCTCGTTGATCCACAGGTAGGTGTGCGAGCTGTAGCCGTTCATGTGCCGCCAGGAGCGCGGGATGCCGCGGTCGCCCATCAGCCAGGTCACCTGGTGCGCGGTCTCCGGGGAGAGGGTCCAGAAGTCCCACTGCATGTCGTGGTCGCGCAGGTTGTTGTCGGCGCGGCGCTTCTGCGAGCGGATGAAGTGCTGGAACTTCATCGGGTCCTTGACGAAGAACACCGGCGTGTCGTTGCCGACCATGTCGTAGTTGCCCTGCGAGGTGTAGAACTTCAGCGCGAAGCCACGCGGGTCGCGCCAGGTGTCCGGGCTGCCCCGCTCCCCCGCCACGGTGGAGAAGCGGGCCAGCACCTGCGTGCGCACCCCAGGCT
Organism: Streptacidiphilus cavernicola; assembly: GCF_042510955.1. Taxonomy (NCBI): domain Bacteria; kingdom Bacillati; phylum Actinomycetota; class Actinomycetes; order Kitasatosporales; family Streptomycetaceae; genus Streptacidiphilus; species Streptacidiphilus cavernicola. The sequence goes on from NZ_JBHFAB010000002.1 coordinate 442,467, forward strand.
GGAACAGAGCCGCCCTGGTGAAGGCGCTCACGTCCCCGGTGACCTCGAAGCGGCCGAACGCGCCGCTGCCCTTGGCGTGGGGCTGGCGCTCCGGGATGCGCTCCCGGTTGAACTGGGCCATCTGCTCGATCAGATAGCCGTCCTGCAGCAGCAGTGGCCCGTCAGGACCTGCTGTCAGCGAGTGCTCGTCGCTCTCGACGGGAGCACCCGAGTCCGTGGTGGTTGCCGGAATCTCGGACATACGGCCTGCCCTCTGGATGGTACTGGGGAACGGTGCAATGCCTCCTACGCGTATCCCGCGGTCCGGTCGGCCAAACGCCGACGCGGTGGCATGAGGCCGTACAACCGGGACAGGAGCCCTGCGGGGCGGCACTTCGGCCGCTACCCGCCATTCGGGGCCTTTCCGAGTCTCAGGACGAAAGGTGTGCACGTGGAGAACAGCATGTGGGACTACCAGCAGACCACCGGCTACCAGACCGGCCTGGACCTGACGGGCTACCGGTGTCAGCGACGGCGCTTTTCCCCTACTTCGGGCGGTTGCTGTCGGCGTAATTCCCCACCCTGACGGCGGTCGGTTCCCCAGGGGGATCCCGGTCGTCGGCAGGGGCCGGTCTACTCCCGGTTC